>CANOET010000051.1 GCA_947564835.1 uncultured Eubacterium sp. | reverse complement strand
TAGGGATTCTTAACATTCTGGAATAGGAGCCGGAAGCCAGGCCCTTTCCCCCTCACCCGGCGTCCGCATAGCCAATCAAAAACGCAACACAATGTCAATTCTGTCGCCTGGAATCAGAATTTGCCATTTTGCGCTAAAATTTAAAGGACACTGTAAGCCCACAAATTCTTGATCTGCCCGCGCAGCCGCTCAAAGCTCCAGCGCTGGCTGCTTCTGGCGATGCAGTTTGGATCGTTTACGAAAAATCCGTCGGCATCATAACCGTAAATCAGGATAAAATGCCCCTGTGTTGTAAAATCCCCTGCGCCCATAGAGCAAATCACCGGCCTGCCGCTGTCCAGGGCATTTTTCATTACCGTTTCATCTAAAGACAGCTCCCGTGCGGACAGCCCCAGCGCAGCGGCCCCCTCCGTCATCAGGGACCAGGCTGTGCCGCTTCCTTCTACATAGTAACCGTGTTCTTCGCTGAACCTCGCGACATCCGCCGGGGTCTGGTCGGTGCGCCCGGTCAGCGCTGTAAGCGTCATGGACAGACAGGTCGGGCCGCAGCCGGACAGCCCGATGATGCTTCCGCCGTAAGACACATATCCCCAGCGCTTGTCCCATTGCAGGAACAAAGGAAATTCCTGTTGCATTTCCTCTTCGGTAAAACCTCCCTGCGCGGTGTACTGTGGCAGGTTGGCTTCCAGATAGCCGGCCACAAAATCTTCCATTTCCGGATTGTTCAGGTATGCTGTTAACAATGTTTCGGAATATTGATTGCGGTTCTCATATATTTTTTTTGCTGTTTTGCTTGTACTTGCATAGTCTTTCAAATCGGATGTAATCTGTGCCGCATGCCGTTCTACCGGTTCGCGGACGCTGACCGCAGAAGCTGCCTGCAGCTTGTTGTTTTCCAGTTTTGGGACACTGTCTGCAGCCAGCAGATGATCGCTGGCGACCCGCAGGGCAGCTACAATTACCGTCATCAGCGCTGCCATACAGACAGCCCGGCGGATGGCCCTGCGTTTTTTTTGGCGTATTCTTTTTTTTCTTTGCATCGTTTCTGATTCTGATCTGGTCATAGTACCCTCCTCCATTGCTTTGAGATCATTATATACATTTGCAAGCAGGGATTCTTTTCCTGCCTAATATGATTTTCTTGCATAATCGTAGTGATTTTCTTACAATATTCTTAAAAATAAGTAAACCAGCAGCATTCCGCACAGTACCTTTGTCCGGAATGTTACGGTTATACCTGCTGCAGGCTGTATTGCAAGCCTGCAGCCATGAACTGTGACTGATTCTGTTGTACCGGAGATCCTGAGTACGGGGATTATTATAAAATCAAAAATAATCAAAACGGCATCAGATCACAGCGAAATTCAGCTGCTGATCTGGTCAATCACTTCTTTCAGCACATCTGCCGATTTTTCCAGCTGCTTTTGTTCCTCTTCGTTTAACGTAATCGGCATCTGCCCTTCCGCGCCGTTAGCGCCCAGAATGGTCGGCATACTTAATACCACATCTTTCAGGCCGTAAAAATCATCCATCATTACAGAAACGGGAAGTATCGATTTTTCATCCCGTACAATTGCCTCGCAGATACGGCGGACAGCCATTGCGATTCCGTAATACGTCGCTTTTTTCTTATCAATAATTTCATACGCACTGTTCTTAACTGTCTGCGCAATTTCACGCATTGCAGCCTCATGATGAAAATAACCGCGCATTTCGCACACATCGTTCAGCGGCACTCCCGATACATTAGCGCTGCTGAAAGCGGCAATTTCGCTGTCCCCATGTTCTCCGATGATAAAAGCATGGATACTGCGGCTGTCAACGCCCAAATGCTCCGCCAGCTCGCTTTTCAGCCGCCCGGTATCCAGAACCGTCCCCGAGCCGATCACACGGTTTTTTGGCAGGCCGGAAATCTTTAACGCTTCATATGTGAGGATATCAACCGGATTAGACACAACAAGGATGATGCCTTCACAGCCATATTTCATAATTTCCTGTATGACGGAACGCATAATTTTCGTATTCTTATTGACAAGGTCCAGCCTCGTTTCATCCGGTTTTTGATTTGCACCTGCCGTAATAATAATCACGGCAGCATCCGTCAGATCCTGGTACGTACCCGCATAAATTTTCATCGGCCTGGCAAACGGCGTACCATGGCTGATATCCAGCGCTTCGCCTTCTGCACGGTCCCGGTCAGCATCAATCAGGATCATTTCAGAAAAAAGCCCGCTCTGCATCAATGCAAAAGCAGTCGAAGAACCTACAAAACCGCAGCCGATTACAGCGGCTTTGCGCAGGTTTATTTTTACGCATTCTGTTTGAGTCATAGCTTATCCCTTTCTGTTGATAATTTCAGTAAAGCTTTTTATACAGCTATCCTGCCAGATCAGGCCAGTCTGCCTGCCGGGGCAGGATGGGCTGCAAGCTGTTGTTATTGTTTTCAATATCTGGAAAATGTATGCATAGAATTTTTTGCTTTTTCTGTCGCATGATACGTACAGCCAGCCTGTATGCCATGCAAAAACCCGGGCATACTATTCCAATCCCCTTTTTGCTGTTACATAACCATTGCTCCAATACCCCATGGAACCGCCGCCATAATTTTCTTAAAGGAGGATAAAACAATGCAAAAAGTACTTGATATCAATGAAGCACAGGATTATGAAGCATATATTGCACCAAAAGTAATCCGTCAAATCCAGGACAACCGTACAGAGACGTTTGAGAGCCATCCGAAATACACCCTATTTGTCTTTCCCATGTACGATATCAATCAAACAGGCCGCGCGGCCAATCAGGTCATGGTCTATTTAGACCACGAAGACCTCCTGCTGCTATGTGAAGGACAGCGCGGCTATGAGCGCGTCTGCAGCCTGTTCGGAAAAGAAGCAACAAACGAATGCGCTTTGTGGAGTTTTTTTCATCATCTGCTTAAAAATGATATGGACAACCTCGAAGATCTGGAATGTGAAGTCGCGGATGCAGAAATGGCGGCAATGGTACGGTTTCAAACTGACTACATTCGCAAAATCATCGCCTACCGAAAAGAGCTGCTGCGCCTGAAACGTTATTACGAACAACTGGATACCATTATGGACAGCCTGATTCTGAACGAAAATAAACTCTTATCTGAAGAAGGCATTCAGCATTTTACGATACTGGCAAACCGCACCACCCGTTATTTGGCTAATGTTCTGAATCTGCGGGACTACGTAACCCAGATGCGGGAAGCCTGCCAGGCGCAGATTGACATTGAGCAAAACAATCTGATGCGGCTGTTCACCGTAATTACGACCGTCTTCCAGCCGTTAACGCTGATGGTGGGATGGTACGGGATGAACTTTTCTGGTATGCCGGAATTGCATTGGAAGTATGCGTATCCGGTGTTTATCGGGGCTAGTATGCTTGTTTGTGTGCTGTTGCTGGCATTGTTTAAGAAAAAAAGATGGGTGTAGGGAGTGATTGTCCCTTCATAAATTTTCTCCTCAACTCTAACCTGGATGAACCAGAAGAGAGGACACAGCCCGCAGAGTCGTCCGCTTAGCCACATCCCCCAGTTCTTCCCAGATTATAAAAAAGAAGAGTGCCTTTTTCCGCGATTCATGATAAAATAAGACAAGTCCTAATCAAACAACCTGCATCAAATATGAATCATGGAGAACATAAATATGAGAATGATAAATCCGGAATTAATAAAATCAAAATCAGCTGACAACGCCACATTTGAACGAGGCAATGATTTATTTGTAGATGAATCCACCGGACGCCTTGATATCCAGAGGCTTACAAGCAGATCTTATCAGGTCAGCAGTACGGTAAAAGGGAGCCGGGAAGCGCGTTACAACACCAAAGCCACCGTAGTTTTTTTATCAAAAGAAGAATTAATTAAAGATTATTCCTGCGGGTGCATGGCATTCGAGCCGCATTCCGGATTGTGCAAGCATCTGGTCGCCATGCTGATGGAATTTAATTATAAGGCGGAAGACGGCGAACTTGACCAGTATGACGATCAGGTACCGGTTTTTGAAAAGACATATGAAAGACCTGCAAAGCAGCCCCCGAAAGATCCTGTCAAACCGAGTGACAAGGAATTAAAGAAGCTGGTGGATTACTATGTGCTGTGCGACCGCAACCAGTTTTGCCAGGAATACGGCAATGGAAATGTGAAGCTGGTGCCTACGCTGCATCTGGAAAAGGAACGGGAATCGTTAGAGTTAAAAATCGGAACAACGCAGATGTATATCGTAAAAGATATCGGAGAGCTGATTGATGATATTAAGCAAATGCGCTATGTTTCTTATGGGAAAAAACTGGCGTTTACGCATACGCAGAGTGCTTTTACGAGGGAATCGTCCGGTATTGTCAACCTTCTATTGGAACTAGATAACCAAAATGAGTATTCGTACCGCTACAAAGGCTGGGACTATGGCAGTGTGCAGCAGCGCCGTTCGGTTACACTGTCGCCGGTGATACTGGACCAGCTGCTGGAACTGTATGAGGGCAGGGAGCTGCATGTGAATGACCATATTCTGCAGAAGGAATCGAAGGTATTTGTCTTGCGGAAAAACCCGCGTCTTCCGCTGAAAATCCAAGGGAATGCGAAGGGCGCGGATCTTATCATGGATCCGATCCTTTTGATCGAAGGCAGCCGGTACTGGCATTTGCTGTGGCGGAATTGTTTTCATATCTGCACGCGGGAATATTACGAACAGGTAAAGGGCTTTTTAAAGCTGATGACACAAGAATATCAAAGATACAGGAGCCTGGGGTATTATAGTTTATATAAGAACCAGCTGGATAACCCGTCCTTTTATCTGAGCAAGGAAGATTTCGGTGCATTTGTGAAAAATGTCATTCCGATGGTAAGCGATGTTTTGGATGTGCGGATTGAAAAAGTGGATTTCAAAGCATATGAGCCGCAGCAGGCAGTTTTTCAAAGCTATCTGGATAAGGTGGGCAGCCGGATTGAGTGTAGAGCTAAGGTAAAATATGGCAATCAGGAATATGATGTGGCTAAAATCCCGACCAGAGAGGAAGCAATCCGGGATATCCGCAGTGAATTTCAGGTGCGGAGTATTCTGGAAGCTTACTTTGAAGTGGCATCGGACCAGCAAACGTACTACAGCAAAGAGGAAGATTCTATGCTGGACTTTTTGGAAACCGGGTTTGCGCAGTTAGAAGCGGTGTCGGAGATTTTTGCGACCGACCGGTTTAAAAATATGCGCGTCATTGCAATGCCAACGGTCACAACCGGAATTTCCATGAAAGGCAACCTGCTGGATGTAAGCTGGGATGTGGAAGGCATGAGCGCCCAGGAAGTGTTGGATATTCTGGATGCTTATAAGAATAAGAAGAAATACCATAGGCTGAAATCCGGCGATTTTATCCGGCTGGATGACCGCTCACTGGCTGTGCTGGCAGAGTTAAATGACGGGCTGCATCTGACCAAAGACCAGTTAAAAGAGCGCAAAGCAGAGGTGCCGCTGTACCGTTCCCTCTATTTGGACACCCTGATGAAAGACAATGCCGAATATATACGGATTGAGCGTGATAAGCAGTTTAAGACTATTATCCGTGAAATGCGCGCCATGGAAGACGGCGACAATGAAATTCCAAAGGAAATCCATGCCGTGCTGCGCCCGTACCAGGAAATTGGCTACCAATGGCTGTGTTCTCTTGCGAAGTTTGGCTTCGGCGGTATTTTGGCAGATGATATGGGATTGGGTAAAACACTGGAAGTACTGACCTTTTTAGCAGCACATCCGGGTACAAGGTCGCTGGTCGTCTGTCCGGCTTCTTTAGTCTATAACTGGGAAGAGGAATGCAGGCGGTTTTATCCGGCGGCGCAGATTGCGGCAGTGGCAGGCACTGCGAATACAAGAAAAATGCAGATTGAAGAATGGGAGCAGCATGACATCTTAATTACTTCATATGATTTGTTAAAGCGTGATATAGATTTTTATTTGGACAAGCGGTTCGACTATGTTATTATCGACGAAGCGCAGTATATTAAAAATGCCACTACACTGGCGGCAAAGGCAGTCAAGTCGCTTGCGTCGGGATGCAGGTTTGCGCTGACCGGGACGCCGATTGAAAACCGCTTAAGCGAGCTGTGGAGTATTTTTGAATTTCTGATGCCGGGTTATCTGTTTAGTTATAAAAAGTTTAAAGAAGAGCTGGAAGGGCCGATTGCAGAAAGCAAAGACGATGCGGCAAGAGTCCGGCTGTCCCGGTTTGTCCGGCCGTTTATCCTGCGCCGCCTGAAAAAAGATGTATTAAAAGAATTGCCGGACAAAGTCGAAGAAGTTGTTTATGCAAGGATGGAAGAGGAACAGAACAGCCTTTACCAGGCACGCGAAAAACAGCTGCTGATGACGCTGGCCAACCAGACGGATGAAGAATTTAAGACGCAAAAGCTCTGGATTCTCGCGGAGCTGACCGCCCTGCGCCAGATCTGCTGCAATCCTGCGCTTGTCTATGAAAATTATACCGGAGATTCCGCAAAGACGAAGACTTGTATCGAAATAGTGGAAAATGCGGCAGCCAGCGGCCATAAAGTGTTATTGTTTTCACAGTTTGCATCGATGCTGGAACATTTGTCCAAACTGTTTTCCAAACACGGACTGCGGGCATTTATGCTGACAGGCAGGACAAAAAAAGAGGAACGCCGCCGTCTGGTTGCGGAATTTCAAAAAGGGAAAGCGGATGTATTCCTGATTTCCTTAAAGGCAGGCGGTACGGGGCTGAACCTGACAGCCGCTGACCTGGTCATCCATTATGACCCGTGGTGGAACCTGGCGGCACAGAACCAGGCAACCGACCGTGCTTACCGGATCGGGCAGGATAACAAAGTTACCGTGCTGCGTCTAATTATGAAAGGGACGATCGAAGAACGGATCCTGAAAATGCAGGAAGACAAGCAAAATCTGGCGGATTCCATTATTTCTGAGGACGGCGTATCCATCACCGGACTGGATAAAGAACAGCTGATTGCGGTTTTGGAAGAAAAAAATGGTTGACAAAGCAAAAAAACTGTGCTTTAATGGACTCGTGAAAACAATCAAAATTAAATATTCGCATAAACCGATGATGTGGAGATAAAAATAATTGTGCATGTCCAGAGAGTCCGGGCAGGTGAGAGCCGGATCAAACGCAGATTATTAAATGGACCACGGAGGGCGCAGTCAAAAGCAGCGGAATCAGCCGGATCTTTTTCAGAATCCAGATTTTAAATTTGGATTTTGATTTAGCATTCGTTTGAAAAGGTAAATGCTGCCCAGTATTCTGCGACGTTGGGCATACGTCAGTTGCCGGAGATATGATGGTATCTCGCCAAAGTGTATAGGATCATCCTATAAAGCAAGGTGGCACCGCGGATGATGATAAGAAGATGATTTTGTCCTGCATAAACATTGTGCAGGCAGAGTTATGATTTTGGACTGCTGTAAAGAGCAGCGGAAAGAATCATTCAGATCACAGAAATTATCACACCCGTCCTTGATCATGTATCATTTACATTGATCAGGGACGGGTGTTTTTTGTTGTAATTTGCAAACAGCTCCCGGATTAGAATACGTTCCGGCTGTCCCTTTGGATCAGCGGTTTTGGATATTTGACAGGAGATTGTATTGAAAAAAAGCAGAATGCCTTACAGGAGGTGCCGTGATGGTCAGTCCATCTTTATTAAAAGTAAAAGAAATTTTAGAAAACAGGAATCCGCAGCAGCACATATCCAGCATACCGGACGCAGACGGCAGCGGCGGGGAACATGATTTCCACAGAATACCGCTCAAAATGGAGCTATATGCGGATTCGGTCACAACCGTTATGGCCGTCAGGCGCTTGCAATATGCCAGCCATCATTGTTTCCTGCTGGAAAGCGCAGAACCGTCGCACCAGTGGGGCAGGTACTCGTTTCTTGGATATGATCCGACGACAGAATTTACATGCCAGAACGGTATTGTGAAAATTACAGACAGAAAATCAGGAACCGTAAAGACACAGCAGACAGGCGATCCGGGTGCATTGCTGCGGCACCTGCTGAATAAAAACCGGGCGCCCCGGATCGAAGGGATGCCGCCGTTTTCCGGAGGCTTCGTGGGCTATTTTTCCTATGACTATCTGAAATATAAAGAACCGTCGCTGCAGTTGGATGCCAAAGACGAAGAATCCTTCCGGGACGCGGATCTGATGTTGTTTGATAAAGTAATTGCCTTTGATCACTATAGGCAAAGGGTAATCTTAATTGTAAATATAAAAACGGATGACCTGGACCGTTCCTATTTGGATGGGGTCAATGACCTGCAGGCAATGGCTTCGCTGCTTACCAGGGGCAGAATGGCGGAAAATCCTCCGCTGCATTTAAAAAGCAGGTTCCGGTATTTGTTTGATCAAAAAGCCTATTGTGAAATTGTGAATAAGACAAAGGAATACATCCGGGAAGGAGATATTTTTCAAGCCGTATTAGCAAACCGGATGGATGCAGATATGGAGGGCAGCCTTTTGGATACTTATCGTATTCTGCGTACGGCAAACCCGTCTCCGTATATGTTTTATTTCTCCAGCGATGATATCGAGATTGCGGGCGCATCACCGGAGACGCTTGTCAAACTGGAAGACGGTATCCTGCACACATTTCCGCTGGCAGGCACAAGGCCAAGAGGCGCGACGCAGGAGGAAGACCTTGCACTGGAGCAAAGCCTGCTGTCGGATGAGAAAGAATGTGCCGAACACAATATGCTGGTAGATTTGGGCCGGAACGATCTTGGAAAAATCAGCCGGATCGGTACAGTCAGAATGGAAAAATACAAAAGTGTGGAACGGTTTTCGCATGTGATGCATCTTGGCTCAGCTGTCCGCGGGCAGATCCGGGCAGACCGGGACGCCCTGGATGCCGTCGATGCCGTGCTGCCTGCCGGAACACTTTCCGGTGCGCCCAAGCTGCGGGCATGTGAAATTATTAATGAACTGGAAGGGCAGAAACGGGGAATTTACGGCGGCGCAATCGGATACCTGGATTTTACCGGAAATCTGGATACATGCATTGCGATCCGTATCGCATTTGCTAAAAACGGCAAAGTATTTGTCCGCTCCGGCGCTGGGATTGTAGCGGACAGTGTACCGGAACTGGAATTTGAAGAATGTATCAATAAAGCAGGAGCAGTCATCCAGGCATTGGAGCAGGCAGAAGGAGGAATTGATTTATGATTTTATTAATCGACAATTACGACAGTTTTTCCTATAATCTGTATCAGCTGATCGGAAGTATGAATCCGGATCTTATGGTAATGCGCAACGATGCTTTGACCGTAGATGAGATCCGGCAAAAAAATCCTTCTGCAGTCATCTTATCCCCAGGACCCGGAAAACCGGCGGATGCAGGCATTTGTGTGGAAGCTGTCCGCAAGCTGTCTGGAACTGTTCCGATTCTGGGCGTCTGCCTGGGGCATCAGGCAATCTGTGAAGCATTCGGCGGTGTCGTATCTTATGCCAAAGAGCTGATGCATGGAAAAGCATCCATGATCCGGCTGGATACCGAAAGCGCTCTTTTTCAGGGGATGCAGCAGGAAATTCCGGCTGCAAGATATCATTCTCTGACAGCGCTGAAACATAAGCTGCCGGATTGCCTGCGTATAACGGCACAGACAGCAGACGGCGAAATTATGGCCGTAGAACACCGGAAATACCCGGTATACGGCCTGCAGTTCCATCCGGAATCGATTCTCACGCCGGACGGCGCCTGGATCATCGGAAATTTTCTAAAACTGATCAAATAGAAACTAAAAACAGATGCTGTATTCACCGTTAATTACACAACGCAGTACCAGGCAAGCAATAAACAAATAGGAATCCATAGACTGGAGGTTATTATAATATGATTAAAGAAGCTATTATATCTTTACGAAATAAAGAAGATCTGAGTTATGATACGGCAAAAGCCGTAATGGACGAAATTATGGGAGGCCAGGCGAGCCAAATTCAGATGAGCGCATATCTGACAGCTCTGGCAATCAAAGGAGAAACGATCGATGAAATTACCGGATCAGCCAAAGGAATGCGCGAACATTGTATCCGGCTGCTGCACGATCAGAATGTCCTTGAAATTGTTGGAACAGGCGGAGACCGGTCCAATTCCTTTAATATATCTACCACTGCGGCACTTGTTATATCTGCCGGAGGGGTACCCGTTGCAAAACACGGCAACCGTGCGGCATCCAGCAGGTGCGGTGCGGCGGACGTATTAGAAGCGCTTGGGGTAAATATCTCAATCCCACCGGAAAAAAGCACAGAACTGCTTAATAAAATCCATATTTGTTTTCTCTTTGCACAAAATTACCATCTGGCAATGAAATATGTCGCTCCTGTACGCAAAGAACTGGGCATCCGTACCGTATTTAATATCCTCGGCCCGCTGACAAATCCGGCGGGAGCCAGCATGCAGGTCATGGGTGTCTATGAGGAAGCTCTGGTAGAACCTTTAGCCAGAGTGCTGACCAATCTGGGTGTGCAAAGCGCAATGGTTGTCTACGGGCAGGATATGCTGGATGAGATCTCACTCAGCGCACCTACAACAGTATGTAAAATCAGGAACGGCAGCTATCATTCGTATATCATAGAGCCGGAGCAGTATGGATTTGAAAAATGCGGCAAAGCCGAATTAACTGGCGGCACGCCGGAAGAAAACGCAGCTATTACAAGAGCCATATTAGACGGCGAACAAGGCCCGAAACGAAATGCAGCCGTCCTAAACGCAGGCGCCGGACTGTATGTGGCAGGCCGGGCTGCATCTTTGGCAGACGGTGTGCGGATGGCAGAACAGCTGATTGACAGCGGAGCGGCAAAACGGCGGTTAGAAGAATTTATAAGATTATCAAATGAAGATTAAATGACAAAAATAATTTTGAAGGATTATTGTAACAGTTCAGGCAGGTCTGCGCGTTAACTGCGCTGACCGTATGAAATCGTGGTGGCTTATGGCATTCGGCCCATCGCGCAGCGACTTCCAATGGCCGGATGCGTAACAGTTCAATGGGTTATCTGAACTGTTTACGGATTATTCCGAAAGATAGAGAAAGATAGAATTTATGAGGAAAAAATATGAGTATTTTAGATGAAATTGCAGCCAGGACAAAAGAAAGGATTGCAGAAAAAAGAGCAAAACTCCCATTACAGATGGTGCGCAGACAGGCAGAAAAAATGCCTGCAGACAGCAGCTTTCCATTTGCACAGGCATTAAAAAAACCGGGAATTTCCATGATCTGCGAGATTAAAAAAGCATCTCCTTCGAAAGGCGTGATTGCAACAGAATTTCCATATCTGAAGATCGCAAAAACATATGAGGCAGCAGGCGCTTCAGCGATATCCTGTCTGACAGAACCCTATTACTTTCAGGGAAAGAACGAATATCTGCAGGAAATAGCCGCGCAGGCAGCCATCCCGATACTGCGGAAAGATTTTACGGTCGATCCGTATATGATCTATGAAGCAAAACTCCTCGGAGCATCCGCAATCCTGCTGATTTGTGCCATTTTAGACAACAGTGAATTAAAAGAATATTTAACAATAGCAACAGAATTAGGTTTATCCGCATTAACAGAAGTGCATACTGAAAAAGAAGTGGAACGTGCCTTGACATGCAATACCAATATCATCGGCGTAAACAACCGGAATTTAAACACCTTTCAAGTAGATGTCAATACGAGCCTGCGGCTTCGGAAACTGGTTCCCAAAGATATCCTCTATGTATCCGAAAGCGGCATTCAAAGCCCAGACGATCTCGCGCGGCTATCTGAGAACGGAACAGATGGCGTGCTGATCGGTGAAATGCTGATGCGTGCAGAAGATCAACGCGAAGCGCTGGCTAACCTGAAATCCAAATGCGGGAATAGATAAACAGACCAACACAATGTGCTGGCTAACCTGAAATCCGAATGCGGGAATAGATAAACAGATCAACACAATGTGCTGACTAACCTGAAATCCAAATACGGAAATAGGCGGACAGATTAGGCAGCTGCTAGTACTGCATTGTTCAATTAACGGTGAGCACACCACCTGAATTTTGTGTCAGTACAAGGCGGAGCAAGAAGGCGATGTTACCCCATCACTGTCTAACGAAACATAGTGCTGCGCAAAAGGCAGGTTCTGTATTCAATGTTAATTACACGTTACAGTTCACACCTGTCCAAAAAGCAGGACAGCTGCGAACTGTAACGGCATCCAGCCCATGGAAAGTTCGCCTTTGGCGAAGGGCTGGATGCTTGGCAGGCCACATTCTTTAGCATTGTCCAAGCAGCTAGTACTGCATTGTGGAAATAACAGTGAATACAGCACCCGCTATTTGTGCCATCGCTGCGTTGTCGTCAGTCAACGATGCACCCGGCATCGCCTCCTTCCTCCGCCTTGTGCTGACACAAATATCGAGCACTGTATTCACTGTTATTTCCACAACGCAGTACTAGTGCTTGAACAAGGTGTGAACAGTAGCAATTACACGACACAGTACTAGTATAAATTTCTGTCAACCATTGACAGTATTTTTAAAAAAGGCAGAAGGAATGAAATCATGACAAAAATAAAAATCTGCGGATTAACAGATATCGAAGATATTTTAGCGGTAAATCAATATCAGCCCGATTATATCGGCTTTGTATTTGCAAAGCAAAGCCGCCGTTTTATCCCTGCCGGCCAGGCAGACAGATTCCGGCAACGGCTTTCAGAAAAAATCATCGCTGTCGGAGTATTTGTAAACGAAGCAAAAGAACAGATCGCAGAGTTATTAAATCAGGATATTATACAGATAGCACAGCTCCATGGAAATGAAACCGATCAGGAAATCGTATGGATTAAGCAGCAAACGGGAAAACCCGTCATCAAAGCTGTTTCGATGAATACAAAGAGCGCTGCTGACTGCTGGCAGGAAAGCAATGCGGATTACCTGTTATTCGATCATGGCGCAGGCGGTACGGGCACCGCGTTTGACTGGAATCTGCTTACAGAGTCTGATAAACCCTATTTTCTGGCAGGAGGGATTCATTCCGGCAACCTGGCCTCTGCGCTGTCCAAAGGAGCATATGCAATTGACTTATCCAGCGGTGTAGAGACAAACGGAAAGAAAGACCCGGATAAAATTGCTGAAATTATAAATATGGTCCGTAGATCACAGAAACAGCCAGATTTTTGAAATAACGCCGAGCGGTAAAACAATGCCAGCGTACAGATACAGGACCAACAGATACGTTACAGTTCACACCTGTCCAAAAAGCAGGACAGTTGCGAACTGTAACGGCATCCAGCCCATGGGAAGTTCGCCTTCGGTGAAGGGCTGAATGCTTGGCAAGCCACATTTTTTGGCCTTGTCCAAGCAGCAAGTGCTTGAACAAGATGTTGAACAGTAACAAAGATACAACAGACAGAATGAACAAGCTGGCACAAAACCGCCAGCAGGAAAGGAGTATTTTAATGACAGATCAAAATGGAAGATTTGGAAATCACGGCGGGCAATATATTCCAGAAACACTCATGAACGCAGTGATAGAACTGGAACACGCCTATAACCATTATAAAAACGATCCGGAATTTAACAAAGAACTAAAAGAATTATTTCATAATTATACCGGAAGGCCATCCAGGCTGTATTATGCCGCACATATGACACAAGATTTAGGCGGAGCAAAAATCTATTTAAAACGCGAAGATTTAAATCATACAGGTTCCCATAAAATCAACAATGTAATCGGCCAGTGCCTGTTAGCCAAAAAAATGGGAAAAACAAGGATTATTGCTGAGACAGGAGCCGGGCAGCATGGCGTAGCTTCGGCAACGGCAGCCGCGCTGATGGGTATGGAATGCGAAGTGTTTATGGGCGAAGAAGACATCCGGCGGCAGTCGCTCAACGTCTACCGTATGCGGCTGCTTGGCGCAACCGTACATTCCGTATCCAGCGGCACGGGGACTTTAAAGGATGCCGTCTCCGAAGCTATGCGTGAATGGACGCGGCGAATCGATGACACGCATTACTTATTAGGCTCCGTTATGGGACCGCATCCGTTCCCAACCATCGTCAGAGATTTCCAGGCAGTCATTTCAAAAGAAATCAAAGAACAACTACTGGAACAGGAAGGAAAACTGCCAGATATCGTAATGGCATGTGTCGGAGGAGGTTCCAATGCCATAGGTGCATTTTACCATTTTATAGAAGATAAACAGGTACGCCTGATCGGATGCGAAGCCGCCGGACGCGGCATCCATACAGCAGAAACGGCAGCAACCATAGCAACCGGAAAACCAGGCATTTTCCACGGAATGAAATCCTATTTCTGCCAGGACGAATATGGCCAGATCGCCCCGGTCTACTCCATTTCCGCAGGATTAGACTATCCGGGAATCGGCCCCGAGCACGCTGCACTATACGACACCAAACGGGCAGAATATGTAGCCGTCACAGACGAAGAAGCCGTCTGTGCCTTTGAATATTTATCCCGCATCGAAGGCATCATTCCTGCCATCGAAAGCGCACATGCCGTCGCACATGCAAAAAAACTGGCGCCAGCCATGGAAAAAGACCAGATCATCGTCATCAATATATCCGGACGCGGAGACAAAGACTGTGCAGCAATCGCACGCTATAGAGGAGAGGAAATCTATGAATAACACGACAACTATCGACACAAATGACACTGTAAATGATACTGTAAATAACTCTATGAACGACACTATGAATGACACAGAAAATCAAACTCCAAATAAAGAACAAAATAAAATCAGGAATAAAATTCAACACGCATTTGCAAACGGAAAAGCATTTATCCCGTTTATAACCTGTGGCGATCCTTCCCTGGAGATAACCGAGCAGCTTGTATATGCCATGGAGAAAGCAGGCGCAGACCTGATAGAACTGGGCATCCCATTTTCCGATCCAACCGCAGAAGGCCCGGTCATTCAGGCCGCCGATAACCGCGCACTGCGCGCAGGCGTCACAACAGACAAAATCTTTGAACTGGTGGCCCTCATCCGCACGCACACACAGATCCCAATGGTATTTATGACCTATGCGAATGTCGTTTTTTCCTACGGAGCAGAAAGCTTTGTACAAAAATCGGCAAAACTCGGCATAGATGGTCTGATCCTTCCGGACATTCCATTTGAAGAAAAACAGGAATTTGACCAAATCTGTCAAAAATACGGCCTGGCGCTCATTTCCATGATCGCACCCACATCCCATGAACGAATCCGTATGATCGCAAGAGAGGCAACGGGTTTTATCTATTGCGTATCTTCACTCGGCGTCACGGGAACAAGAACCAAGATAACGACAGATCTTGCATCCATGATCCGGCTCGTGAAAGAAGAAACCGATATCCCATGCGCAGTCGGATTCGGCATCTCAACCCCGCAGCAGGCCGCGGAAGTAGCTGCTGTTTCGGATGGGGTGATTGTGGGATCGGCGATTGTTAAATTGTGTGAGCAGTATGGGGAGGATTGTGTTGGATATGTGGAGGAGTATGTGAAGAGGATGAAAGAAGGTGTCCTGAAATATAATTAATGTTAAGTTATAATAAAACATAGGCTAGTAAATAAACATATTTAATATTAATACAGCATCATAATATTGAATAAAAAATAGCGATTGGAAACTAAGCGTTATCTATTTTGTCAAGTGAAAAATGAAGTTAATTATAATATGTTGACTCATAATATAAATAATCTTTCATTATCAAAAATATCAAACACTTAGTTTTCAATCAAGCCAAATGAAATAAGATGATTAATGGGGACAATGAATAAAAGCAGTTGATGTATAAGGCTCTATGATTTCTATATTCCCACATTTTGTGCATCTCTTAGCTTTATGTACGGTTACATTACAGCCTATATCTAAATTTTTTTCATGGTGCAAAACATCAATTAAAATAAAGACATGTCTACATTCCTCTGAATGTATATTGTTAACATCATAAATATTTCCTTCCTTATCAATGCAATATGTATCATTTTTAGTAAAATCAAAAGTATCTAGCAAAGAATAAAGCTCATTTTCTAAATACTGCCTAGATTTCGGTAACGGTTCAAGCGTATTTTCCGTAGATAATACGTCAACATTAAAGTTATCTATTGTTTCAAATTTTAATACATCATCCGTGCTGGCTAATGCAGCCGGAAGATTGTATGATATTGCAGGTATTGCAGATATAATAAACATTATAACAGACACACTTCCAACAAAAAGTTGTTTTGTTGATTTATAACTCTTATAATCATTTTTTACAATATGAACAGCCCTTTCTTCAAGAAGGCGTTTATCGTTTTTTAGTCCTAAACCTCTTAATGGAACATGTAAAGTTTTGCTTGATGCTGCGGACAGGTCTATAAGGGCATATGCAAAAGCAAGCCGTTCATCTTTGGAACTGTCACTACAAGAACATGCATCAGCATATAATTCTTCATGAGATTCCATTCTTGATTTTAAAATATGCACAATAGGATTAAGTCCATGAATACTGCAAGCAATTAATGCTAAAAATTGAAATAGTAAGTCTTTATGTAAAATATGCGCCACTTCATGTTTTATTGCCATATAATAGACCTGTTCTGAAACATCCCAATTAGCAGGAAGAAAGATTTTCAATTGGAATAAACCAGAAACATGAGGCACATGAAGCCTTCCTAATGTATATACTTTGATTTTCCTTTTTACGTTCATTTCTCGCATTGCTTTATGTACAAGATCAGAAGCATTGATTGATCCATTAATTAAATTATCTTCCATAAATAAATCAAAAGTACGTTGAAATCGCTTAAATTTTATCTGATCCCGAGTATTTATAATATATAAACATATACTTGATATTAGCCAGAGCAATATAATTATTATAAGAATTATATTTGGTTTTGGTAACATAAGATAGATATCATCTATAAAGCGGATAGCTATATGTGACCCATTTTTCAAAGAAGGGTCAAATGGTATCTTAATATTCCTATTTTGAGTAAACTTACGTAAATAAGGCAAAAATAATGGAAATGGAATGATATAGAACATCATATTTAAACGGCATATAAATATACGCACCCTTGATGGAAGGAAATCTTTCCTATAAGGAAACAAAATGGTACATAATATAAAAAATAAAAAACCAGTCAAATTCATAAAAAACAGCAAACGTATCATAATTTTAAATCTCCGTTCTATAACTGTCTCAATTTATCGTTTGTATCTATGTGTTTGAATAACAATTTATATAAAATATCTTCTTATACTATACTACAGAGAGATAATTAGGTCAAGTTTTTTGATAAAATGCATCTGCTCTATTTTCCAGATTCGTAATATTAAAAATGCTCAACGTATATGCTCATCTCCTTTCCATTTATTAATTTTTAAAAACTACGAATCTCTATACAGTCTATAAATGACAAGTTCATCCAAAAGCATCCTTAAAGTATTCTTTCCTAACCTGGATGAACCAGAAAAAATATATTTGACCTTGTGTTGCGTTTTGGGGCCACTTGAAAGGTTTTCGTTAGCCAGGGAATGTGGCTAACCGGACGACTCTGCGGGCTGTGGACAGGGGACGCGCCGGGAGGTTCACCTTGGGCGGACTGGGGCAACGCTGTGGTGAACTCATCGCTAACTGCGACTAAGACAGTCGGGGTGTGGCCCTCCTGCCTAAGTCTCCGTAAGCGCTGGATTTCACCTCCGCTAAAAGCGCC
>CANOET010000050.1 GCA_947564835.1 uncultured Eubacterium sp. | reverse complement strand
GCAGCGTTGCCCCAGTCCGCCCAAGGTGTGTCTCCCGGCGCGTCCCCTGGCCACAACCGCAGAGTCGTCCGGTTAGCCACATTCCCTGGCACATCCACAGAGCCGTCCGGCTAGCCACATCCCCTGGCACATCCACAGAGTCCTCCGGCTAACCACATTCCCTGTCCAATCAAGATTTTTCGGGAAGCCCAAAAACGCAACACATGCCAAAAGTATTTCTTAAAAAAATACACAAAAAACAGAACATATGGTTGCTTTTTCCTGCAGAATACGTTATAATAACCATAACACAAAACTCGCAGCCATCAACCCCCCCCCACTCAGAATCAACAACGAAAGCGGTACGATTATGAATACAGACGACCTGGAACGATTAGTCACCCAATACAAAAGGAATGCCTCTTCCTATAAAGATGCAAAAGAATACAACGAACAGGACTGCCGGGATGAATTTATCAGCCCGTTACTGGAATGCCTTGGATGGGATGTACATAATAAAAACGGGGCGCCTCCGCAGTACAAGGAGGTAGTCGTAGAGAAATTTTCCAATGAAAAGGAACGCCCGGATTATACGCTGACGTTAAACGGCGTTTCTAAAATCTTTGTGGAAGCGAAAAAGCCGGCCGTGGATATCCGCATTGATGTCGCTGCAGCTATGCAGGCAAGAAGTTATGGCTGGAATGCGAAGCATAAGATTTCGGTTTTGACGAATTTTGAATATCTGCTGGTGTTTGATACGACAACCAGGCCGCAGGAAGGAGATTCGCCGTCTGCTTCGCTGTACAGGTGTTATCATTATTCGGAGTATGTAGACCAGTTTGCGCAGATTTACGGGCTGTTGTCTAGGGAAAATGTGTATTCCGGTGCTTTTGATACGTTTGTGAATGGGAATTTCCAGAGCAGCGGACGGTATGCATCGCAGATTGATGAGATCTTTTTAAAGCAGATGAATGGCTGGCGGCTGGAGATCGGGTCGTATTTGTATACCCATTCGGCCCGGTATGCGGATATTGATTTGTTAAATGATGTGGTGCAGGAGTTTATTAATCAGATGATTTTCCTGCGTATCTGTGAGGACCGTAACCTGCCGTTGTATAAGAAATTAAAGGACGCGGCAAAAAATAAGGATGAGCTGCGCACATCGCTGCTGCGGGTATTTAAAGAGGCGGATAAACGGTATAATTCCGGCATTTTTTCGGGGGATACGATTATTTTGGACCTGCATCCGGATATGCTGTTTGAGATGGTTATGTCCTTGTATTATCCGCAGGCGCCGTATTTGTTTCATGTGATTGAACCGGGGATTCTGGGCAAGATCTATGAAGCGTTTCTGACGGAGTGCCTGGTGCTGGAGGACGGACGGATTGCCCTGACGGCAAAAGGGGCTTATAAATACCGTTCTGTTGTGTCTACGCCGGTGGAAATTGTAAAATATATGGTAAAAGAGGCGCTGGGGCCTTATTGTGAAGGGAAGACGCCGGAAGAGATCAAAACGGTGCAGGTTGTGGATATTGCGTGCGGATCCGGGGTGTTTTTGGAGGAAGCGTACCAGTATCTGGTGGATTATTGTGTGGAGTGGTATCTTGTGCATGATCCCGGGTATTTGCTGGAAATGGAGAGCGGGAGGAGAAAGCTGCCGTTTGCGGATAAAAAGGCGCTTATGACCAGCTGTATTTTCGGGACGGATATTGATATCCATGCGGTGGAGGCTAGTAAGTTTTCTTTGCTGATCAAGCTGATGGAAGGGGAAACGCCTGCGTCGGTGTATGGCTGCCTGCCGCTGCTGCCGGATCTGCGCTGGAATATCCAGAACGGGAATGCGCTTGTGACAAGAGTTGATCTGGCGGGTAAAGATATTTCTGGAAAAGAGGATGATCCGGTTCGTTTGCTGCGGGAAATCCGGCCGTTTGACTGGGAAGATTTAAATGAAGACCGGGGATTTGATGTGATTCTCGGAAACCCTCCTTATGTCAAGACGGAAGATATGCATGCACTGGAAACGGATACGGAGTTTTCAATTTATAAGGATAAGTATCAGACGGCTTACAAGCAATTTGACAAATATTTCCTGTTTATCGAACAGGCGCTGCGCCTGCTAAAGCCAGGGGGGACGCTGAGCTATATTGTGCCGAACAAATTTATCAAAATCGATGCGGGGCAGGAGCTGCGGCAGCTGTTAGCGCCTAAAATCCGGGCGCTGGATGATTTTGGGGATATGCAGCTGTTTCCGGATAAGACCATTTACAGCGCCATTCTTATTTGCGGAAATGAAGCATGTACGCAGATGCGTTATACAAATGTGACTTCACTTGCACAGCTTTGGACCGGAAAAGAGCAAAAGCATCTGCTGATTGCGAACGATTCCCTGGGCGCTGCGCCCTGGCGGCTGTCGACGGATATTGCATTTTTAAAGATGATCGCGAAGCTGGAGGCGCATGCCAGGCCGCTGGGGGAAGTAGTGGATATTTTTAACGGGATACAGACAAGCGCGGAACGGCCGCAGCCGGTATATTGGTTTGCGCAGAATGAGGTTGTTTCGGAAACGGAAAAGAACGTTACGATCCGCAAATTCGGTGCGGAATACCAGATTGAAAAAAACATTTTAAAGCCGTATTTTAAACCAACGAAAGCGGATGAAAAGGGAATGCAGACCTATTCACTGCTGAAAACAGACAAGCGGATTATTTTTCCTTATACGGAAGAAGGCAATCTGATCAGCCTGCAGGTTATGAAACAGGATTATCCGGGGACGTTTGCGTATCTGAGCGCCTGTTACGATCTGCTTGTACCGAAATGCTTAAACAACGGTGTCGGGCGTGATATTAAAAACGCAACACAGGAGAATTGGTATCAGTATGGGAGGACACAGGCCCTGACGGCATTTGTCCATACACCGAAGCTGATTGTGCGTGTCTTGAGCAAGCGGCCGATGTATGCGTATGATACACAGGATATGCTGATTGCTTCCGGCGGCACGGCAGGGTATTGTGCAATCGCGGCGCTGCCGGATTGCAGCTATGACCTGGCTTATATTCAGGCGTGGCTGAACCATCCGTATACGGAACAGCTGCTGCGTATGATGGGAAGTGATTTTGAAGGCGGGTTTACGGCGCGCGGGACCTACGTGCTGAAAAAAATACCCTTTTTGGAGCTGGATTTTGACCAGCCGGGCCAGAAAGCCGCATATGATGAAGTTGTGCAGTGTGCGAAAAAAATATATGCATTAAACCAGGCTTGCAGCGACAAGCCGGATAAGACAATGAAAGAAGTGGCGCAGCGGGAAAAGGAAAAGCTAATCAGCCGGATCGAAGCACGGATAACCAGTATCTATCAGCTGCAGTTCCAGGAGACGATATGATTTTAAAGGAAGACAGTACAGAGCAAAAGTTAAGGGGCGCTTATTATACACCGCAAAAAGCCGCCCAAAAGATGGCGGAGTTTTTCAAGGGCATGCCGATTTGCAACATCTTAGAGCCAAGCTGCGGGAACGGCGTATTTGTGGAAGCGGCGCTGGACCACTGCCTGCTTCACAATCACGGCACAATGACAGCAATTGAAATCGAAGAATCTGCAGTGCGCCAGACAAGTGAACGGATCGGGCAGCAGGAAAATATCCGTCTGCTGCATATGGATTTTTTCCAGTATTATGAACAGCACAAAGAAGATGCAGGCTATGACCTGATTCTGGGAAATCCGCCTTATATCCGGTATCAATACCTAAAAGAGCAGCAGCGGGAAGAAATGTCACGGATTTTGACGGAACATGGAATGAAGGCAAATAAACTGATCAATACCTGGGTCGGCTTTCTTGTGGCATGCGTGCATCTGCTGAATGAAACAGGAAAAATTGCATTCGTCATTCCGGCGGAAATCCTGCAGGTGGCATATGCGCAGGAGCTGCGTTCTTTTCTGGCCAGGGAATTGTCAAAAATCACACTGCTTACCTTTGAAGAGCTGGTGTTTCCGGACATTGAACAGGAGATTTTGATTCTGATCGGAGAAAAAGGAGAAGAAGAAAAAGGCATCCGCATTATGGAACTGAACAACCTGGACGACCTGGATACGCTCGACCTGGATACAAATGGTTTTCAGAAGCTTGCACATGTGCAGGAAAAATGGACGAAATATTTTATGGATGCGGAGGAAAACAAGCTGGTCACATGCTTGCGCAAAGACAAGCGCTTCCTGAAAATGTCTGAACTGGCGCTGATCAATATCGGGATAACAACCGGGAATAATAAATATTTTTCCGTTACGCAAAAGGCGGTGGAAGAATACGGACTGGAAGGGGTTGTACGCCCGCTGATCGGACGCAGTTCCCATGCCGGCAGCATTTATTTTGGAAAAGAAGACTGGATGAAAAATGTCAGAAACGGGAAGGCCGCTTATCTGATTGATTTTCCGGATGTGCCAATAGAGCAGTATCCGGACAGCCATAGACAATATATTGCAAAGGGTGAGAAAAACCGCGAGCATGAGGGCTATAAATGCAGCATCCGCGAACGCTGGTACCGTGTTCCGTCCATCTGGGTTCCGGACGCATTTTTTCTGCGCAGAAATAATCTATATCCGAAATTTGTCTTAAACTGCTGCGACGCGGTGTCCACGGATACCATGCACCGGATCAAATTTTATGAAGGCGTGGAACCGCAGAAAGCAGTCCTTTCCTATTACAACAGCATTTCATTTGCGTTTACTGAGTTATGCGGACGCAGCTACGGCGGGGGTGTGCTGGAGATTCTGCCGGGAGAACTGGGAAATGTGATCCTTCCAGTGTTGGATGATATTCCAATGGAACAAGTGCAAAAGATCCTAAAACAGGTGGACCGGATGGTGCGGAATCAGGATGCGATTGAGCATGTGCTGGATCTGGTGGATCAGGAACTGCTTGTGGACGGGCTTGGAATGGAGGAGGAAGTATGTATGACAGCAAGAAGGATCTGGAAGAAGATGCAGCGGCGCAGACTGAAAAGAGGGTAAGGGCTTCAGGTTCTTTGTAAAATACAAAATACGCGAAATTGCCTGGTTGACAAATATCTGGAAATGGCATACATTATAAGCAGCTTAATTTACTAAATTAAGCTGCATACTTAACTTAAAATCTGCTGCATCAGCAGCTAAACCAGAACAAATAAAGGTGGAAATACTTATGTCCAAAGCAGTAAAATTAGCAGACATCGCAGAGCAGCTGGGTGTAAGCACGGTTACCGTTTCCAAGGCACTATCCGGCCAAAGGGGTGTCAGCGAAGAGCTGCGTGCAAAAATCAGGCAGCTGGCCGACGAAATGGGCTATGTGAAGTCAACACAGGAAAAATCGAAAGAACGCAGAAGTTATACCATTGGGGTTGCAGTGGCAGAACGCTATCTGGGCGGCCCGTCTTCCTTTTATCTGCGCCTGTATCAGGAGCTGTCCCAAAAAGCAATGAGGAAAAATTGTTTTGCCATGCTGGAGGTTATCAATTTTGAGGAAGAGCATGAGATCCGGATGCCAAAGATGGTAAAAGAGGAAAAAGCCGACGCAGTGATCCTGATGGGGACATTTACGTTGGAATATACAAAGTTTCTCCGGAAAAATGTACACCAGCCCCTGATTTTGTTAGATACACTTGCGAATGAGGAAGAGACGGATTCTGTTGTAAGCAATAATATGATGGGCGCTTACCGGATGACGAATTATTTATTTCGTATGGGGCATTCCAAAATCGGGTTTGTGGGAACCAGGCTGGCGACAACAAGTATCGATGACCGGTACTTTGGATATTTAAGGTCTTTGATGCAGCATGGGATTCCGCTTAGGGAAGACTGGCTGTTAGAAGACCGCGACCGGGAGACTGGTTGCGGAGATTATAACCGTTATTTTAAGCTGCCTCCAAAAGAAGAGATGCCGACGGCTTTTTTCTGCAACAATGATATGGCGGCGCTTGTCATGGTCCGCAAGCTGACGGAGAACGGATATGCGGTGCCGGATGACATTTCCATTGTAGGGTTTGATAATTTTATCAATGAGTCGTTTCCGCAGATCGGGATTACGACGTATGCGATTAATATGAAGGAAATGGCGAGAAGGTCGATCCATATTTTGCTGCATAAGCTGGAGAATCCGGATTATAAGACGGGGGTCTATATGATTGACGGGGAATTTATTGAACGGGACAGTGCGAGGCGGATTGGGGAGGCGGTTCCTTTTATATAAATAAGCGGCCTTGTTATAATTGTTTGGAAACTTAGGATAAGGATTGGGATTTCCAGTCCTTTTTATTTACTTAAAAATACTTTCTTATATAGGTTAGCCGGGGGATATGGCTATCCGGACGGTGCCACTGTGTAGATGCAGAATGCCTAGGGATTCTTAACATTCTGGAATAGGAGCAGGAAGCCAGGCCCTTTCCCCCTCACCCGGCGTTCGCATAGCCACTAAAAAACGCAACACAATGTCATTTCTGTCGCTCCTCGTGCTGATTCCGGCCCAATATATGTTTACCATAATTGATAATTAAAAATGGCTAAAAATAAATATTAATATTGACAAATGATAGATTTTAATCTAAAATATTAACTAACAATTTGTATCATACAAAATCAATCATGTTTTACTTCCTTACAGAAACACATACGGTATTTCGTGATACAAATTAGGAACCATGCAAAATACCCAGATCGGGTCAGGTACGGGATATTTGCATAGTTTTCCCCCTTCCCCTTTTAAACCTTTTTTGCTTGATTGATCTTACCGTATCAAAACAGGCTGCTATAGCGATTGCTGTGGCAGCCTGTTTTTGTAATTCCGAACTATTTTAGTTCACACCTTGTTCAAGCACTTGCTGCCTGGACAAGGCCAAAGAATGTGGCCTGTAACCTATTTTACGTAAAAATACAGAAAATTTGGAATTGGAAATTGAAAAATTAAGCAAATTAAAGTAAAATAGAAATATAAAGTATGGATGGAAGTAAAGTAAGGGAGAAGATACAGATGGAACGTAGAAAAGAAGTCAGGCTGGAGCATATTGCTGAAGAAGTCGGTGTTAGTATTGTTACCGTATCGAATGCTTTAAATGGCCGAAAAGGAGTCAGTGAGGAACTGCGCGGTAGGATCCGGGATACGGCCGCTGCGATGGGATATCAGATGCCGAAGTCTGAACAGAAAAAGAGGCCGGGAATGCACCGGATCGGAGTTGTGGTTGCGGAACGGTATGTCAGGCAGTTTCCGTCGTTTTATATGGATATCTATATGAAAGTGGCCCAGGAACTGAATAGGAAAGGCGGCGTATCGATTCTGGAGGTAGTCGATGAGTCTAAGGAGAGGATGCTGCATGGATTTACCGGTTTTTTAGATGATGAAATTGACGGGATTATTCTGATCGGGGAAATGGACCGGGAGTATATACAGACGATTCGCAAAGAATACCAGGTACCGATTGTTTGCATTGATTATTATGATGTCCTGCCGGATATGGACTATATTGTCTGCGACAGCTTTGGGGGCATGGAGCAGTTAACCGACCTGCTGCTGGACGCCGGATGCCGCAGGCTGGTGTTTGTTGGCAATCCATGGGCGACCGGCAGTATTATGGACCGCTATATGGGCTATTGCAAGGCGCTGGAGAAAAGGGGCATGGAAGTGAACCGCGAGGATCTGATCCTGGACCGGTTTTCAGATGGATATGATTATAAGCTGCGGGTGGAGCTGCCGGATACACTGCCTGACGGGTTTGTGTGCAATTGTGACAAGACAGCGAACATTCTGATCGGAGAGCTGCTGCAGCAGGGAATCCGGATCCCGCAGGAGGTGTCGGTGGTTGGTTTTGACTATTATTATTCCGGTGTGCAGGAAGGGCTGGAGCTGACGACTTATGAATATGACCAGAAAGCAATCGCGCAGATCAGCACAGGAACTATCCTCAAACGGATCGCAGGAGCTGCCAAAGCATCTGGAATCCGGTTTGTGGAGGGGAGGGTTATTTTGGGAAATACGGTCAGACAAAGGTAGGAACAGGGGGATTATATAAAATGGGAGATATTAAACTAAAAGACATTGCCAAAGCGCTGCATGTCAGCAGTGTGACCGTATCGAACGCCTTATCGGGGAAGAAAGGGGTCAGCGATGATGTCAGGGAGCTTATTTTTCAGACAGCAAAGGAAATGGGGTACGATCTTTCCCGTTATGAAAAAACGGTCAGGGTGAGCAGGATCGGGGTGATTGTACCAAAAAAATATCTGGAAGTAGGGATTTCTTTTTACTGGGCGATGTACCAGATGGTTGCCTGCGCAGCGTCTAAAAAGCAGGGGGTTACGGTGCTTGAGGTACTGGAAACAGCCAGTGAAAAACGGGGAATGCTTCCCCAGATTGTGCAGAGGAAAGCAGTGGACGGGCTGATTGTGATCGGATGGGTGGAAAGGGACTATGTGGGAAAGCTCGTCAAAAAATCCGGTATACCGGTCGTGCTGCTGGATTCCAGTATGCGGGGCCTTCCATGCGATGCGGTGCTTTCCGGCAATTATGTCGGCATGTATAAGGTGACGCGCTATCTTTTGGAACGGGGGCACCGGGATATCGCGTTTGTCGGCTCGGTTTTGGCGAACCGGAATATTATGGACCGGTATTATGGATATAAGAAGGGGATGATGGAGGCAGGCATTGTGCCGGAAAAGGATTGGTGCCTGGAAGACCGCGATATTGTGACAGGGGAACTTCGAATCTGCCTGCCAAAGCGGATGCCGACGGCATTTGTCTGCAACAGTGACCTGACGGCAAGCCGGCTGTATGATGTTTTGGTAAAAGAAGGGTATCGTGTGCCGGAGGATATTTCAATTGCCGGGTATGATAATTATCTGTTTGGACATAGCTTTGCACAGAAGCTGACGACTTATAATGTGGATATGAAGGGGATGGCGGATACGGCAATGAAGCTGCTGCTGAAAAAAATCCAGGGGAGTGAGAAACGTTTTGGAGTGCGTTGCATTGACAGTGCGGTGATTGAGCGGGGGAGTGTGCGTGTGCGTGGCGATAAGGCTAAGGGGGCGAAGGATTTGGGGTAGCCAGGGGCGGCTATCCGGACGACGCTGCGGGCAGCGGGCAGGGAAATGCGCTGGGAGACACATCTTGGGCGGACGGGGCAACGCTGCGGTGAACGAATCGCGAACGGTAACCCCGGATTAGCGTAACAGTTCCATGGGTTATCTGAACTGTTGCGCATCCGCTATATTTAGAAAAGACTTGACATTCAAATCTTACTAGTGTAAGATTTAAGCAACTTGATAAACAAAGTCAAACCGATGCGCAAAAATGGAGGTATTCACATGCGGTCCCACAGAAACAGGAAAAGAAAAAAGAAAAAAATCATACTGGCAAGCTGTGCCCTGATGCTGACAGCAGTTTTTTGTATCGTACTCCTTTTGTTATTTTTATTTACAAGGCCTGGTCAAGAAGATAAATTAAGTTTTCATTTTGATAAGGAAAAGACCCGGGAAGATCCGGATACGCTGCTGCTTACTTACATGGACCATGCGGCAAAAAAAGAATACGCAAAAATGTACGCCATGCTGGATATCGAAGCTTCCGGGAACATTACAGAGCAGGATTTTCAGGAACGCAATCAGGCGATTTACGAAGGGATTGCTATGCAGGATATGCACACGGAGGTTACAGCCTATGACGCGCAAACCCATACAGTAACTTACGAGACATCCTTTCATACAGCGGCAGGCAGTATCCAATTTGAAAATGAAGCATTTTTCCAAAAGGGCGAAGACGGTTACCGGCTGGTATGGTCGGATGCTATGATTTTTCCGCAGCTTGGAAAAACGGATAAGGTGCGGGTATCCACGGTACAGGCGAAGCGGGGTGAAATCAAAGACCGGAACGGGCGGGTGCTGGCAGGGTGGGGCAGCGCTGCTTCGGTCGGGATTGTCCCTGGAAAGCTGCTGCAGGAGCAGTCTGCAAAGCAGATTGCCCAAATTGCAAAGTTGCTGGAGATGGAGCCGGAGGCAATTACAAAAAAGCTGGAAGCAAAATGGGTGAAGGAGGATTCGTTTGTGCCGATCCGGACACTTCCAGCTGTCGATGAGCTTGCGCTCATGGCCATAGAACCAGATGAAGAAATGCAAAAGGAACAGGCGCGCCAGGAAAAGCTGCTTAAGATTCCGGGAGTTATGATCCAGGAAGTAAAAATCCGGGAATACCCATACCGGGAAGCGGCAGCGCATCTGGTTGGCTATGTCCAGAATGTAACGGCTGAGGATTTGAAAGAACATGAGGGCGAAGGCTATACCGCATCCAGTATGATCGGCCGCAGCGGAATAGAAGGGCTGTTTGAAAAAGAACTCAAGGGCACGAATGGCTGCAGGATCTATATAACCGATAAAAATGGCAGGGAAAAAGAGGAACTGGCATCGGTAGATGTGCAGCATGGGAAAGAGATCCGGCTGACGATCGATGCCGGGCTTCAGGAACAAATCTATGAGCAGTTCCGGGAGGATAAAAGCTGCTCTGTGGCCATGCATCCCATGACGGGCGAGGTGCTTGCACTCGTCAGTACCCCTTCTTATGATAATAATGACTTTATCCTCGGAATGTCGTCAGAACAATGGACGGCCTTAAATGAAGACGAAAGAAAACCACTGTACAACCGTTTCCGGCAGGCGTGGAGCCCAGGTTCGACGTTTAAGCCGGTGATCGCGGCAATCGGCCTGGAAACAGGGACGCTGAACCCGCAGGAGGATTTTGGAAACGCCGGCTTAAGCTGGCAGAAAGATGCTTCCTGGGGCGCATATCATGTAACGACACTGCATGATTATGAACCGGTGATTCTGGACAACGCGCTGATCTGGTCCGATAATATTTATTTTGCCAAAGCAGCGCTGAAAATCGGCGCCCAAAACCTGGAGGACAGTTTGCGAAAGCTGGATTTCACAAAAAAGATTCCGTTTGAAATTACGATGGCGAAAGCGCAGTTTTCGAACACAGAACACCTGGAAACAGAAATACAGCTGGCAGACAGCGGGTATGGGCAGGGGCAGATTCTGATCAATCCGCTGCATCTGGCAGGGATTTATACGGCGTTTTGCAACCATGGAAACATGATACGGCCGTATCTGATCATGAAATCCGGACTGGATGCAGATACCGGAACCAAAGCGGACCGGCAGGCAGAGGCTGGGGTGTGGATTGCGGATGCTTTTTCTGCGGAAACGGCGGATCGGGTGTTGGAAGCGCTAAAGAAAGTCGTGAATGACCCAAACGGGACAGGGTATGCGCTGCATCGGGATGACAGGATCCTGGCGGGGAAGACAGGGACCGCAGAGATCAAGGCATCTAAGGATGACCATACGGGTACGGAGCTTGGATGGATGGCTGTATTTACGGCGGAGGAAACACAAAAGCGGCCGATCCTGCTTGTCAGCATGACGGAAGACGTGAAGGGGCGCGGCGGGAGCGGGTATGTGGTGCAGAAGGTGAAGCAGGTGCTGGATGTCTGGATGGGGCGGTAGGTTGTCAACCCTTTTTCTGAAAAAAATTCCCCGCAGCTTGCTGCGGGGAATCGGATCCGTGAGTGATTGAAAAATTTGAGTTAGACCATATGATGAGATTTTTTCAATCAGCTTAACTTAATGACATTGGGTACGAACTGTAACCGGTTTATGGATCAAGTGATATATTTCTGCAAACACCTCTTGGCTTTTGAAGATATAAGTATATAATAAACTTATAGCAGGAGAGACAAGGCTTTAACGGAAAGGAGAATCATGCAATGCAGTCCATAGCAGACAAAAGAATGGACAGGCTTGCCAACGTCCAATTGGCAAAAATAAGGGATAAAGGCAGGATGGAGACAGAAGATATGATTCTTGAGAAAGCAAAATATGAGGATTGGAGATCGATATACCGTAATGTCTGGTCAAGGCCGGAAACAGCAGAATATATGGTATGGAAAGTGACGGCTGATGAGGATGGGGCCAGGGAGAGGATACAGAGGACGATTGCGTGGCAGGAAACCCATGATGCGTGGCTGGTCTATGAGAGGGGCAGCGGGCAGGCCATTGGTTTTGCCGGAGTGGAGGAAACAGAGCCGCATATTTATCATGAGACTGGTATTGCCCTGGGACCGGAGTATGTTGGAAAGGGATATGGGAAACAGATCCTGCGTTTATTGATGGAATACTGTATTTGTTTAGGCGGGCAGGAATTTTATTATTCTATACGGGCAGGAAATCTTGCTTCCAGGGCACTGGCCTTATCGTGCGGGTTGACTTATCAGCATTCGGAGCGGAAGACAGACCGGCGCAGCGGGAAAGCTTATGAATTGGAGATTTACAAAAAGAATCTTTTTTATTTTTGAACTGCATGGGATTAACCAATACAGCCCTGTTTTGCTGTCCTTAAAAGCGAAGCAGTGAGGCCGTTTCGTATCCTCATAATTGACTTTCAGATAAGGGTCTTGTATCTTTGCAAAAAATCATCAGATACAAAATATAGGCTTCCTGTCAAAATTTTCATAAGCGGCTTTCTCCTTGTATAAATTAAGCCCCTGCCTTTTTGGGGCAAGAGGCTTAAAAACTTTTTCACGGTCTATTTATTATTTGCATGACTGGGAGCAAACCATGTTTACACGGTCTGTTTATTTTCCGCATGACCGGGAACGAACTACTTTTCAAGGTAGTTGCTTACCTACTGATATACCAGTACCCGTCCGGTTTTGTCGCTGGTGAAAGAAAAATTCTTTTCCAGCAGGAGAAGCAGGAGAAAAAATACCATGCCTAGCAGGAAATAATGAGTATGGACAACAGAGAGGGTGGTTTTTGCAATAAAGCCGTTGAATTTGGTAAATTCCCGGTAAAACACACCGCCAACTATCGCAAGAACGGCGCACAGCAAGGCTGTATTCATGTATCGCTTCCTGTGCGTTCCTCCTTTACCTACACTCCTGTTTCATAGCGAAAAATCCAATAAGCACCGTCCACACATAAGCGCAGGTTTTAGGAATCATCAGCATCCCAATCAGAGGGATTGTATCCGCCCACAGCACCACAGGGATATAGAAGCCAAAACTCAATACGATGGTCAGCCACATCCAGCGGAATGCTTTATCCCTATGTTTCTTTGCGCTTCGATAAAACAGCACAATCACCAGGAGGCCCAGGAAGGCAAAGGGGATATTACGGTATATGCCCCAAGAGAGGGGCGCTTCGGCACTGAGCCACTGGTTCTGGGGCATCATGCATAGTGCAATCCGCACACCGGCCAGACCATACACGGCGGCGGTAAGGCCGCCTTGACCGTTAATCTTATACCTCTGCCGCCAGACATAGTAGAGCAGCACATAGAAAACGGTCATTGTGACCGAAGTGATCCACTTTCCAATCCCAAGAGGAACCGTGTAATTCTCCAAGCCAGTGGTACACAGGGCAATCACACGTGGAACCAAATGGAATGAGTCCCCTGCACCTAACACGATAGCCATCCATCCGAAAAGATGGAATTGACGATCTCCCTTGCTGCCTCGGATCATTAAAATTCCAATCGTAACGACGGAAATTAGATAGACAGCATCGAACAGAGTTTCAATAATTGCTTGCATATTCTATTCTCCTTTCATTGCCGTTTTATCTTGAGCTATGGCGGTGGCAAGTACCACCCTGCCATAGTTACGGCCAAACAACATACCGGCTAGCAGAAGGGAACCTCCCAAACCGGTATAGAACACTGCTATAAACCGTTCTGATACAAGTTCGCTTGCCCGTAGGCCAATGCCACAAGTATCATTACCGCCATAATTGTAAATGCTTTTTTGTCAAAAAATTTCAAGAAAAAATGTCGTTCTTCCTTATAGGCTCTAATCCTGGAAGTGTGCTTTTTTACCAGCCTTCCAAAAACAAATATTTGAAATACTATAAAGACCAGCACAGACAATAGATAATTCTGCACGGAACAGTAGGCTGGATAGGACATCAAACCGATACGGAGGATATTGAATCCCGCCGCGCTCCATATCAGACAGGCGAGTAACAATAGCGTATTTCGTTTTACTTTCATAATTTCCACTCCTTGGTGAACAGTGTTCAATTTCCGGGATAAAAAAACCAATCCGGTTGGATTTTAATAAAGGGTTCTACAAACAATCTCCAATACAGCAGTAGGATCATAGTCCTGCCGCAACAAAGCAGAAAGCATCAAAGAAAATAAAACATCAGAAAATCGTTCCACTGTAAACTGCTCCGTAAAGGCATCGGCTCGAATCCTGGTGTCCTGCTTTAAGACGGAACATAGCCCATTCAAGATGTGCTGCCAAGCCTGCTGCATTTTCCTTTTCCCATCAGCTTTTTCTTCCTGCATAAAGCCCAAAGAGTGCAACGTAAAAAAACCGGGATACTGTTTGCATCCATATTCCATCTGTTCATATATCCAGATGATATAGGCTTGCGTATCGTGAAACACATCCTCAACTTCCGGGTGACGAAAAATCTCGTGCCAAACGCTTTCTACTGTGGCAGACACCAGCACAGCCTTAGAATCAAAATAATTGTAAATGGACCCCACAGATACCCCGCAAGCTGTAGCAACAGAGCGGATATTGATTGCGGCCCATCCCTGCTGCCGGATTAGTTCCCGGCTGGTTTTCAAAATATCCTCTTTTGATGTTACGGCATTATTCATTTCATCACCTCCAACATGAACATTGTTCAGTATAGCAGTTTATCACTACATTGTCAAGTACACTTTTAAGGAGCTATGGTGCTATTTCTGGGAGACTTCCCAAACCCGGCCTGCCGGTACTCCACATAGAGGGCCTTTTTCCCGTCTGCCAGTTCCCGCCGCTGTTTTCCAGCGCGTCCATTTTGGGGAACTTTTCATCGCCCAACAATTCATTCATAGTGGCCCGGGCCACCCGGTAAGTGGCAAGTTCCGTCTCATGATTTCATCAAATACCATACTATGCCACCCACTTCTCATCAGGCTTCCCGCAGGAGCCGAGCGGCTTTTGTCCAACAGGCTGACATAAGGATACACATGATGGAAGCCTTTTACAGAAGCAAACACAAAATAAGCGCCTCCAAAGAGCAGAAACACTGCCATAATCCAGCGGTAACGCTGCTTCGCCTGCACCATATCCGGCGCATCCTCCCGGTAAGAAGCAAGGATATCCGAAATCGCAATCAGGGAAAATGCAAACGGATATACGGCAAACCGCTCTAATATAAAATGCTTTGTGATAAACAGACTGATCAGGCACTGATAGAAGGCGCTGTTCAGGTAAATGGAACGGTCAGCGGCATCGCTGATCCGGCTGCGGAACCGATAAATCAGCAGGCAGTAGGCCGCAGGAGGCAGAATATATTCCCAGGTGCTGGAGTTCCAGAAATAGGTTTGCTGGTAGACGGCGTATTTTTCCGGCAGCAATGGATGGATCAGTGAAAAAAGCGGTTCAAAAAACAGGTACCCGGCCAATGTACTGATCAGCAGGCATGCTGTCGTTTTCCGGGACAATTTCAAAAACAGCAGAAAATAAAGGGGAAATACAAACCACAGGGAGTTGTGAAAAAGCCCGCCAAAAAAAATACAGGCGGAATAAGGCATCAGACGCCTGCTTTTCAGGAAAGGATAAGCAAACAGGAAAAAGCAAAGCGCGATGGACTGACGCATCAGATTCATATTATAAGCCAGAAACTGCAGTGTTATATATAGGTAGACACTCATCCACGGAGATTTGGAATAATGTGCGATAAACCATACCGCAGAGAAAAGCAGAAAAAGGCTGACGCCGGTGATCAGCAGCTGAAACGGCAGGCCGCAGAGGCTGAAGCATTTGCACACGATAAAAAAAAGCGGTTCGTACCAAAAGGCCGTAAGGATTGCAGAAAAAGGCATGGCAGCTATCATCTCATAAATGTCACGGTAGGAAAAATAATCAAAGCCGATGGCGTACCGGAATGAACATAGAAAAACAAGGCTGATAAATACAACAGCCAGGTACGGTAGTGTCCGATTCTGCTTTTTCTTCTTTTCGGTCATGCAGTAACCAAGCCCTGTCAGGGCGGAAATTGTAATATAATATATGGCCATGATGCTTTCCTTTCTATTTAAATAGGCGGATCTGACTTTTCTCTGTTGGATTTTACAATGCAAGGATTAGGAAAGGAATCCAGCCCGTTTCCATTGCGTTGTGTACGGACTGGATCCTGCTTACGGCCTGTAAGTGCAGAACCGTACGATTTATAGGCACATACGATACCTGATGCTGATGTTTTTGATGTAAAAGGTGCTGTTACCGGATTTCCTGTAACAATTTACTTCTGCGGATCAGATGTCTTGCTGACAACGAAGGTCGGTGTTACGTTGAAGGTAGCGCTTTCAGAAACGTCCTGCCCTAACGTACCTACAACATACATAGCGCCTTCCTGGTTCGCATCCAGGATCAGGACATTCATATCCTGTGCTTCGTTCTTTTTCAGCCATCTTGCCTGGGACAGGTCTGTCGGCATCTCGCCGTCAGCGCCTTCCTGTTTTAATCCGATTGCAATATCATTCGGCCCGACAGCGCCGGTGTCACTCCATCCTACGTTCGGCATTTTGTCCATATCAACCTTGGTGTATGCAACATCTACCTGAACCGGAACATTGGAGTTATTTTTCACATTGATTCTCGGAGAAATAACCTTGTTCTGTGTAGAAAGGCTGCTGCTTAAGTTGAAAGGAACAAATGTCGGCATGGTAACGGAGAGGATCGTAGGCTCGATCGTACCAACCATTTCCATCTGGCCGGAGCCGCCAACCGGGATATCCCTGGTAGAAGTAATCTCAGCGGCAGATGCAACAGTGGAAAACATAAGAGTTGCTGCTAAAGCAAGCTGTAAACAAAGTGACTTTTTCTTCATATGTGCCTCCTGTCTGCATCGGGTACCGTATGTATGGGACTGTTATAAATGGTTAATTCTGGATACTGAGTGTAATTTGCGCGCCGGTCTGGCCGATAAACTCTGTCGTTTCTTCATCATAGGCAGAGAAATAAGCAGTAGCGTCATAACTGCCTTTTTCCAGCACTTTATCCAGCTTCACTTTTTCTATGTAGGAGCCTGGCCTGATCAGCTTGGAAGCATAGACCTCCTCCTCCGTATCATCGATCACGATGCGTACCTGTAAGAGCTTGGCGTTGTTGCCCGGGTTTTCAATCAGCACGTTTCCTTCAGAGGTGCCGTTCAGGAATACGGGTGACGTGTTAATGGAAAACGCGATCACGCTGCGGTCAAGCAGATCCTGGAGTTCTTTCCTGCGCTGGTCAATATCAATGCCCGGCAGAATACCTACGGTCGCATTGTCGTCAAACAGCGGGTCTTTGTTGTCCTGCGGCTTGTAGAACAAAAAATAGCAGATTGCTACGGTGATGGCGATCAGCAAAAGGATTCCCAGGACCGTCAGTGTACGTTTTTTTCCTTTGCTCATGGTTCTTGTGCCCTCCTTTGTGAAAATGGGTTACATAGTCGTTTTACGGTTCTCATTATATGTAGAAGTTTGGAAAAACACAAGTAAAACTTATCGACATAGTTCGACATAAATCGACATTTGTGGCCTGGAAGGGCTGATTTTATGGGATTGATGAATGTAGGAAAGAATAAAAAAATGTGAAAATTTGTCGAAATCAGAAATCAGGAAAACAAAAATGTGGAATTTTTAGAAAACATGTCTGATATTGTGTTGCGTTTTTTAGTGGCTATGCGGACGCCGGATGAGGGGGAAAGGGCCTGGATTCCGGCTCCTATTCCAGAATGTTAAGAATCCC
>CANOET010000049.1 GCA_947564835.1 uncultured Eubacterium sp. | reverse complement strand
TTTCATTACCTGCTTCTCTTTCATTACCTGCTTCTCTTTCATTACCTGCTTCTCTTTCATTACCTGCTTCTCTCTTTCATTACCTGCTTCTCTTTCATTGCCGATCCCTTTTCACATTGCCTGCTTTCTTTTCATTTCCTGCTCCTTCTCTGCAGCTTCTTATTTTCCATCATCCAGCTTCGATTTTCTTTCCCTATCTTCCAGTACAGATAATTTCTTAATCTCTTCTGCGGATACTTTTACCTTATGCTTCTTCTGTTTAAATCTCAGCTCGTTCACTTTATATTCCCGCAGCTCCTTTTCGCCGTTCACGTCGACTTTTACCTTGACCAGCTGGCGCAGCACGCTGACGCTTTGTACTTCCCCGCGCAGTCCGTCCCTCGTCGTTACATGCTCATTGATTTCCGGAAGCGTGCTGTTCAAATATTCATATGTTTCCTGTTCATTCTTAAGGCAGCACATCAGTCTTCCGCAGACCCCGGAGATCTTCGTCGGATTCAGAGAAAGATTCTGCTCCTTTGCCATCTTAATCGATACCGGCACAAATTCGGACAAATAAGTGGAACAGCACAGCTGCCTGCCGCAGATCCCGATCCCGCCCAGGATTTTTGTCTCATCTCGCACGCCAATCTGCCGCAGTTCGATTCTGGTACGGAACACAGAAGCCAGGTCTTTGACCAGTTCGCGGAAATCAATCCTTCCGTCAGCCGTAAAATAAAATAACAATTTATTATTATCAAATGTATACTCCGCCTGCACAAGCTTCATTTCCAACCCATGTTTGGCAATTTTTTCCTGGCATATTTTATATGCGCCTTCCTGTTTTTCCTTATTTCTCTGCTGCTGTCTTTCATCTTCTTCAGTTGCAATACGGATGACAGGCTTTAACGGCTGCGTGACTTTGTCATCCTCCACTTCTTTGGACGGAATCATAACCGTTCCAAATTCCACACCGCGCGCTGTTTCTACAATTACATGCGTCCCTGTCTCCATTTCCATCTCCTCAGGATCAAAATAATAGATCTTTCCTGCGTTCCGGAACCGGACTCCTACAATTTTTGTCATTGAATTTAATTCTCCTTCATTGTCAGCAATAGCAGCTCAATTACAATATCAAAATTTACATTTGCATTTAACCGGATCTTCGCTTTTTCCAAAGCTTTGAGTATTTCCTGAAGACCATGGTAAGAACTATGGCTTGCCTGTTTTTTAATATCATAAACCTGCTCTTTAAAAATCACCCCGTTAATGTCAAGCGTCGCTTTATACATCAGTACATCCCGATACCATACCATCATAATATCAAAGTAATCATTGATCGACAGTTTATATTCACTGATCTGCTTTACCGCTTCTCCCATCTCATAGACATCAATATCTTTAATCCGCTTCATCAGCTGCACCGCGGAATCTTTCAGCTCCCTGAAATGCTCCGACCCGGCCAGCTGGATTGCTTTTCCGACATTTCCCTGGGCAAACGCGGCGCTGATATCTGCCTGATAATCCGGCACCTGCATCTGTTTCATTAAATAACCGCGGATCTTGTCATTTGCCACCGGCCTTAAATCCAGCCGGATACAACGTGATAAAATCGTTGGCAAAAACAGGTCTGCATTTGTTGTCAGCAGCAGAATCACGGCATAAGCAGGCGGTTCCTCAATCGTCTTTAACAACGCATTCTGCGCCTGCTGGTTCATTTTTTCCGCTTCATCCACAATATAAATTTTAAACGGACTGGCATAGGGCTTAATGGTAATATCCTCATTGATCTGTTTTCGGATATCATCCACGGATATTGTATTCGGTTTTTCATGTATCAGATAAAGGATATCCGGATGGTTATGGCTGGCTGCCTGTTTGCAGGAATGACACTCCATGCAGCCTTCGGTTCCTTTCTTTTCGCATTGCAAAGCCATGGCAAATGCTTCTGCCAGCATCTTTTTCCCTGACAAATCCGGCCCGTTTAAAATATAAGCATGCGACACTTTATCCAGCTTTATTGCATTCTGAAAGTGTTCAATCAATTGTTCATGACCTGTAATATCCTTAAATCCAGCCATAATAACACCCCTTTCGATTGTGTTCTCCACTATTTTAAGTAAAAATATCGAGCAGCAAACCCGTGATTTCACCAATCTTACTCAGTATCTTAATATGATCTTTTTCTTCTTCGCACAGTTCCTGCGCCAGTTCATCCAAATTCGTATCTACCAGCCTGATAATTCCGTATACCCGGTGACGCCCTCTGCGGTCTAAGAAATTCTCCCTGGAAAACTTATGGGACCGGTTGACGATTTCGTTTAAAAAATCTTTGATCTGTCCGCGATACTTTTTCATATCCCGGATATCCATATGCCTTGCAATTAATTCCCCCTGTTTGGTAATGTCCTTCAGCATTGCCTCCAGCTGCTGCTGAAGATCTGCGTCTTCGATCGCACTGGTCAAAGCAAACTTGAACCCATCACCCGCATTTTCCACAGGCGCCGTCCCTTCAGAGGGCATGACTGCTGCAGCCTGATTTACTCTAAGATCCATTTCCCCGCCTCCATTACTAACTCCTTCATACAGTTGCAACCGTTCGTATGCTCCGATACTGCCGGTCTTTGGTACCCTGCACGTTCAGCCCGGTTTTTCTGCACATCTCCAGAAACCAGATCAATTCTTCCGACAGCATTTCTCCCGGCACGACCATTGGAATCCCTGGCGGATACAAATAAATAAATTCTGCACATACTTTTCCGGCGCATGCCTCACATGCTGTTTCTTCTATATTATAATCAGCAATTTCGGAAATTTCCATAACTTTTTTCACAGATTGTACAATTTCTTTCAGAACGTATTCCGCACCATGCTGCGGCGTTTGGAACTGTCCGCGTTTGTCCTGTTTCCGCGCCTGTTCCAGCTCCCCGTCAATTACCAAAAGCGCCTGAAGCAGCCGTTCGAACCCCTCCTGCGTATCCATCACACTAGTCATCGCCAATACATACTGCGCAGAATACAATTCCAGCTGCAGATGAAACTGCTCCAGCAGACGGAAATACAGCTGCGGGCCGTCGATTTCCGCATTTCCTGTATATATTACAATTTTGGACAAATCTGATGCCGGAACATGATATGCTCCATAATCTTTTTCGGTTAATACATGCAGACACTTTAGCTGCCTGCAGCCATTATAAAAATAAATCAGCTTTTCATGAAACTGCTCAAATAACTGCTTTCCGCAGTGTTCCATAAGATCGACACAGCGGTCCATCCCGGCCATTAACAAATAAGACGGCGAGCTGCTTTCAAAGATTCCCAGCATCTCCTCCACTTTTTCACATACAGCCTGCCCGCCTGCAGCATGAAGTGCAGCCGTCTGTGTAAAACTCGGCAATGTCTTATGCAGACTCTGAATCACAAGATCCGCTCCCTGTCTCACCGATGATTCCGGAAAATAACCGCTGAGTGAAAAATGCGCCCCATGTGCTTCATCAATAATCAAATATGCATGATATTTATGGACAATATCCGCTATTTTTCGTATATCTGACACAATTCCTTCATATGTTGGAGAAGTAATCACAACCACTTTTGTATGCTTATATATTTGCAAAGCCTCCTGTACGGCTTCCGGCCGCACCTGCCCTTGCATGCCGTATTCCATCCACTCCGGATACACATAATTCGTCTCAAGCTGAAAGATTTTTGCCGCGTTCCAGACTGCTTTATGGCAGTTCCTTGCAATCAGGATCTTGTCTTTCGGCCTGACAAGCGCGCCAATCGCACTTAACAGCCCGCACGTACTTCCATTAATCAGATAGTAGGATTTTTTACTGTGATATAATTTTCCCAGCCTTTCCTGTGATTTCAGCAGGATTCCTTCAGCGTGATGCAGATTATCAAATCCTTCGATTTCCGTCAGATCCATCTTGTAAGGATTCGGAAAATACAAATCTGCCCGTTTATGCCCAGGCATATGAAATGGATAAAAATCCGTCTTTGCATAATCCGACAGCTGTTCATACAAGCCGCGGGAATCCTCCATAGAATCTGCCTTCTTTTCTATTTTTCCATACTCCATTCTGCCAATCCTCACTCCAAGATATCTTTCTGGCTCCTGCATCCCGTTCTTCCAATCCTCACTCTATCCATCTTCCCAACTCCCTCATCCGGTTCTTCCAATCCTCACTCTATCCATCTTCCCACCTCCGGCATCCAGTCGCCCAGATACACGACATTTCTGCACATATGATCCCAGATCACCGAAAAAAAACGATCTGCCAGATCCATAACATCCTGCCAATCCGGCTGCTTTCTATGTTCCCTCTTCAGATACGCTTTCCATTTTTGCTCCATATAGCGGTTTTCCCGGTAAGACCGCCATAATGCAAAGCGCCCGCGATCGGCCGGAATCCTGCGTTTCCCGCAGCCATCCATGAAAAGCTCCCAAACCTTCCTTCCTGACAGGCTCTCTTTTTTCAAAATGTCATAAACTTCCATATAACAGGACAAATCGTTTAAAAGTTCCAGTTTGTCCATTATTTCTAAAAATTTTTCCGCAATTACATTTTCACTCGGAAAGCAATGCAGGCAGACCTTCCGGTTGTTATTTGTAAACAGCTTTATTTCTTTTCGGTAAGGAACCAGATTTTCCTGTGTGACCGGCTCTAACCGGACCGATACCGGAACCTTTACATTTGCAATTTCTCCGGTCAGGTCGACGCTGATCTTTGCCCCATCCATCTGAACACGGTAATTCCAATGCACTGCATCTTTTTTGTAATTACGGAAAGTAACCGCGAAAAGATTGCTGATATCCCCTTTTTTATAATGAAACTGTTTTGATTCCTTCAAAAAATAGTACAGCTGAAAGTCCACCTTTTTGCGGTAGCATTCCAAATTCAGTTTTGCATGGTTTTTGATCCAGAAACACTCTGAATCCTTCGATTCCGCAAGCCTGTACACCACCTCTTCCAACACCGAGGCAGCCAGCAGATGCTCATATGGAATCTGTAATTCATGGCTGCGCTGCCTGATAAAATTTTCATTTAAGAGCAGATTCCCCATTACAGCCACACTCCGATCTGATTGCGCACTTTTGACAGCACCCTTCGTTCTTTGGCATAGGTTAACAGCTTTGCAATATCCTTCTCCTTGTCTGCCAGAAACGACTGCAGCGACTGCCGCAGCACATCCCGTTCCATCCGGTTTTCATACTTTAAAACATCGCAGATCAAACGCTCTTTACAATAAATCATCATCTGCGAACTTCCGAAAGCAATCGTCTCTGCACCAAGCTGTAATACTTCAGGTTCCGTATAATAGGGCTTTACCAACGGGTAATCTATTTTAAATCGGGACTTGGACGTATTTTTATTGACTGCAATCGTCCATTGAAACGGCCGGTTCTTTATATACCGATAGCACCACAGCGCGCTTTCCATACTTAAAACACAATCAGAAAACAAAGCTGTCAGAATATCCTCTTCCCGCTTTTTATGGAATTGAACCGCATAATACCCATTCTTTACCTTCTCCAGTACGCCGTCTTCGACAAAACTTTGGATTTTCCGGTAATCCATCCCAAGTGTATAAAGCTGCGACGTCTTTACAATCCCGCCGTTTTGTTCCATCAGCTTTTGGATACTGCCGATCAGGCTGTCACGTTTTTCCTGTCTGTTCAATTTTTCTTCCCCCATTTTCCGTATTACGTAATATTATATGCCTATTTCCATGCAGCTGTCAAATCCTAACGACAGCTGCGTCCGTCTTCCTCACATACGTACCTGAACTGTTACCATGTCCTGATCACAAAAGTCTTGCACATTGAAATCCATTGTTATAGTATTATAAATAAGCAAAAAAACATGCATCCAGATACGGAAAGGAGAACAACCCGCATATGCCATCCTCTTATTTCAGTTCTACGCATAAAAACCCGTCCAGAAAATCATGCGAGCAGACCATTAAACGGATCCTAACCCGTGAGTTTGAAGAATATGGAGAAAACCATCATTTTAAACAGGCTTCGGATTTTATGATTTATTTTGAATCGCTGCATCCATCTTCCCCCGGGCTGACCCGCCAGGTGCAGCGGGCCGTCAGCGCGCTCAATCTGCCCCGGGACGAAAACGGTTATTTTATGATTAACAAAACCGTCGAGGAATACAAAGCAGAGCAGGAGCTTTCCAAACTGCTCCAATCATCCAGCGTCGCGAATTTAGAAAAATGTACCCCCGTACTCGTCAAAATGGAGTCCTGGAAACGCGACCATGTGACTTATCTGATGCAGTCCGCAGCCGAATTGCGCAAGCTGTATGAGACGATTGTGCCAGCCGACAACGGCATTTTAATTTACACAAAAACACCGGAAAAACTGGTTTCGTTTTTCTCTAATTTTATTAAAATTGAACCAAAAAGCGACCCGGTTACCAACGGTGTTACCGATCTGCCTGAAATATAGCAGAAAATATGTTATATTTATGTTTACTTTAAGACAGGTTCTTTCATTTTCCGCAAAAAATATGCGATCTTATTTTATGTCCAAAATAATAAAAACGACAATTCCGAAATTTATTAATTGTCGTTTTTATTAAATATGACTTATAATTTTGTACCAGCCTGCTTTTAGCTTCCGTTTTACCTTTTTCTGCGCCATCCGCGTCTTGTTTTCCGGGAATCCCTGATAATCGTGTACTGCCGCTGCGACCGTTTCCGGTTCCGGTAATTCGCCATTCTCTGGCGGATCACATATGACTTTTCATACACGGTTTTAAAAACTGCCAGCAAAACGATCACCAACAAAATCCCGGCGGCAATTAGGACACTCTTAATGGAAAATTCAAATTTCAGGTTCTTAAACCAGTCGACAACATTTGAAATAATGTCGCCTGCATCAATGCTTTTTATTTTACCAATCAAATCAAAATCTTTCACCTTATTGATCCATCCCTGGATAACACCCGGCTTTTTCTCCTTCTCATTCTGCCCGCTGCCGGAATCCGTTTCCTGCGGCTGATTTTCATCCGGACCGTCTGCCGCGCTTTCCGCTTCCTGTTCAGCATCCGCAGCGGTGCTTTCCTCCGAAGTGCCTGCAGACGGATCTGTTTTCACAGTTACGACACTTTCTCCCCTTTCAATGAAGGAATGAGTACGGATAATATCCGCCGTGCCGATCGGCCGCTTTCCATAAGTATACACCAGCTGTGCCAACACATCATCGGGCAGATTGTCATAACTGATTTTCATTGTCGCCTTATCAAAACTAACCGTTTTCGGCAGTACAATCCTTGCCTGCGGATCAATCTGCGCATATGGATCATTGGTATTCAGGGAATCATATTTTTCTTCTTCATAATTGTCGTCCTCCTCAAAATATTCCGACACATTGCACAGGTTAAAATTTTCAAATCCAAAATCAAACAACGCCCTCGTTTCTTTCCAATACTGCGGAGACGATCCATTTAAGATAACCGCAAGCAGCGTCATACCGTCCTTTTGCGCATACGTGACAAGCGTATTCCCGGCTGCATTCGTATAACCGGTCTTTCCGCCCATGCAATATTCATACAAATACGCCGCCGTATCCTTTGGATAAAGCATCTTATGATGGTTCACCATGTAAGTCGGCACACTGTGTTTATTCGTAGGAGGGATCGTATAACGCTTCGTGCCGCAGATCAGCCGGAACGTTTCATTCTGATATGCTGCCCTGGCAATAACCGCCATATCCTTTGCGGTCAGATAATGCTTTTCATCCGGCAGCCCATGCGGATTCGTAAATTTAGAATCTTTACATCCCAGCTCCTTTGCCTTCTCATTCATCATTTTTACGAATTTCTGCATCGTTCCGCCGATATGCTCTGCAACCGCATACGCACATTCATTTGCAGATTCCAGCATCACCGCGTACAAACATTGCTCCATGGTCATTACTTCGCCGATATCACGCCAAATACTCGATCCTCCGCTTGTCTTATAGACCGCATCCTCAGAAAACGTAACCACTTCATCCATGCTGCTGTTTTCAATGGCAACCAGAGTTGTCAGAATCTTTGTGATACTTGCCGGATAATATGCTTTGTTGATATTTTTCTTATATAAGATAGCTCCCGTATCTACATCCATTAAAATAGCCGCCCCGGCGGTAATCTTTTCTGACAGCTTTGGCCAGTAATTCTTACTTTTTTTCGCCTGGACTGCTGTTGCAGGCATCAATACGATACTGAGCGTCAAAATAAACGATAACATGCGTATTCTTTTTTCTTTTCTTTTCATTTCCGTTTCCAATCTTTATTTGTATTTTATTTCTTGCGGCCAGCTGGGTAAAAGCGCAGACCTGCCTGAATTGTTTCTTTTCTTCTTTGATAAAAGTGATACCAGTATATTTAATATTATAGTGTGTAAGCAAGGGATAAGCAACACTTTTTTTAATATTTTTGTAACAAATACCATTAAAGCATGTTATAATAGACCTGTTATTGCAGGCCACATTCTTTTGCCTTGTCCAAGCAGCAAATGCTTGAACAAGGTGTGAACAGTAGCGACCTGTTCACTTACCAATGACTTTATTCATTATCATATGCAGGGAGATTAATATGAGATTAAGAAATATTCCAAGCGCTGACCATATCATTGCAGAATCCCCGTTCTGTATCCAGACGCCAGCTATACACCGTGGTTTATGGAACGAGATCTTTCAAAATGCAAATCCTGTTGCGATTGAAATTGGCATGGGAAAAGGGCAGTTTCTTCTTCAGCTGGCCCATTCCAATCCCCACGTCAATTATATCGGAATTGAAAAATACACCAGTGTGCTGCTGCGGGCTGTGCAGAAGCTGGAACGCCTCCCAAACGGGCAGATTCCGCCCAATTTGCGCCTGATTTGTATGAATGCCGAAGATATTGCCGAAGTATTTGCACCTGGCGAGATTTCGAATATCTACCTGAATTTTTCCGATCCATGGCCAAAAAAACGCCATGCCAGACGCCGTCTGACCTCCATAGAATTTCTGTCACTTTATGAGCAGATCCTGACAGAAAAAGGGACAATTGAGTTTAAGACAGACAACCGTCTGCTATTTGATTTTTCGTTAGAACAACTGCAAAAGGCCCATTGGAATTTAAAAGCGTGTACCTATGATTTGCACCATGACAATGATTTGAATACGAACAATATAATGACAGAATATGAAGAAAAGTTTTCATCTCTTGGAAATCCGATTTTCAAGCTGATCGCATCCAGATCTTAGCATGCAGCCGCAAACTTGCCTGATTTCATAAAAATGACAGAATCCATATTGAAATGATTCTGTCATTTTTATATCCATACATCGTTTGGAAGCTTATACACACCCTATCAATTATTTCCATTGTTTATCCACAGTTTTTTCTTTTATTTACACATCGGATTTTTCCTGGACTTGCATCTTTGCTGTTTTTGACTCATAGAATATTGTAATCTCTCTTATGGAGGTATCATGATGTTATTTTCATTAAAAAAGAAAGCTGTTATTTTTTCTTACCATCACGAAACAATATTTAAAAAGGTCTCCGCTCTGCGTTCTTCCTTGCTGGAGTTAAAGAAATATTTAAAATAAAAACAACAAAAAAAGCACCGACCCCAAGCCTTACTGCTTGAAACCGATACTTTAATGCGCCACCAGGGGTTCGAACCCTGGACACCCTGATTAAGAGTCAGGTGCTCTGCCAGCTGAGCTAGTGGCGCGTTCTCTGTGTTCCCCCGAACACAAGAGATATTATATAACACAAACAAAAAAAATGCAAGTACTTTTCTTAAATTTTTTAATTTTTTTTGATTGCAATATTATAGTTTTTTTCATCTGTAAAGTATTCCAATAATTCACTATATATGTCCTGAGAAGATAAACAAGTATCTATCAAATATCCGCTCTCTTTTTCAAACTCTTTTAATCCCCTATAGTAATACAGTTTATGGCGCTCATCAATAATAAATGGTATGATATTATGTCTTAAACACTCTTTAAAAATGATTAATCGCCCCACCCTGCCGTTACCATCCTGAAACGGATGTATTTTCTCAAAATAATAATGGAACTCTACGATATCCCTAAAAGTTACAGTTTCTTTCTGTTGGTATTCAAATAACAACCGTTGCATTTCTTTTTTGACCCTGCCAGGCGGAGTTGTTTTTAAATCTCCAACCATATTAGAACGTTGTTTGTAATCTCCAACATGGAACCACTCTAAACGGCTATCAGATGTATTCGATTTTAATATCAAATGAATTTTCTTTACGATATCATCCGTTAATACATCTTCTGCACAGTCTAAAATATAATCAAAGCATTGAAAATGATTTACTGTTTCTATAATATCATCGATATTAACAGGATCTTTACCTAATCCTATAGTATTTGTTTCAAAAATATATCTTGTCTGATCTTCTGTAAGTTTACTCCCCTCCATATGATTAGAATTATATGCAAGTTTTACTTGTGTTTGGTGATAAATCCCACCCTTTAATCTAATTTGTTTTTCTTCACGCAGCCGATGTAATAAAGCAGTCTTATCAATTTCTTTTTCCATCTCCATTTCCACATCCTTTCTACTGCTTAATGATATTATATATATATTTACTTTAATAAATATACTTTTAAAATGATATAGCTTCCTATATATTATTGTCGTCCGCCGCATACTTTTTGTATGAAAGGCCCATTTTTGCTATGATATTTCATACAAAAACGGGCCTTTTTTCTATACTTTTATTTCTCATTCACTGAAATAGCAGCCTATAAAAATATAAGATAATGAAATAGATTTCACCAGTTATGTAAAATCTACATATTCGCAAGTAACGCCGCAATCTCATCCGAACTCATAACATGGCTTGGATCTGATAAATCCGGTAAATCTGACACACCTGTTTTTTTCGCAGGTTCTGGTTCCGACAGCAAATCCGTATTTGCAATTAATGCCGCAATCTCTTCAGAACTCATAACCTGACCGTCATCAGAACCTCCCTTGCCGCCCGCAGACGCAGGACTTTCTAAAATTTTGTCGATATCCAGATCTTCTACTGATTCACCTAGAATATCATCAATGTCCATGGCCTTCAGAATATCATCAAGCTCCTGTTCTGAAGATGGTTCAGACGGCTCCAAGGTTTCTGCCATAACAGGTTTTTGTTCTTTCTCTGCTTCCGGTTCAGGTTCCATCCCGATATTGTCGGTTCCCAGATTTGCAATCATTGCTGCAAGCCTGTCCGGTGTTATTTCCTGACTATCGCCAGATGTTCCGGATGTTATATGCTGCTTCGAATCCTGATCCTGTTCTGGTTCCGGCTGAACCTGTTTTAACTGCGGAGCTTCCGGCTCTGGTGTTTGGATTATTTCATCAGATACAGGTATATCTGATGCCGGCGGTAATTCCGGTTCGTTAGAAACCGGTTCCAATTCCGGTTTATTCTTCATCGGTGACAATGCAGACTCTGATACAGCTGACTGTTGGATCTTCATCTGCATCAGAAGTTTATCTAAGTCTGACTCTGATGAATTTTCACTGGACTGCTTTGGTTTTTGTTCCTTCTCAACAGGTGTATGTTCTGCAGCAATGTTTTGAAGATTCTGCAATGGTTCTTCCTGTTCTGCCGCGGTATTTTCTTCTGTCAGGGACGGAAGATCCGGTAACATATTTTCTTCTAATATGGATGCCAAATGCGGTAATACATCTTCTTCCTCCACTGGCGGAAGGTCTGCTAATGCATTTTGATCTGTCAATGCCATAAAATCCTGCAGCACATGTTCTTCCGGCTTTAGAGGCTGGTCTGATGAAGCATTCCCTGCTGTCATCGGAGGCTGGTCTGATAAGCCGTTCTCTGCTGCCATTGGAGGCTGGTCTGATAAGCTATTTTCTGCTGCCATTGGGGGCAAATCTGATAAGCTATTTTCTGCTGCTATTGGGGGCAAATCTGATAAGCCGCCTTCTTCCAATATTGGCGGAAGATCTGCTAACACATTTTCTTCTGTCATCGGTGATAGCTCTGGAAGTACATTCTCTTCCATCATTGTCGACAGATCCGGAAGCACATTTTCTTCTGCTGTTGGCGGAAGGTCTGCTAACACATTCTCTTCTGCTGCTGGAAGCTCTGCTAATATATTTTCTTCTGATGCTGGAAGCTCTGCTAATATATTTTCTTCTGCTGCTGGCGGAAGGTCAGGAAGCACATTTTCTTGTGCCATTGGAGGCAAATCTGATAAGCCACTTTCTTCTGCTATTGATTCAATATCCGGTAATACACTCTCTTCCGATATCTGCTGCAGATCTGGCAGATCTCCCAAGCCCGTTTCAGCATCGGTATTTGGAAATACTTCTTCTTTTGTTTCAGCAGCTGGCATCATATGATCGTCAAAAGGCTGAAGATCATCAAACATCCCTTCTGGCAGCTGAAGTCCCTCAATGGAATCTTGTTCTAATAACTGTAATTCTGATAAAGCATCTTCTCCCGGTATCTGCAGCTCTGGTACAGCCTCTTCTTCAATAGGCTGCAATTCCGGTACATTGTCCCCGATAGACGGCAATTCTGGTTCTTCTTGGATAGATTGCAGTTCCGGCATAATATCTCCAAAAGACTGCAATTCTGACTCAATATTTTCTATAGACTGTAATTCTGGTTCTATTTTTTCTATAGACTGTAATTCTGGTTCTATATTTTCTACAGACTGTAATTCTGGTTCTATATTTTCTACAGACTGCAATTTTGGCTCAATATCTTCTACAGACTGTAACTCTGGTTCTATTTTTTCTGTAAACTGCAGTTGCGGCTCAGTCTCATCCGTAAACTGTAATTCCGGTTCCACTTCTTCTGTAAACTGCAATTCCGGCACAAAATCATCCTGTAGAATCTGAGACTCAGATTCAGAACTCTTTTCTGACTTCCAAGCAGACATTTTATTGGCTGATTCTATAATCTCATTTCTAAGAGAGGCTTCCATGTCTTTTAAGCTATTTAAAATTTCCTGCTGCCGGGTAAGGACATCTTGATTTGCTTCCAGTAATACTTCTTTATCCTGTTCATTTAAAGAAACCTGCTGATCACCGGAACTATCTTCTGCCTGTGATTTCAGTTTTGCAATTTCATTCTGTATGGTGCTGATTCTCTGCATCATTCTGTCATTGGAAATCAGCAGTGCGTTTGTATTTTGTTTATTACGGTTTATCTGCGCTTTTGCCAGTGCTTTTTGCGCAGAAATCAGCTCTTTAAAGGGAAGTGTATTATTATCACCAATAGATTCCATTTTTTGATCCATCTGGTCAAAATATTTACGGAGCAGCAAATAGGCGGCTTTTTCAGAACGGTATACGTTCTCGAATGCTTCCTGTTGTTCCTGGGCTTTCTTGTCCATAAGCCTGCCAATCAATATGAAGTCTGTAAATATGGAACCAAGTAAAAAAACGCCTAAAGCGCCTATTGCAATCAAATTACTTGGATCATTTATCATCTCATAAATCTCAATTACAAGCAATGCCGCTGATAAAACCGATACCATGGCGATTTTTGTCATTTGATTGCTTTTCTTCTCTGTTTTTTCTTTATTATCCTGTGACATTGTCTTAACTCCTCTCATGGAATGAATGCATCCGAAAAAATATCAATCATGAAAGTTAATATTCCCCTGCATCCAGATATTTCCTTTGAATCTCCTTCCAACTTCCGGTACACCGATCAAATCTTTTTCGTTGATACAAAGATCAAATATCAAATCATTTGCATTCACTTTCATCAACAAAATATTTTCTTTTGTTAAATGGTTCTGGGTTTCTTTCAGATCTAAAATGGTTCCCATAATCGAATATTGATCACTTTCAATTCCATACGGCATAAAGTAACTTTCAACAATACTAAAAATATCTTCTTTTTCCACACGTTTTGAAATCATAGAATACAAATCAATATCTTCCAAAGTCAGACTTTCAATTGCTTCCTCATCTCCATCCCTGGCAGCAGCCATCAGATAATTCCGGTTCTGTCTGTTCTTTTCCGTATTGCGGATCTGTTCCTCATTTTTACCAATCGGCAAAATAATTTTTCCATGTAAAGCAAGGGCGGATAATGTAGTAGTAACATTTTGAAAAGGCGCTTCCCCTACCGTCCTGTGATTTAAATAATCTGCCGTATTCTGAAGATAAAAAATAAGTGTAACTCCCAGGCGCATTTCATCACAGATCCCGGCAAATGATTCGTTGCCAACGTGACGCTCCACTTCAATCTGCTCATCTGTTGAAGCATCCCGGCCAAAAAAGACCGGATAATAATAATCCATAGAAAACAAATTCTGTTCGGTATATTGTCCGCATACGACAAGTCCGAAACTATCACAGAACATTTTTGTCAATTCTATAAATTCATTTCCAGCAGAATCTATTGCTATTTTTTCCGTATCCGGATGTTGCACAATATCTGCAATTAACTCATCCAGCTGCTTTTTCTTTTTAAATTCACTAAAACCAACGGCCCGCAAAAAGCGATGCATCCTTTCATTCCTCCCCTCTTTGCTTAATAACTCTTATTATATAATACTTCCTTTTGATTTGCAATATTTTCTATTTATAATTTAATGCCATATCTAATGCTTCCTTTTCCTCAGACGCCAGAACAATAATCGATTTTCCTGCTATAATTTCTTTAATATATGTATAACATCCTTCTCTGCTATGCATTGCATTAATCACAAATCCATCGTCCTTTTCATTCAGCAGTGCAAGCGAAAAGCTGAGCTTGCCGCCCATTTCATTAAATGCATCGTATTTAACCAGACCAATCTTCTGAAAAGTAACATTCATCTGACCCTCTAGCTTCTCAATTTTTTCCTTATTTGTATAATGGGATTCTACCAGGTCATTCAGCTGCTCTAAACGCTGTTCAATCTTTTCTTCCAACGACTTTGCATCGGTATCTCCCATAAATAGCCTGTACTTTTTTTTCAATTTCCCTATCATACACATATTAATGATCAATAACAAAAATAACAGGGCTGCAACACCCGCCAGTCCCAGGACTATATACTCTAAATCTATGCCAAGGTAATCACATATTCCCATTTTTACTCTCCTTGCTTATTTTTTCAGTGATTGAAACAACTCAAATAAATGTTCAAACTGATCAGAATCATAATATTCAATCTCAATCCTGCCTTTATTTTTATCCTTATAATTTATAATCACTTTTGTCCCAAGCGCCTGTTTCATTTTTTCTTCTAAATCATGATAGATCACTTTCAGACGCTTCCATTCTTCATCATCCTTCTTTCCTTCTGCTTCGTTTGGAATATCTCCTTTTAAAATCTTTTTAATGAGTTTTTCCGTTTCCCGCACACTTAATTTCTCATCAAAAATCTTCTGTGCAACTGTAAATTGTATTTCCTGATCCTCAATCGCCAAAAGCGCGCGCGCATGGCCCGTCGTTAACATCTCATCAATCACCATCTGCTGCACTTTTTCATTCAGCTTCAATAAACGCATCGAATTTGTAACTGTTGTTCTGGATTTTGACACGCGTTCCGCTACTTCATCCTGCTTCAAATGAAATTCCGTCAGCAGCCGTTTATATGCAATCGCTTCCTCAATCGGATTTAAATCTTCCCTTTGAATATTTTCGATTAACGAAATTTCTACCATTTCCTGTGCGGTCAGCTTTTTTATGATAACTGGTATTTCTTTCAGCCCAGCCAGCTTCGCTGCACGCCATCTGCGTTCTCCTGCAATAATCTCATAATAGTTTCCCTGATCCTGCACAAGCAATGGCTGCAATACTCCAAACTGCCTAATCGAATCAGCTAATTCCAAAAGTGCGTCTTCATCAAAATTTTTTCTCGGCTGTTCTTTATTTGGCTCAACTTTATTAATATTCACCATCAATTCATCTTTTTTCTCTTCCGGTTCTTCCACACTTCCATTTCCAACCTTATCCGGAATTAATGAATCCAATCCTTTTCCCAGCCCTTTGCCAAGACCACTCTTTTTAACCGGCATGTCACAAATCCTTTCTATTCATAATTTCTTTCGCCAACAGGCGATAGCTTTCGGCGCCCGCTGACCTTTTATCATAGAGATTAATCGGAAGACCATGACTCGGCGCTTCTGCCAATTTCACATTTCTTGGAATAATTGTTTTATAGATTGTTGTATTCAAATTTTCTTTCACATTTTCTACGACCTGCATAGATAAATTCGTTCTGGCATCATACATCGTAAAAACAACACCCTCAATTACTAAATGAGGATTCAGCCGCTGCTGCACCAGATCAATGGTATGTATTAATTGACTCAATCCTTCCAACGCATAATATTCACACTGTATCGGTACAAGCACCGAATTAGCAGTCGTCATTGCATTCACTGTCAGCATATTCAAAGCCGGAGGACAGTCAATAATTACAAAATCAAAATCATCGCGTATATAATCAATCGCGTTTTTTAACAAATATTCCTTTTCATTAATACCCAGCAATTCAATCTCCGCTCCCGACAGATTCACATTCGCAGGAATAATATGCAATCCTTCCACCTGCGTCTCATAAATACAGGAACGGACGGAACATTCATCTAACAGGAGTTCGTAAACTGTATTTTCCAATGTGCTTTTTTCTAATCCAATCCCGCTTGTCGTATTCCCCTGTGGATCTAAATCTATTGTAAGAATCTTTTTCCCCAATCCTGCAAGACAAGATGATAAATTAATTGCGGTAGTTGTCTTCCCGACTCCGCCCTTCTGATTTGCAATCGCAATGATTCTTCCCATACGTTTTCCTTTCCGAGCCGTATATAGCAGATTTATCGAATACAAAATATTTTCTGTATCTGTGTTCTGCCAGCAGTCATTTGTATGTCGACAATGCAATTCCGTTTTGTGAAATATCAGGTTAACTGCTATTGTTAGGATCTATTATAGCATTATCCTGTTTTATTTGCTATAGATTTTAAAAAAAATATTACTTTTAAGCAGTTTTAACAGAAACGGTTTCTTTTGGAATAGTGTTTTTGGTGTGTTGCAATTTTTTTAAATATTGCATTTTTTACTATTTTAGATATATTTCAAATATTGAAATATGGGAATTTACGTATTTTGTTGTTGAAAATGAAAAAATGTTTCACGTGAAACATTTTGGAAGTAGACGATTTTGTAAATTGGGGATTGGAGTTGACTGTATTATTTTGTTGTGCGGATTTTAGATGAGGTGAACAGCATCGGCGGGCAACGCTGCGGTGAACTAATCGCTAACTGCGACTAAGACAGCCGGCGTGTGGGCCTCCTGTCTAAGTCTCCGTAAGCGCTGGATTTTACCTCCGCTAAAAACGCCCCTCAAACGTCCTTCCAAGGTGTGTCTCCCAGCGCATGCCCTGCCCACAGCCCGCAGAATCTGGTTATGACAAGCTTTACAATATCTGGTATTTAGTTCCATGGAAAAGAAAAGGCAGTAAAAACCAGCTGAATAAAGGGAATGGCTTGACTTTGAACGTGAGCAAAAGCCAGAACCACTTCCCCTTATTCCAGCTTGTTTTCACTTGCTTTACATAGAACTGAATTATTTGGTGTTATAAAGTTTGATATATCAATTAAACTGGCATGTAAAAGCTGAAACTTTTCCGAACAGACACATTGCAGAAAACGTTAAATGGAATATCTGGGATTTTTTGTAGAGATAAATTTATATTGATGGAAATTATGAATGAGATCTTACAGTTTAAATGTCATAATAGCAGTAGCGATTAATTTCCGCCGAAGTGTTGTTTCTCCTCCATTTGTCCAAAGTGTAGTATTTTTCTACAAGTTTCCTGTTACACAGATAGGAAAATCGTTTGGAATACCATTTATTCCGTCTATTCAAACTCTACGAAGGAAGCTAAAGTTACAATTTTAATTTTGTCGCTTGTAATCAAATATATTGCCTTTACCGCAAAATATTGTTTATAAATACTTGTCATGTATTGAAAACAAAAATGATACTTATTCCAGCTAAAAAAATGGAAACTCTCATGTAGAAAATAAAATCCAAAATTTAAATTCATTTATTAACAAACAAGTCTTTTTCACCAAATATTTTGTAACTGACTTAGGTCAGTATACAAGGAACTACACGCAGACCGTGAAACGGGCTGCTGACAACAAACGGCGCTAT
>CANOET010000048.1 GCA_947564835.1 uncultured Eubacterium sp. | reverse complement strand
GACAGTCGGGGTGAGGCCCTCCTGTCTAAGTCTCCGTAAGCGCTGGATTTCACCCCCGCTAAAAGCGCCCCTCGAACGTCCTTCCAAGGTGTATCTCCCGGCGCATTCCCTGTCCACAGCCCGCAGAGTCTGGTTATTGGCAGGCATTACAATACCTGTTTCTCTTTTATGTAAAGGTGGGTATAATCAGCTCATTCAGCGTCCGCATAGCCAATAAAAAATGCAATGCAATATTTAATATATAAACGGAGCAGTATCAACAAACACTTTCCTATAATCTGTCATTATCACGAGTCTCTCTCATATATGTATCCACATTTTTTCCTCTTTCGCTTGGTATTACAAAACTGTCCCAGTCAACAGATTCCTTTTTTTTGTTTCTGCCAGGCTGGTCAAGAAATATAACTACAACTTCTGAACCATCATATTTATACAAGTCTTCATTCTCAATAATAACTGTGTTTCCTTTTATAATTCCTTTAACAGCAGACAACATATGTTTTCTTCCTTTCTATAATTTAGTGTAAAATTAGCCCCAACCTGGATAAAGAAGAAAAGAAACACTTTTGACATTATGTTGCGTTTTTTTAGTGGCTATGCGGACGCCGGATGAGGGGGAAAGGGCCTGGCCACCGCCCGCAGAGCCGTCCGGTTAGCCACGGCCAACCAGGACATTCTTTACTCAATCCCTTTTTCTTCCTCCCGAATCTCCCAATGAATCAAAAAGGTCAGCGCCGCCCGCAGCACAATAATCCCCGCCACCGTCGCGATCTCCTTCCATTCACGCACCACAACCGTCCGCAAAATCTCGCTGCCAAGCTTAAATTCCAAACCCATCGCAAGGCCCTTCGCCAGCGTCAGCTTCGTGGCCGGCGACCGCTTCAGATACAGAAAAAATCCCTGCAGACCCGAGTAAATAATAATACCGACTCCGATAAATTCAAAAATCAGAATCGCAATTTCCACAATCTGATGCAGAAATACTTCAAACAGCCCAATCATAGCCCCTCCTTCTGTCATGCTTCTGTATCTGACAGGATACACCGGTATGTCTGGATATTTAATCCAGCTTTAAGATCAGTTCCAGTACTCTGTACGCACAAGCACGTATCTCTTCTCTTGTAATAAGCCCTTTTTCCAGCGCCAGCAGCACACGTTCCGGGTATCCGGTACCCATCTTGATGTCATTGCCGGCTTTGATTTCTTTATAATGCTCGCCTTTGGTCCACCAATCTGTCGTGATTACGCCCTGGTATCCCCATTCGCCGCGCAGGATACCGTCTAAAAGATCTTTGTTTTCTGAGGCGCGCTGTCCGTTGACCAGGTTATAGGATGTCATTAATACCCATGGCTGTGCCTGCTTGACGCAGATTTCGAAACCTTTTAAATAAATCTCCCGCAATGCACGTTCGGAAACGCGTGAATCGCTGTTTTTCCGGTTCGTTTCTTTATTATTGCATGCAAAATGCTTGATGGTTGCTGCGACTTGTTCCGACTGGATGCCCTGCACCATCGCGGCTGCCATCGTACCTGTCAGCAGCGGGTCTTCGGAAAAATATTCAAAGTTCCTTCCGCAGAGCGGGCTCCTGTGGATATTCATCGCCGGGGCAAGCCAGATCTGGATGTTATTTTCTTTTACTTCCCGTGCCGCCGCACGGCCGACTTCTTTTACGAGCTTCAGGTTCCAGGTAGAGGCAAGCATCGTGGCACAAGGCCATGCGGTTGTATACACGCCGCATTCCGGTGCAATGCGCAGTCCGGCAGGTCCGTCAGCTGTCATTACATTCGGCACGCCGTATTCCGGCAGGTTACCGAATCCGAACGTATTGGCTACGCCTGTGTTCGGCTGCCCTCCGAGCAGCTCCACCAGATCTTTATCAGACAGCTGTGCAAAAAATTCGTCCAGAGTGACATGCCCCTCTGCCACATCGTCCAGCTTTGTTTTGCGGATTTCCTGGGAAAATACCTGGTATCTGTCCAGCTGGCGGACCATCGGCGCAATGCCTTCTGTCTCTTCTTCGCTCCAGCCAAGCCCGTTTTCCATATAATCATGCGGCTGCCTCTGTTCCAGTGTTTCGTACGAACCGTCCGAGAGCATACGCTTACGAAGCTGCGTCGGCGCTGCCAGCTGTGTCAGCTGTTTTGTCACCTCATTTTGAATCGCTACATATACATAATCGATCATCTGCGCATCGCGTACGGAATTGCCGACATAGAAGCAATACATGCCCTCTTCCAGTACATAGGCGGATTTCGCTATTTTTCCGGTATCATCATAAGAGGCCATGGAATCAACCGCAAACAGCAGCGTCAGCACCTGCTTTTCACCCGGCTGCAGCACATGGGTCTTTTGATAGGCCGCAAGCTCCCTGGCAGGCTTGCCAAGCACTCCCTGCGGCGCGCCGAAATAAGCCTGCACCACTTCCCGGCCAGGCATGTCCCCGGTATTCGTTACCTGCACGCCGATCGAAATCATCCCGTTTTTATCCCCTGCCCAGAGGATATCCATCTGAAATTCCGTATACGACAGCCCAAAGCCAAACGGATAATTCACATACAGATCCTCATGCTTCATTGTCTCAAAATAGCGATATCCGACATAAATATCTTCCGTATATTCCACAAAATCCAGCGATTCATGAAAATCAGCCGTAGACGGATAGTCCTCCAGCTTAGACGCAAACGTATCCGGCAGCTTGCCCGAAGGGCTTTCCAGGCCAAGCAGAATATCCGCTGTTGCAAGCCCGCCTTCCATACCGCCCTGCCATGCCAGCAGCGCTGCCTGAATCTTGTCATTATGCGCAAACCAGCTTGTATCCACCATACCGCCGACATTTAATACGACCGCCACTTCGGAGAAATTGTCGCAGACAGCATTTACCATAGCCTGTTCCGCATTGGTCAGGCAGTAATCCCCGTTTTCAAAAATCCGCTTATTTAATTCCGCCTGCCCGGTCTCCTGCGGAACGCCGCAGTCATAGGCTACACTCTTGCGGTCCCAGCCTTCGCCGGAAAAACGGCTGATCACAATGACCGCCAGATCCGCGTATTCCTTTGCCTCTTCCAGCAGCTGCTCCGGTACCGGAGGCTCTACGGTCATGCCCGGTACCGCACCGTGTGCATACTGCTTTTGTACCTCCTGTTTATAAAACTGCGCCAGCGGCTCAAACACCTGTGCCGGATGCTCCCTTTTTGTCAGGCCGTCATAGAGATGATACACATGGGAAACGGTAACATCCCCGCTTCCGCCGCCGCCTTTCACATAGTCAAATACCCCTTTGCCGAACAAAGCGATCCTGGTCCCTTTTTTTACCGGAAGTATTTTCTGCTCATTTTTTAAAAGTACAATCCCTTCCCTGCCAGCCTGCCTTGCCAGCGCCAGATGGGACGGAGAGGCTGTCACTTTCGCCTGGCCTTCTTCCAACGGTAAATTGGGCTGAAACCTTGCCCTTGTCCACTTTTTCATTTCAATGCCTCCTGATCTGAAATAAAATTCTGTATTTTCTGCATATCCGCATATAATTTGATTATAACAGATTCTGGCAGGTTTTCAAGGAGCTTCTGGGGTTATCTTGCTGACTGTATAATATAATACGGTATTTAAATACCTAATTTACAAAGTATATGAATACTAGTACTGCGTTGTGCAATTAACGGTGAATACAGTGCCTGAATTTTGTGTCAGCGCAAGGCGGAGGAAGGCGGCGATAGGTTCCACCGCTGACTGACGACAATGCAGTGCTGGTGCAAAAGGCAGGCGCTGTATTAAACGTTTCGTGCATAACGCAGTACTACAATGAAATTGTTTACGAACTTGAAAATATTGTCATTACAAAATATGGAACCCACCGGGCGTATGGAAGCCCTGTACTTGAATACCACACGTACGGAAGAGTATTTTGCAAAAGCCATGAAAAATCTGGTAGATACCGACTTTGCGGCGTGCTGGATATTTTTCTGTAACGAGCTGAACACCCATAAATCGGAAACGCTCGGCATTCATCTTGCTGGATCAATTATTCCACTTTATTTATCCCAATCATCTCCTTTTTTATATATGGATTTTCGGCGTGTTTCAAATCAAGTTTGCAAGCATTCGTTCTTAAAACAGCTTGGGAACCGTACAAATACTGGCTATTTGAAATATTTGACAAATAAAAAGTGTCAACTCGATTACAGCATTTTTGAAACACGCCGGATTTTCCTTGATAATGACAGATTGGCAGTTTGGCCTGCTCTTTTTAGAAAATTTAAATAATTGTTGACAAGATACAGGTGTAAGAATATAATTAAGACAATTAGTATTGTATGATATAAAGTAGTTTTTGTATGAAACCTGATCTGTATAAATTGAATACCAGGTATATACTGCAGATTATGGCTCCGGGTGAAAAGATACCATGCACAGGTTTTTTAGATTTGGTCATCCAGACGGATGGAACCAGCCTATCTGCAGCGCACGTTGCAGGAGCAGCATCCCTTCTTTGGAGTATGAATCCCGATAAACCAGCTTCTTTTATCCGCAGTCTGCTGAATGAAAGCGCACGTTCAAAGGGGCTGCCACAAGAATATGGAAATGGTGTTTTAGATGTGGCATATGCAGTTGATCATATTTCGGATGGCGCATTGTCGGTCGAAAACGAAACGATTGTCCTCCCACAAGGGTAAGCCAGGGAGATAACAGAAATCTTATTCCAAATCGTTGGGAAGTTGCAAAAAAAGTAGCATATACAATACTGGATCGTTATTGCCGGAATCAAACTATAGATGCAACAGTCTATTACAAACCAAATGATTATGAAGATCCTGCAGTATTTAAGTTAAAAAAATTTAGCAGGCATTTTAAAAGTAATAGTATGTCATTGTATCAAAGGTATTCAGACTGGGTTGCTATTTATGATATGACGGAGTAGACAGTGCAATGGATGGCTTGTATTCAGCAAAATGGAGGTTTTTATGAGTATTAAAAGAATGTTAAAAAAAGTCCTATTTTTTTGTACTTGTATAATTGCCTGCAGTGGCCGGCAGGCCATTCAGGCAGAAGAAAATACAGTGGTGCAGAAAAATGAGGTTACAATTGACGAAAGCATATTTCCGGATAGATATTTCCGACAGGAAATTGCCAGGCAGGCGGATCAAAATGAGGATGGAATGCTTTCCCGTGAGGAGATGCAGAATGTAACAGAGTTAACGATCAGTTATCCGCATCAGACATTTGATAACAAAAGGAATGACTGTGATTCAGTATTTCTGCTGCCAGGAGGAGAGCATTCTTTTGACGGAGCCCGTATTGATTTTACCGGAATAGAATTGTTTACAAATTTGGAAATATTGTCATTACATAATTTGGAACCCCAAAATATTCCTTTTGCAGAACTGGTAAAATTGAAAGCTTTTTATCTGGCGTCGGCGCCTGCAATAGAACTGGATTTTTCAGGCGCAGGAAATCTTAAAATTATGGCAGTTTTGTATACACAATTAAAAGGTATTGACTTAAAGGAAAATCATAAGCTGGAAGATCTGCGTGTGCAAAGCTGCGGATTGTCACAAATTGACCTGACGGGCTGTAAGAATCTGCAAAAGCTGGATGTATCATACAACAATATTCAGGATCTGGATCTTTCAAAAAACAGCAAGCTTGTTGAAGTCACAGCAGATTTCAATCAGCTTTCAAAATTGGATATCAGAAAGAATCCTAAGCTGGCTGGTTTATGGCTAAGCAATAACAAGTTTACGGAGATTGACCGGAGTATCATCAAGGTATCGGATCAGAATAGCCTCACAAGCCTGGGGGTGACATACAATAAAAAATGTGCTGTCTTGGATATATCCTATATGAAACGGCTTGAAACTTTAGATGCAAGAGGTGTAAATATAAAAAAAGTTAGTATAGGAAAAGAACTTCGTACAATGTATTTTTCCCCTGACAGAAAGAAAGGCATGTCCGTTTTAAATGCGGAAACATTTCAGGCTCCTAAAGGAGCGAAGCTGAGACGTCTGATGTATTATAATGGAAATATCCGCAAGCTGGATCTGCGTCATCTAAAAAACCTCAGAGTCCTTGAGTTGGATTCGGAGAATGAAGTATTAGCAGAAGCAGATCTTTCGGGAAATCTGAAGTTGGAGATTCCGTTTATGCCATGGGAAAATATGAAGAAGCTTACGGTCAGCAGAAAAATAAGCAGCGGGGATTTGAAATATTATAGGAAGATGATGAAAAAGGGCAATGGAAAACTGATTGTTGTTTAGTGTTTCTCTGTCTAATATCTGGCTCGCATTGACCCAAAAAACAAATACTTTTGACATTGTGTTGCATTTTTTGGATTCCCGGGAGATCTTGGTTAGCCAGGGGATGTGGCTATGCGGACGACTCTGCGGGCTTTTTAGCATCTGAAATCCAGTTTCATGTAAGCCTGTGAAAACCAGCCAGGCCATTTCCCCCTCACCCGGCGTCCGCATAGCCAATAAAAATACAATATAATATAATATAATATCAATTTCTGCCACCCAATCTGAAATTTTACCATATCACGCAAAAATTCGTTCCTATATCTAAATACGAAGTTGCGTAACCTATCAGACAATCGCCTCTATAATTGTTCGTCCATCAATTTCAATCGTACGGATACCAGGTTTTTTCTTCTTACGAAACTGAAAACTAAGTAAATACCCCTTTTGGAGCCCAAAGTAATCCAGATAACCGCACAGCTGTTCCCTGCCGCGTTCCTGGTATTCATTCCCATGCCAGATTTTCAGTTCAATAATAAATTGTTCCCCGCGATAGTCTACAATCACATCTGTCCGCTTTGCATCCCGTGTCTGGGCTTCGATATAATAGTTACCAGTGCCATTGATAATTGGCTTTAAATAAAGAAGAAAAAATTTACGGCCATATTTTTCTATAAATGCTTCGTCTTTATCATCATAAAGCTCTGTAAAATGAGCTACGAATTTTTCCAATACCAGATCCATCCTAAGACGGCCGTGTTGAAGGAACTGGTTTTTGTCACGCTGTCCATACCAATAGCTTTCACTTCGGGCAGATTCTTCTGACAGGAACATTTGCAGCATCGCCATTTCAAAAATACGGTTCGCTATTACGGCACAGCCATTTTCTTCTTTTAGAAATCCAAACATCATGCCTAACTGGATGGATACTACCATCGGGCTAAAGGGGATTTGTTTTCCCTGATATAAAATAAGCTCCGTTATTTCTTTTAAATCCGGATACATATCCAATTGCTTTGCAATGCTGTCAAACAAAGGCGTATTTTCTTTTAACAGCAGATGGACGGCAGCAGTGATGCCTTCAGCTGTCCAGACGCAGGAACCGCTTCCCCATTGTTCGTGTTGCGGTAAATCTTCATCTAACAGCCGGCACACAGCAGATACCAGATAGGGGTATCCGCAGGTATAATGGCTGATTTGTTTGGCGGCGGTTGGAAGATCCATTCCTGTGTGATGGTCTGCTTCGTATTCTTGTAACATGGCAGCGATCTCATCGGTGGAAAAGTTCATATCAATCTGAAATTTTGCGGCAATGTTCCAGGGGCTGTTATATTTATGCTGTTTCCCCGGCCTTAATTTTAATTTCAAATTTTTGATATCATAAACGCCTGCCAGGATGACACTGTGAAAAATTGCATGGCTGTTCCGGTTCAGGTAATATCCGCGCAGCATGGAAAGGAAGTCGAGAAATACCTGATTGTCCGAAGCGCTGTCGATTTCATCAATCAGCATTACGACCGGACGGGAGGCATTTTTGCATAGGTCACTGAGCCGGAGAAACAATTCATCCAGACTGGCCTCCGTACTGCTGTATCCAAGGTCTGTAAGCGGTAAAAGCAGGGCTTCCTTGTTTTCAAACGGCAGATCCCGGACAGTAGCAAGCAGCATTTTAACAAATGCCCTGCAAAATGCCGGTTCATCTTTGAAGTTTGCTGAGCTCAGGCGCTGAAAATCCATGGATATTACAAAATAATCTTCTTTCAGGGCATCTGCAAGTGTATGGAGCATGGTTGTTTTGCCATATTGCCTGCCGCGGTTGATGACAAAATATTTTCCTTTGTCTATCAGGAGGCGGCGGGTTTTTTCTATGCGGCTGTGAAGGTTGACCATGTAGTGCAGTGTGGGATCGCAGATACCTTCGGTGTTAAAATAACGTTTCATTTATGTTCACTTCCTTTGGCTTAAATGGGTGCTTTTTAACAGGATAGCTGAAAAAAAAGAGGGTGTCAAGTGATCGCTGGCGCCTGGCAGGGGATGTGGCTAATCAAAGTGTTTCTTTTCTGGTTCATCCAGGTTAGGTAAAAACAGCAGGATGAGAGGAAATGGATTGGTTCAAACGATAACCCCCAGGGAGGCTTGCACAACAGGAGCCATCATGAGAAAATAAAGCAGATTATGAAAAAAGCACCATGTCCTGCAGCATCTTGGCACTATTACCCGCCAGGGCTGCAGCATGCTTATTTCTTTTTTAGAAAGGAAAGACCGAAAGAATGAAAAAGAAGATCTTGAGCCTGTGCATACTCGCACTTACCCTCCTGCTGACAGCCTGCAGCGCTCCTTCCGCTTCCGGAGAGCCTGCAGATGCGGACAGTAAAGCACCGTCGACACTTGTCTACGGCAGTGGGGACTATACAAGGATCAATCCGGCCATGGACGAACACGGAGAGCTGAATGCCCTTTTGTTTAACGGGCTGACAGCGCATAACGGAAATAACGAGGTTATTGCGGGTCTTGCAAAAAGCTGGGAGTTTGACGAAAAAACGAACACCTATACCTTTCATTTGGAGGAACACGTGAAATGGCATGACGGGCAGGATGTTACCGCAGAGGATGTAAAGTTTACGATCGAAGCGATAAAAGATCCTCAAAATAATTCTGAAAATGCGCCGAATTATGAAGATATACAAAAGATCCAAGTGCTGGATGACCATACGATTGCTTTTCAGCTGGCAGCTCCGAATGCGGCTTTTTTAGATTATATGACGATGGCTGTCTTGCCGGAGCATTTGCTGCGCGGGGAGGATATGCAGGAATCGGCGTTTTTCCGCAATCCGGTCGGTACCGGGCCTTATAAGCTTAAGAGCTGGGATGCGGGGCAGGCGATGATACTTGAGAAAAATCCGGATTATTTTAAAGGGGAAGCGCAGATTGACCAGATTATTTTTAAAATCGTGCCGGATGACCATGCCAGGGCGCTGCAGCTGGAGTCTGGCGAGCTGGATCTGGCGCTGCTGACGCCGAAGGATGCACAGGCGTTTCAGGAAAGGGAAAATTATCAGTGTTATCATATGAAGACGTCGGATTACCGCGGCATTATGTTTAATTTTCAGCATGCATATTGGCAGGAGAACAGGGATCTGATCCCTGCTGTCTGCTATGCGCTTGACCGGCAGGCGATGGTGGACGCGGTTTTGCTCGGGCAGGGGGAGGTGGCTTACGGGCCGCTGCAGCGTAACCGCTATCATTATGAGGGCATGGAGCATTATGCATATGATCCGGCAAAAGCGCGGGAACTATTGGAAGCGGCAGGATGTACGATGGGCAGCGATGGATTTTATGTCCGGGACGGGCAGACGGTCGGGTTTGTGCTGAGTGTCGGCGCAGGGGACCAGGTGCGGGCGGATCTGGCGCAGGCAGCGGCGCAGCAGCTGAAAGAAGCAGGGATTCAATGCACGGTTGAGATTCCGGTTCAGGTGGACTGGGAAGGACAGATGGCGTACCTGATCGGCTGGGGAAGCCCGTTTGATGCGGATGACCATACGTATAAGGTGTTCGGAACCGGAAAAGGGGCAAATTACAGCGGATATTCCAATCCGCAGGTGGACCGGTATCTGAAAAAGGCACGCCAGTCCGATGACCCGGCTGTCCGGGCAGAAGCATATGCACAGTTTCAAACGGAGCTGGCGAAGGATCCGGCGTTTGCGTTTTTATGCTACGTGGATGCGGATTATGTGGCAAATGCGGCTGTGCAGGGAATTTCAGCGGATACGGTAATGGGGCATCACGGAGTCGGAATTTTCTGGAACGTAGCGGACTGGACACTGGAATAATCAGTATAGGAAGCGGGGTTGCTTATGTCAGATTTGTTGGAAGTGGAGCATTTGTCCGTCAGCATCCGGACGGCACGCGGTGAGGTGCAGGCAGTGCGGGATGTCAGTTTTTCGCTGAAAGCCGGAGAAGTGCTGGCGGTAGCAGGGGAGTCCGGATGCGGGAAAAGTGTGATGTGTAAAAGCATCGTAAAGCTTCTTCCGTCTTCTGCGCAGATCCGGGCAGACCGTATCTGCATACACGGGACAGATATCAGCGGATATGGGGAACGGGAGCTGTGCCGGATACGGGGAGCTGTGATTGCGGCGGTTTTTCAGGAACCGATGACTTCCCTGAATCCGACAATACCGGTCGGTGTGCAGATTGCAGAAGCCATCCGTGTGCATCAGCCGTCGGCAGGCAGGGCGGCGCGGATGGAAAAGGCGCTGGAGCTGATGCGGCTTTTAGGCATTGAACGGCCGTTGGAGCGCAGCAGGCAGTATCCGCATCATTTTTCCGGCGGTATGCGCCAAAGGATTGTGCTGGCTGCCGCGCTGGCGGCAGAACCGGAGCTTTTGCTGGCGGATGAGCCGACGACGGCGCTGGATGCGACGACACAGGCAAAAATTCTGGATCTGCTGGCAGATCTGGCGAAAAAGAGGAATATGGCGGTATTATTTGTCACGCACGACCTGGGCGCTGCAGCCAGAATCGCAGACCGCGTCGCTGTTATGTATGCCGGGAAAATCGTGGAGACCGGCACAGCGGAGGAAATCTACAAAGATCCGAGGCATCCGTATACCTGGGGGCTGCTGCGTTCGCTTCCGCTGTATTCCAGAGGGAAGGACACGCTGCCGGTGATCCCCGGCATGCCTCCATCGCTGCTGTCTCCGCCGAAAGGGGACGCGTTTGCCTGCCGGAACGAATATGCGCTGGGAATTGACTATGAAAAACAGCCGCCGATGTTTCCGGTCAGCAAGACCCACCAGGCAGCGAGCTGGCTGCTGGATCAGCGGGCATCTGGGCTGCTGCCCGCAAAACCAGGCTTTTGGCAGACAGCAATTTCACCCGGGAAACAAAATCCGGCTGCAGAAAAACAAAGATTAAGCGGCGGGAATGAAACAGAAATTCACGAAACACGAAACAAGGCGGCAATAAATCCAAAAGACATTTTGCTGGATGTGCGGCATTTAAGCTATCAATTTCCACTAACAAAAAAAGAAGCAGTATGTGCGGTGGATGATGTTTCGTTTCAGATCTATAAAGGGGAGATTTTCGGACTGGTGGGAGAGTCAGGATCCGGGAAATCAACGGTCGCGCGCTGCGTTATGAACCTGTACCAGCCGTGGAGCGGCGAAATCTGGTATCAGGGGATCAAAAGCTCAGATCAAATGGAGTTTCAAAAGCACAGGCACACGCTGCAAAAAACCAGGCAGATGATTTTTCAAGACTCTGCTTCCAGCCTGAACCAGCGGATGAAAGTCTATGATATTATAACAGAACCGCTGAAGATCCATAAAATCACGCCAAAAAGAGGATCGCTGCGGGCCGAGGCAGCATTTCAGATGAAATATGCCGGCCTGGATGAAAGCTATCTGGACGCCTATCCGTACGCACTGTCCGGCGGGCAGCGGCAGCGGGTAGCCATTGCCAGGGCATTGTCGATGGAGCCAAGGCTTCTGGTGGCAGATGAACCAGTTTCTTCTTTGGATGTATCCATGCAGGCACAGATTATTAATTTATTCAAGCATTTACAAAAGGAACATGGATTTTCTTTTTTATTTATTGCACACGACCTTGCGATGGTAGAATTTTTATGCGACAGGGTCGGGGTGATGTACAAGGGAAGGCTGGCAGAGTGTGCGCCAGCTGCGGAACTGTTCGCAAATCCGCTGCATCCGTATACAAAAGCGCTGCTGGCAGCCGTTCCCATTCCCGATCCGGAAAAAGAGCGGGCGAAACGGCAGGATACAGCTGCAGAACAGAATTTTTCCGTTGACGGAGAGTGGATACAGGCTGCCAGAGGACATTACGTACGGAAGGATGGGTGATCAGAGTGCAGCAGGAAAAGCTTATATTATATATTGGAAAAAAACTTTTATTTTTTTTGTTCAGTATCTTTTTTCTGGTAACAGTTGTTTTCTATCTGTCCAGGCTGGCGCCAGGCGACCCGCTTGTGTCCTATTATGGGGAGCGCGCAGAAAAAATGAGCCAGAAAGAGCGTTTACAGGCAGAAGAACGGCTTGGACTGCAGGATCCGCTTACCGTACAGTATGTACACTGGCTGAAAGAGGCATTGCACGGGGATTTTGGAATTTCCTATAAATATAAAACAGATGTCCTGGAAGTTATCCGGGAACGTGCCGGAAATACGTTATTGTTAGGCGGGACTGGGTTTCTGATTGTGTTCATCCTGGCACCGCTGCTTGGAATCCTGTGCGCCTGGCATGAAGGCCGCCTGGCAGACCGGCTGATCTGCAAAGCAGGAGTAGCGGCCAGCTGCATACCAGAATTTTGGCTGTCCTTTCTTCTGATTCTGTTCTTTGCAGTATATCTGAAATGGCTTCCAAGCGGGGGCGCCTATGCCGTAGGCCGGGAGAATGACCTATCCAGCCGGATCCGGCATCTGATCCTTCCGCTGACAGCTGTTGTATGCAGCCATCTGTGGTATTATGCATATCTGGTACGCGACCGGATACTGGAAGAGGTACGGGCAGATTACGTATGGTTTGCAAGGTCAAAGGGCTTGACAAAACGCAGCGTGATGTTCCGGCACTGCCTGCGGAATGCACTGCCTGCTTATTTAAGCCTGATGGCAGTTTCCGTGCCGCATATGCTGGGCGGGACGTATCTGATAGAGACGGTATTTTCATATCCGGGGCTGGGGACTCTTTCTTATGAAAGTGCGCGGTATCAGGATTATAACCTTTTGATGGTGCTGTGTATGCTGTCGGGGGCGCTGGTGATCTTTTGCAGTATGGCGGAGCAGGTGGTGAATGCGTGGATAGATCCGCGGATCCGGGAAGGTGCAATGCGGACGCCAGGGGGATGTGGATAATCGGACGCCTCTGCGGGCGGTGGCCAGGGGACGCGCCGGTTATCCACATCCTCCCGCCAAAAAAACTCAATTCTGCCGCCCCGCTCCAAGCAGCACGCTACTGTGCCAGATCAATCTGCTGCACAGTCCCCGCATTTCCATTTTCATACAAAAACATCCCCGTCTGCCGCACCACCGCATTCGTCTTATTATCCGCCTGCGCATTCAGGGAAAACTCCGTATCCACATTCCCAAGATAAATCGCCCCGACGCCTGCCGCGCCCAGTCCGCGCAGAATATCGTTGCCGTTTTCATCTTTTTGCCAGATCAGCAGCTTATCAAAGATTTCATCTGCCTCGTCAATCCATCCATTGCCATCCTGGTCATATTGGGCCAGATCTGCGAATCCGTTTCCGCTTGCCGTGCCAAACAGCTCGCTGCCGTCATTGATGATGCCGTCGCCGTTTTTATCCAGCGCCAGAAATCCGCTGCCGGCATTCAGGCGGGAAATCTGCTCCTGGTGGCCGTCTGCGTCCAGATCAAAATAGAATTTCTGGTCAGAGACGGATACGGCATCTGTGTCCAGGTTGATGACCAGCGGATCGGTCAGCCTGACAGCGCTCATATCGATGATGGAAGAGGTCTGCTCATAAAAAGACCGTGACATGGATACTTCTACATTGAAATTGATTTCCTTTCCGGATGCTGTTACGACTTTGCCTTCGGTCGCGAAGCTGGTCTTTTCAGATTCATAATAACTTGTCTGCTGTCCGAAGGAAAATATGCTGCCGCCGGAATAATCGTTAAACAGAGCTGAGAGCGGGTCCAGCTGCTGGCTGCCTCTCCAGAACATCTGGTGCAGCATGTAGCCGATGGATTGTCTGCGGATCTGGTGCATCGCCCGCAGCCCGCGCATGTTTTCCAGTCCGGATCCGCGGATACTGCGGCTTTGGGAAAAACGTGCCATCAGGTCAGCCTGCGAGTCCGGCAGGCTCTGCTGTTTTGGGTTTTTGTCCGGATCCCGGCTGACTTTGTTTTTTACGGAGGAAGAGGCAGTATTGGATAGCTGCCTTACAAATCCTACATTGGCGCTCCACATGGACATAGAGCGGAAGTTTCTCTGCGCGTTCATTTTTACCGCGCTGGATGCAATAATCATATCTACAACCTCCCTGATGAATCTACCGTCCGTGGTCTTTCATTGTCTTACAATCCTTGTACTGATTGGATTATCGGAAGGTTTTGGTAAATACTTAACCAGCCAGATAAAGACGCCTGTGTCCATTGGTGACATGTATGCCTAACCTGGATAAACCAGAAAAGAAACACTTTTGACATTGTGTTGCATTTTGAGGGCTTTCCCGAAAGATTCTGATTAGCCATATCCCCCGGCTAACCAAGATAATTTGGGAAGAAAAAACGCAACACAATGTCAATTTTGTCGCCTGGAATGAAAATTTTGCCATTTTGCGCAAGAAATCGCTTTTAAGAACCTAAATGTTGTCATCATCTGGCTGGAAATCACGTACCCGGATGCCGTGCTGGAACATAAATATACCGCCGTAAGTCAGCAGCACGCCGATGGTCAGCCAGAGCAGGAAGAAAAACGGCTGTTCCATATGATAGTACATACTTGCGCTTGCCAAAGAGCCGAACGTGTTAAAAAAGGCGTGGAACAGGACCGGTATTGCGATGGAACCGCCTGCTTCGCACAGATAGCCGATAAACAGCCCTAAAAAAGCAGCGTAAATGCCCTGGATCATATTTAAATGGAAGATCCCGAATAAAACTGCCTGCAGGCAGACGGCGCCTGTGAGCGGAAGCGCTTTTTTGGCGTAGCCGAATGTCACTCCCCGAAAGATCAGCTCTTCGGATATCGGAGCAATGATAACGGCATATAAGAGCGTGAGCGCTGAAGGAGTACTGATTCCCGCTGTATCAATCAGGTCTGAATACGACTGCATCCAGTCCGGCCGCAGCATTCCGATAAAATTCATCAGGTAAGAGATCACGTACTGCAGCCCGATGGACAGCAGGAGCAAAGAGCATACGATCCATGGGTTGAAGGCGGATTTGACGGCAATCCGTTCCTGCGTGGGAGCTATTTTTTTCCGGTACCAGAACCCGAAGATGATCAGTGCGGCAATGGCATATGCCATGGAGACGAAAATAATAAAAGGGCCGGTGGACCATACAGAGAACAGCTCGTTGAGCAATTCGTCAAATGAAATGCCGGTATGCTGGTTTTTTAACGCAAGTGCAATGGCAGTGATGCCGCAGATTGGAATGCTGATCAGGTTCTGCAGGATGATAGTGATGATCAGCGGCAGCAGACAAAATAAAAAACGGCTGATGCGTTTCATAATAGTTTTCCTCCTGTCTGAATTGTTACCAGTATTGTATTCCAAATCCGGCTAAAATGCAATCCTGTGTTTGAAAAACCGGAAAAAAGCGGTTATAATAAGGCAATGACGAAAAAGAAAGGCAAAACTATTATGAACAAACAAAATATCACTCTGATCGGCATGCCTGGTGCCGGAAAAAGTACGGTTGGCGTTGTCCTTGCGAAGCTGTTGGGCTACCGTTTTCTGGACAGCGACCTTGTGATCCAGGAGCAGACCCAAAAGCTGCTGCACGAACTGATTTCTGCTTATGGGGAGGATGGATTTTTGGAAATCGAAAACGAAGTCCATGCAGGGCTTACCGTCAGCCGGACTGTGATTGCTACAGGCGGCAGTGCGGTTTACGGAAAAGAAGCAATGGAACATCTGCGGGACATTTCCATGGTTGTCTATCTAAGGCTGTCTTACGGGAGCCTGAAAGAGCGCCTGGGAGATCTGCAGGAGCGGGGTGTGGTCATGAAGCCCGGACAGACGCTCAGGGAGCTGATGGACAGCCGGGGGCCTTTGTATGAAGCCTGTGCCCATAAAACCATTGATGTGGAAAATCTGGAAATCCGGGAGGCTGCAAAAGCGGTTGCCGCCTTATATCAAAACGGTTAAAATTTTGCAAACAGGATCATATGAAAGATTCCGTTTTCGCAAAAGCAGTCAATGGCGCCGTCGATTTTGTCTGAAAATGCGAGGATACTCTGCATGCCAAGGCCGTGGTTTTCCCCTTTTTTGCTTTTGGGAAGGCCCGTCTGGGAGTCAAAAGTAATTTCTCCTTTGTATGCGTTTTTGGTCTGAATAAATAATTGCTCCTGCGAACAGTGGATCTTGACCGTTACCGCACGTTCGCTGGGAGGGAAATCTTTTACACAGATCAGCGCATTTTCAAACAGGTTTGCAATGACAGCTGCAAATTCATAAGTATTGACCGGGATCTCTTTATCGACGGCAACGTCCAGGTGGACGTGAATGGCATATGAAGCGGCCCGTTTCATCATTTTTGAAATAATCGTATTAACCATCAGGTTGCTGCAGTATTTTTCAATTTTATTTTCGTCCGTCACATCATCGATATAGCTCAAAGTCCTGCGGATTTCATCGTATTCCTGCTGGTCCAGCAAATGGCCGATCATACTGGAAAAATGGCGCATATTATGGCGCATGATTTTCAGGTTCTGCTCCGACTGCTCGACCAGGTAAAACTGGTTTTCCAGACCTTTGATATAGGACTCAAACAACACATTTTTCAGATAAATGTTTTTCTGGTCCGCCTCTGTCTCGACATACTGCAGCACGACGACATAAGAGACAAGCATGGTCATGGTAAAAAACAGAATGCCAGGGATATTTTCCGGATCTTCGTAAAGCGTGCGCGGAAAAAAAGCGACAAAAGAAAAGCTGCAGTAAAAAAATACCGGGATCAGGCACAGCTTCCACCAGCCTTTGGTATATTCCTTTTCATACTGCCGGATCCAGATCTCGTGGATATTCAGATAGAGGATATACAGCAATATAATATGTACCGCAATACTTACCGCCAGCGCCGGAAACATCTGGCCCGTATAAATATTCAGGATAGCTGCAAAAACGCTTCCGATAATGACATAGTTGGAAGCGCTGAGTCCCATAAACAGCACTTTTGTATTTCTCTTTTTAGAAATCAGGATCCCCGTCGACTGCGTTACGGTAATCTGGAAAATCGTTACAAAAAAATAACATACGTCGCTGTCAGGATACAGATTCAACTTTACACAGTCCGTTACCGTCAGAATCATAAAAGAGGCAAAGCAAATCCATCTGGTAGCGGTTTTACTGTAGCGGTGTGTAATAAACAGATATAAAAACAGCATGAGAAACAGATGGCTGATCATATAGGAAACATTACTAAAATAGGCCATGACAGATTCCTTCCTATTGGTACTGTTCGGAGACAAACAAAAGATACTGTCTTTTTACATTTGCCGTATTTTTCTTGCTGATCGGGATATAATCGCCGCTGCTCATAATCATATTATTACCGTCCAGTTTTTTCACATGATTTAAATTAATTAAAAACGATTTATGTACCTGCAGAAAGCATTTGTTATGCAGCAGCTCCCCCAGCTCATCTTCAAAGGATTTGCGGATAAAAATGCTGGTAATGATATGGCCGTCTGTCAGGTGGACATTTAACATCCGGGAAGCATTTTCCACATATTCAATCCTGGAACAAGGAACCGACTGCAGACCGTTTTTCGTTTTAATCGGGTACATCGGACCTTTTTTCAGGTCCGCATAGGAAAACGCATAATCGAGCGCTTCAAAAAACAGGCTTTCCTGCACGGGCTTTAGTAAATACCGGACTGCGTGGAGCTGAAAGGCATCCAATGCATAATCATCAGATGAGGTAATATAAATAATGGCGCTTTCGCAGCTGTTTTTACGGATTTCATTACCAAGGTCAATACCGGTGGCCTGAGCCATCAGGATATCTAAAATGTAAATATCTGCCAGTTCTTTTTGCTGTATTTTCGTTTGCAGCTCTGAGGAGTTTGAAAATTTTTCTACTTGAAAGTCTGCAGTTGGATTTAATTGTTGGTATTGTTCAAGCAGCCCTTCTAGTAAGATCAAATCCTTCATACTGTCGTCGCAAATTGCTATTTTCATAGTTTTATCCTCAAAAAATACTGCAAAACGCGGGGCGGGGTTTTGCAGCACGTATTCGTGTTCGTTGTATGAATTATAGCACAGTCTTTGGGAAAAATCCAGTAAAGTTTTTTGATGGCAGGAGATGTGGCAAGCGGACGACTCTGCGGGTGTGGACAGGGGATGTGGCTAACCGGACGACTCTGCGGGCTAAATCAGGGGCGGAGCCCAGCGGCGCCTTTAGCTTCTGGCGTTTAGCCAGGGC
>CANOET010000047.1 GCA_947564835.1 uncultured Eubacterium sp. | reverse complement strand
GTCCGCCCAAGGTGTGTCTCCCGGCGCATTCCCTGCCCACAGCCCGCAGAGTCGTTCGGTTAGCAATATCCCCTGATTGGAAACCCATTTTCTGCACATAAATCTTTGGGAGTGCCTTGCAAAATCCAAAAACACAGCAGCTTATGCCGCAGACTTTTACAAAGCACTCCCAAAGATTCAAACCAGCAAGACAGGTCCATAAACTTACGACCGTCCCCTACGAAAACAACTCCCCGCAATATTCCTGATAAACTGCAAAAAAACTATCCGTAGGCATCTCCTCCGACCGCTTCGCCTGAAGGCTGTCCCAGTTATCCTGATACATTTTTTTGGAGATCGTCCTGTTATAGGCATCATACACATCCCCAAAGGCTGCCTTCTCCCGTTTCTGTACAATCTTCACCTTATTGGCATCCGTCAATTCTTCATTAAACTTGTTTACACAATAAATAAAATAGTATCCTTTCTCCGTTTTGATACTGCTGGTGGCCGTTCCGTTATCCAGTGCAAAAGCTGCCTTCTCCACTTCCTGCGGCAGCTCGCCTCGTCCAAACTGGATCTTGACTTCATCCGCTTCGTTATAGGAACCAGCCAGTGTCTGAAAATCACCTCCCGCCGCCAGGGCTTTTTTAATCTCCCTTGCCTTCTTCGGCTCAGATACTACAATCTGCATTGCATCCATAATACGTGCCTCATCATCACTGACTTCACTGTTTATACCGACCGTCAGCGATTTATAGAGCTTTTGCGCCAGGGCATAATCTTCATATAATTTCTGTATATCTGTTTCTTTCACTTCCAGATAGGCAAGCTCTGTATCATTTAAGGACTCATAATAAGCTTTTGCCGCTTTCTGCACCCCCGCAATCTCTTCTTCTTCCAGCGCAATTCCCCTGCTCTTTGCCAGGGAATCCATGCTCAGAATCTTGTTCAGCTGCGCGATGGTCAGATTTTTGATATACTCCTCCAGCATACCTTCCTGGCTTTCCTGCTGCCACAGATCCACACCGGCTACATTTCCATATAAGTTCTGATAATTAACCAGGTATACTTTGGCTTCCGAAAGGGAATAGCTCTCCCCGTCCACTTTTAACACCGGCTTTGCTAAAATCTGCTGGACATGGAGCGGGTCGCCTTTACTGCAGCCGGCAGCGGGGCACCCTGACAATGCTGCCGCACAGACTGCAGCCACAATCCTCTTTGTTGTCTTTTTTTTCATGTCAAACCTCAACAACCAGATATCTTCCGTCCGGAAGGGAAAATACTTCGCTGGCCTCTTCAATTTCTTTCAGACTCATATCCATGACATCCGCACCGCTTTCATCCAGATAGTCTTTGACTTCCTGCAGGCTGTTCAGGACTACGGCAAGGCAGTCTTCCAGAAATTCCTCCGCTTCTTCCTGCGTGGAAGCAACTTCCTCGCGGAACAGCTGGGACTGATGTTTCAAAAAATAGTTCAGGCATATTTCATCATACTGATTCATCTTTCGTCCTTCCTCCCTTTTTCTGAGTACGCCAATTTCGTAACCCATTTTTTTCTGCCCTTTTTATCATAGTAGAAAATCATCAAAAAGGCAATGGAAAATCTTTAATTTTCTTGAAAACCTGATAAAGCCTTGCAACCGGAAGGCCAACGACGTTTTGATAATCCCCGTCCAGACCCTGCACAAACCGTCCGCCCATTCCCTGTATCCCGTAACTGCCTGCTTTGTCCATCGGTTCACCGCTTCTGATATAGGCTTCGATCTCTTCCTCCGTCATCGGATAAAACCGTACATGGGTACATTCTGCAAATTCCAAGCACTGGCGCCTGCCCTGCATCGAAAGGATCAGGGCAACGCCTGTGTAGACCTGATGCACATTTCCTGCAAGTGAATGCAGCATTTCTGCGGCGTGGGAAGCATTGCGCGGCTTCCCTAAAATACGGCCTTCCGAAACTACGATGGTATCGGCTCCGATCACCAGATAGTCTTCATTGCCGCAGGAATTGGCAGACAGGCAGGCATCGGTATTTATGCGGGTTTCTGCATCGGCCGGAAAGCTGCCGCAGAATTTTTGTTCGACTTCTGCGGCTTTTTGTAAGGCCAGCTGCTGTACGATATCAGGCGGATGGGTTTTTGTGTAGGTTTCAGCGCCTGTGGCGGGGATGACCTCAAAGGTTTGAAATAAATTCTTTAAAAGGTCTTTCCTTCTGGGTGATGCTGAAGCAAGGATTATGCGCATTTGTTTATTCTCCTTTACTTATGATTTCTAAAATTCCTTAAATGTGGACTGGGGGTGTGGCTTACCGGACGGCTCTGCGGGATGTGGACTGGGAATCCGCCCAAGGTGTGTCTCCCGGCGCGTCCCCTGGCCACAGCCCGCAGAGTCGTCCGGCCAGCCACACCCCCTCCGGCCACCCCATCCCCCGGCCACAGCCTACAAAGTCGTCCAGCCAGCCACACCCCCCGGCTACCCAAAATCTTTCGGCACTCACTTATTGCCAATCCCCTAAATCTCAATCGCCTTCTGCAAAGAAAAGGAATAAATCACCTTCTCCTTCGTTTTCTTCCCCGTCGCCCTCTCCAGCGCTTCCCCATACAAATCCAGCTGCACTTTATAACGTTCTGTCAGCTGCTGTTCCCCGGACACTGCATCCGTCTTATAATCCAGAATCACCAGTTCCCCATCCTCGACCCAGTACAAATCCACAATCCCCTGGATCAGCACCAGTTCTTCACTCGCCCCCTCATATACACGGGAAGCCGGAATACCCATGACAAAGGGCTGTTCCTTGTACAATTCGCTGCGCTGCTGCGCTTTGGCGATGCGTGCCGCAAGCGGCGTATTTAAAAACCGGGCAAGCATGCGGGGGTTTACAAGCTCTTTCATTTCCTGGGTAATATGCCCTTTGGCCAGCATCTGGTCGATTTGTGTACGGATATCGGCGGTGCGGTTTTTGCTCTGGATGCTCTGTACAAAGTCTACTTCTTCCATGACCTTATGCACAGCGCTCCCGCGTAAAGCCCCCTGGGCCTTTGTCTTTTCTCCTTTTGGGAACCATTCTGCCTGGGGCGGCGTATCTTCTTCCAGAACCATTTCCTGGCGGTGTTTCAGTTCCGTTACGGAGATTTTTGTCTTTAAATCGGTATCGGATGCAAACGGGTAGATCCAGGACAGTTTTGCGTCCAGCTGCTTGTATTGTTTTTGGTCTGCGGTTTTGTAAAGGTTTTTTACCTGGTGGTAATTTAATTTTTCTATAGCTGTTTCTACTGCCTCCTGCAGCTGTAAATCTTTTGGATGATAGATACGCAGCCGGTATGCCGGGTCTTTTGCTATGACAGGATATATCCAGTCCAGGTAAGAGGCCGCGTGGTATCTTGTGTAATAATCCATGGGGCTGCCCATATCCCGCATGCCTTCCTGCGGCGGCTTTGGCGCTTCTTTGACGGATCCGGTCAGTATCAGCTTCTCCTTTGCCCTGGTAAGCGCTACATATAAGACCCGCAGTTCCTCTCCCTGATTTTCCATCCCGATTTCATTTTCCAGGATTTTTTTGATAAATCCGGGCCTGCGGATTCTTTTTTCCGTGTCAATATGATCCAGGCCGATCCCGTGCTCCGGATGGAGGATCAGGCGGCTGCGGGTATCCTGCCTGTTAAACTGCTTGCCTGTGCCGCTGACGAAGACGACCGGAAATTCCAGCCCTTTGCTTTTATGAATGCTCATGATCCGTACGACGTCTTCGTTTTCGCTTGTGATATCCGCTTCTCCGAAATCTACCTCGTATTTTTTTAATTTTTCAATGTAGCGTACAAAATGGAACAGGCCCTTGTAGCTTGTCTTTTCATAGGCAATCGCTTTTTCCAGCAGCATATCTACATTCGCCCGCCGCTGTGCGCCTGCGGGCATTGCCTGAATATAAGAGGCGTATCCAGTTTCCTGCAGTACGGTCTGGATCAGCGTGTGAATCGGCGTATATGCAGTCAGGCGGCGCAGCTTGTCATACATTTCCAGAAAAGAAACCGCTTTTTGGCGCAGCCGGCCTTCCTCCGCCGGCAGAGCTTCCCCGCCGGCCGGCCTGTGTCTGCCATCCTTTTTCTCCGCATGGGGCTCTGCTTGTTCCTGATCCGCGCGTTCCGCCTGCCCGCTTCCATACTGCGCGTATTCCTGCAGCGCCAGGAAATAAAAATGCTCTTTACTGGCTGCCCGGATCTGTGCCAGCTCTTCCCCGCTCATCCCGCCGATCGGCGACGCAAGCACGGCAGCAGCCGGAATGTCCTGCAGCGGGTTATCCAGCAGCGAAAGCATGCTTAAGATCGTCTGAATTTCTACCGTACTGAAATATCCGGTCTGGGACGCCGTATGCGCCGGAATGCCTGCCTCTGTCAGCGCTTTTAAAAACGTATCCGCCCACCCGGTAAGGCTGCGCAGCAAAATGACAATATCGCGGTAACGCACCGGGCGCAGCTGCCCGGTCTCCCGGTCGGTGACAAGCTGTGTTTCCAGCAGCTCCCGGATACGTGCCGCAGCCATGCGTGCTTCCAGCTCCTGCCAGCTGCCCGCGTCCGCCTGCGCCAGCTCTTCCTGCGACGCCTGCGCTAACAGCAGTTCACTGGCAAACAGATCCGGATTTGCGGCTGCCGGATATGACGCGCCTGCGTAAAGCGCTGCCTGTGCATCGTATTCCACATTTCCGAGGTCTTCATGCATAATCTGGTAAAAAATCCGGTTTACGCCTTCCACAACCTCCGTCCGGCTGCGGAAATTTTGATGCAGGTCGATTTTCTGGCAACTGCTTTCTTCTTTGGTATATGCCTGATACTTGGCGATAAACAGCTCCGGGCGCGCCAGGCGGAAGCGGTAAATACTCTGCTTGACGTCTCCGACCATAAAAATATTATTCTCCCCAAGCGCTTCCCTGGACACCGCTTTTAAAATCGTCTCTTGCACATAATTACTGTCCTGGTACTCGTCAATCATAATCTCTTCAAAGGTTTCCCGCAGCTCCTTTGCAGCCGCGGTCGGCTCTTTCGTCTTAGCGTCAACCAGAATATCCAGCGCATAATGCTCAATATCCGAAAAATCCATCAGGCTGCGTTCTTCCTTTTTTGCCTGGAATGCTTTTGCAAATGCCCGCGTCAGCTGCGCCAGCGCTTCCACATCCGGCAGGATATCACGCAGATCGGAAAGCATCTGTTCCACATCCTGATAAAAATACGACTGCTGCACCTTGCCCAAAGCATCCTTCACCGTCTTTCGGATGCTTTTCACCAGCTCCTGCTTTTCCTTGCTGCCCTCATATTTCCGGTTCACCCCAAGCCTGGTAAAATGCAGCTCCGAAAGCTTTTCGCTGTAATCCGCATAGCTTTTGCAGGCGCATAACCCTTCCAGCTGCGCCAGGTCATCCTCTACCGCTGCCAGATACATCTGCGGGCCGTCCTCATCGCAGCAAAGCGCCCTTGCGGCTTCCATCTGCCTTTGAAAATCAGCGGCCAGATGCCCCAGATAACCGCAAAGCCCCTGCATCCATTCCTGCCTGTCCAGATCCTGCGCATCCTCCAGCTGATAATAGCCGGGCAGCGACGCCAGCCACTCCCCGGGCCACGGATAGCTCTGCGAAAAATCATACATCCGCAGCATAAAATCAACCAGCGCCGCATCGCTTTTCGCCGTCGCATAGCGGTCGGCAAGGCGCAGGAAGCCTTCGGACTTTTCCTGATAGCACTGCTCCATCACCTCCTGCGCCACATCCGCTTTTAGCAGCTGCAGCTCCCCCGGGTCCGCAATCCGCAAGGAAGGCTCCAGGCCGATCGTCTGAAAATAATTGCGCACAACGTACAGGCAGAAGCTGTCAATCGTTGTAATCTGTGCATTCAGCACCAATGTCGCCTGCCGCTGCAGCCTGTTATGATCCGGCTGCGCTTCCAGACGCCTCTCGATTGCCTGGCTGACACGCTCGCGCATCTCTGCCGCCGCGGCTTTCGTAAAAGTTACGACCAGCATCCGGTCGATATCCACCGGGCGGCTTTCATCCAGCACCTTTTGCACGATCCGCTCCACCAAAACAGCCGTTTTGCCGGAGCCGGCCGCCGCAGAGACAAGCAGGTTGCGGTTTCTAAGAGCGATTACCTGCTGCTGTTCTTCTGTCCATGTAACCGACATATTTCCTCCTCCGAAACTATCTGATACGTCCAGATACTACTTCTCATTCTCCCTCTTCATGTTCTCCAGCACCTCCTGCGCCTGGTCAAATTTCTCCAGCCTGCGGTAAGAAAACCCCTCAATCTTTTCATCAAACCCGCACACGCTCCGATACGGGCAATACCTGCACGGTGTCTGATCCCCCAGCTCGTACGGATTCACATCAATCTCCCCGCGCATCATACGCAGCCCCAGCTGTGCGATCTTGCGGTTTACAAACTCCGAAATCACGCCGAACTGCTCCCCGGTCGCCGCTTTGGAATTTTTGCGCAGGGTCCCGTCCTTATTTTCCGTCACCGGAACAATCTTTGACACAGCCTGCATCTCATGATCCATCGCACGGTATACCTGCGGGTCCGCATTGACGTAGCCGTCCAGCTTGAGCTTTTCAAAGATCTGCTCCCGGATCTCTTCCTCTGATTCCTCTTCGTCCGTATCCAGCAGCGGATCATCGATGTGGTAATAAAAGATCCCTGCCGGGCGGACTTCTTTTCCGGGATATTTCCTGCGCGTCAGCTCCATAGCCGCATTCAGATACACGACCAGCTGCAGCTGCAGCCCATGATACAGCGACAGCAGCTGAAAACTTGTGTTTCCGGATTTATAATCAATCACCCGTACATAAACCTCATGCTCCCGCTCCCAGAGGTCCATCCGGTCAATCCTGCCGCGCAGCCGCATCTTTTCCTCTTCGCTGAGTGTAAAATGAATCGCGTCCAGCTTGTCCACATATTGGAACGCTACCTCATAATTTTCCGGCACAAAGCTGCCGCTGCGGATCTGGTATCCCAGTACATCCACGGTGCGGTTTAACACCTTTTCCATCCGGCGCACGAGGTAGAGGTTACGTTCCCCGTCTGCTAACGCGGTATTTTGGCAGGAAGCGATCGCAAGCTCAATGGCTTCCCTGGCATACTGCCGCTGCTTTTCCTGTGTCAAATGGAACCAGTCGTCTCCTGCCGCCTGCATGCGCCTGGCAAATTGCTCCAGCGCCTCGTGCAGAATGCTGCCGAAATCTATCGGTTCAAATTCACTCAGCTGCCGCTTCGTCAGCCTCAGGCCGTACTGCAGGAAATGCGCGAATGCACAGCCGGCAAACTGTTCCAGCCGTGTAACCGAATTTTCCAGCACCATGCCATACAGGCGGCGGCAAATGTCCGCGCTGAGCCTGGAATCCCGATGTACAAAAAATGCTGCGCTGACATAATCCTGCACCGTCTCCGCCCACGGCTCCTGCTGCAGATACCAGGCATAGAGCGCCTTCCATGTTTCGGACGCCTCGTTTTCCTTCGCCTTTGCCAGCCCGCTTAAAAAATACTGGATGCTGCTGCGTGCAGTGGCCGTCAGATCTTCTTTCGGCGTCTCCATACGCATCTTTGGAAACATTTTTAAAATTGCCCCGACCAGATACGATTTCCGTCTTGTTTCGCCTTCCTGCCCGGCCTGGGAACAGGTCAGGTACAGCTTGTCCGAAGGCTTGGTCAGATTTAAATACAGATAAAATTTCTGGATAAACGCTTTTTCCCGCGCAGTCGGCGCCAGCGGCAGGTCAAGCCCTGCCAGCTTTTCCCGCTCAAATTCGGAAAGGATGCCGCTGCTTGTCTCCTTTTTCGGGATAATGCCGTCGTTGACGCCGATAAAAAACAGCACCCGGATATGCTCCAGCCTGGTCCGTTCAATATCTCCGAACAGCACCCGGTCATACCCCGGCGGAATAATCCCTACCTTGGATGCCTCGAACCCGGCGTCCAGAATTTCGCCAAACTCCTTGCGCGACACCGGCTCGTCGCCAAGCAGCTCCGTCATTTTGTCAAACAGCTCCATGACGATCTCGTAGATCTGTTCATTCTCCTTTGCCTGCGCCAGCAGCCCGTCCGCTTCAAACTGTTCCCTCTGGCATTCGATCTGCTCCTGCAGGTGCAGGCGGACAAGCAGCTCCTGCAATGCCGCTGTCATCTCCCGCACGGTCGCGCCTTTTTTATGAAAAGCCTTATGAAGCGGCAAAAAACAATCCACAAATGCTTCCCTTGCTTCATTCAGCTGCTGCAGCTCCGCCTCTTCCAGCCACTTCGCCGGACGCACCCAGCTTTTTTTATAACGGCTCCATCCCCGGATGCCATACGCCAGTACATAGTTTTCCATCAAATCGACCGTATCGGTATCCATGCCGCTCAAGCCGCTTTTGAAATACCGCATCACGCTCTCATAGGAATAATCCGCCGTCTCCATCTCCAGCACCGCGCGCACCAGCTCGATCATCGGATGGAACAGGATATTTTTCTTCTGGTCGATAAACAGCGGGATCTCATACAGCGCAAAAATCTCTTCCGCATAATTGGCATACATCGGCACATCCCCGGTCACAACCGCCAGGTCGATGTACCGGTATCCTTCCTGCGACACCAGCCTGCGGATCTCCCCCGCTACAAACCGCAGCTCATTTTTCGGCTGGAACATGCAAAGAACCCGGATTTGTTCCTGGTCCTGTTCATATTTTGCCGGGCGCCTGCGGAACAGGTTCTGCTCCAAATGAAAGATCGCAGGCGCGTTTGCATAACGCTTCCCCTGCCCATGCCCGAGCACAACCGGCTCCAGCAGCTCTGCCCGCCTGCGCCTGGCAATCTCCTGCAGCGACCAGACCGTTTGTTTGCTCAGATAAAACAGGTCCGAGATCTCCGGCCTGCCATAGACCGGCTCCCGCGCATCCATCGTAACCGCTACATGTACACACTCCGCCAGCCCGAGCAGCTCTTCCAAAAACTCATTCTGCACCGGCGTAAATCCGGTATATCCGTCCAGCACAACGACACTGCCCCGCAGCATCTGCGATTCCGGCGCCACCTTTGTCAGCAGGTTGATAATCTCGTCCGCCGTAATATACCGCCCTTCCAGAAATTCCTGGAAGCCGCGGTAAAGCGTTGCAATATCATTCAGCTTGTACCAGAGCGCGTTTTTTTGTTCCAGCAGATCCCGCACCTGTTCCAGCTCCTCCAGCGACACATGGTATTGCGTCAGCTCGGAAATCAGCGATTTGACCTCGCTGATATAGCCGGTCTTGCGCATATTGCCCCCCAGCAGCCCAAGCTGCGCCTGCCTGGCGGACGCGACATTGCGCAGCACCAGATTTTTACCGGTCTCTTCCAAAACGACAAAATCCATCATGCCAAGATCATCAAACACCCGGTAAGCCAGCCGCTGAAAGCTCAGCACATCAATATTTAAAATCGCATGCTGCGGATGCCTTGCGACAAATTCCTTCTGCGTCTGCATCGTAAACTGCTCTGGCACAAGGAACAGAAAATTTTTCTGCGGGTACTTTTCCGCCTGCTGCAGGACATATGTATACAGCCAGTCCGATTTCCCGCTGCCGGAATTGCCGAAAATAAATTGTAGTGACATTGTGTTTCTCCTTAAATCATACCGGCTTACAGCTTTGTAAAGATCTCCGTCTCATGCTTAAGCTTGGAAGCAATCCCCTTATTTTCACCCATCTGCGTATTGATACTGTCCATATCCGTTACCAGCACCTGCATATTTTCAGCCGTACCGCTCACTCCGGTCACGCCTTCATCAATCGCAATGCTGATCGTATGGATCGAATCCGCGATCTCTGCCACGGCTATTTCCAGGGAATCCGTCTTCATCTTAAATTCCTGCATCACTTCTTCAATATAAGTAGCATTTTGCTTATACTCATCCCCGGTAGCCACAAACGCTTCAAACTCCGGCAGGATGGACTCATTCATATAAGCGACCAGGCTCTTTGCATGATCTGCCAGATTATGCACCGCCTCGGTCACGATGACATTAATCCGCTGGATATTATTCGCAGATTCCCGGGTAGCCGCTGCTAACTGGCTGATCTCACCCGCAACTACCGCAAAGCCTTTGCCCGCTTCCCCTGCCCTTGCCGCCTCGATGGAAGCATTCAGCGCAAGCAGGTTTGTCTGGCTTGCAACATTTAAAATATCGCCGGTCAGCGTGTTCACCTGATCCACGCTGTTGCTGTTTTCAATCGCCTGGTTCAGGACAGCGAGGATCTCCGTAATCTTCACGCTGGTCGTTTCCATATTGCTGCGTGCTTTGCCTGCCATCTGGTCTGCATGGACCTTCATCTTTTTCGAATAATCGTTCACCTGCGTTGTATGCTCCGCGATGCTTGACACCTCTTCGCTGACAGACTCCGCATTGTTGCTGATCGTCTGCGCATTGTTCGCGATCGCTTCCATCGTCGCGGACAGCTCTTCGGTCAGGGCGGACATTTCGGATACGCTGTTATTGGATGTGGTTACATTGTCCATGACTTCTGATACCACGGCATCCATTTTCTGTGAATTGTCCGTAATAATCCGAAAAATACTCTGCAGTTTTTCCAGAAAAATATTGATCCCCTCACCAAGCGCGCCGATTTCATCATTCGACCAGATGCTGACACGTTTGGTCAGGTCGCCCTCCTTCTGATCAATGCCGTGGATCATATCTGACAATTCTTTTTCCGTCTTTGTAATCGGACGCAGCACATGGCGGTTCGCACTGAAAACCGCATATACAATCGCAAGCAGGCTGACAGCGATGGTAATACTGGTTGCCTTAAGGCTGAACGAATAAACGCTGGACAGATGGGCCCTTGCTTCCTGCGCCGCCTGATTCGCATGCTCTTCGATAACCCCGATATCGTTTAAAACCGCATCCACACAAGGGGCAACCTCAGTGCTTGCCGCCGTATTCGCGGCTGACTGCTTTACATTCGCACTGAATGCGCATACCCGCTGCAAAGCCAGTTTCAGCTGGTCAAACTGCGCTTGCATATCCTCATAGGACTGCTGGTCGCCTTCATCCAGATATTTTTTATAATTTGCAAGATTCTCTGCCAGTTCCGCCTCCTTCGTCTTAATCGTATTGACGGTATCAATCATGGCATCAGAATGGATCGCCACCGCATGGGATAACCCCAGGCTATGTAACTCCTGCACCTGTTCCCGGATCACGCTTAACTCGGTCAGGCTGGACATAGAATGGTCTGCAATCTGCGACGCATTTTCATTGACCTTGCGAATATTAGAGATCGCCGTTACATTGGAAATCACGGCGGCAATACCCAGTATCAGCACAGGCAGCATAATACGGATTTTGATGCTCCCATGCCTTTTTTTCGTTTTTTCCATTTCTGCACCCTCCTATTCCGTAATCTTGCTTACCATCTGATCCAGCAGATCCTGCAAAGACAGACCGCCCGGATTGCCCGCCGCCATCGTATTGCCAAAGCTGGTCACCGGTTCCCAGTATTTTTGTCCGACCTTCTGCAGCACGCCAAACTCCGATTGTTCGATAGCCGCCAGGATTGCAGGGTTTTTCTTTACCTCATCCGAAGCCGCCGCATTCTTATTGGAAGGCCCGCGCTCCGCCCGTTCAAACCGCAGCGTCTGGCTTTCCTCGCCGGAGAGGTATTCCGCCAGCTTTTCCGCCCATGCCTTGTGCTTGGAATAAGCGTTGACCCCAAGCAGCCGGTACCCGGTAAACGAAGCCATCTGCACCTGCTTCGCCCCGCACGTATACGTAGGCAGCTTACAAGCCCCATAATCTTCGCCGAACGCCTGCTTCACCGCCTGCGTCCCCCAGACGCCGCTGACCGCCGCAATCACATCTCCCTTTGCAATTGCAGCCGGCACATCCGGTTCGCTTGTAAATGCCGGGCTTGCGGCAATCGAAAGCATGCCCCTTGCCACATCCAGCCCTGTAGTCTCCCCTTCCGCCTGATTCCAGTCACAGAAATTCGTCAGCCCATCGTCGTTCAGCTCCAGCGTCAGCCCCGTATTGCCAAAAAACGAGTACAGATACCAGCCGCTGGACCAGTCCATCGCAAACTTCTTGCCCTCTTTCTCGCAGATCTTCAAAATTCGGTCCATCGTCCTGACATCTTCCGGCTTAAAATACCGTTTATCATAAAACAGAAAATATCCGTTATCCGCGGTAAGCGGGTACGCAAACAGCTTCCCGTTCACCGACGCCCCTTCTACAGCGCCTTCCAGATGCTGGGCCGCAATAGCGTCCGCATTCGTCACTTCCTCCAAAACACCGGCCGCCGTCATAGTAAGCACCTGGTCATCGGGCAAACAAAATACATCCGCCCCATTCTGTACATCGTTTAAAAATACATCTTTACATTCAGACGCCGCAACCGGTTCACATTCCACCTTGATATCGGCCTCGTTCTTATGTTCGCTGACAAACGTACCGACCTGCTCCTGGAACAGCTCCAGCTCCTCCGGATCACACCAGAAACGCAGGTTCACATTTTTGTCATTGGCTGCCGTATCCGCATCTGTGCCGTCTTCTTCAGTTGCTGTCTGTGCCTGTCCGTCTGCATCTGTGCCTGCGTGCCCGTCGTCTGCTGCCTTTGTTCCGCAGCCTGCGAGCATGGCTGCCGCAGTTACGGATGCGGCCAGCATGCATAACCATTTCTTTTTGCTTTTCATATACTGCTCTCCTCTTCCCATTTCTGCTATTGTTACTAGTTTCTTTCCTTTATTCCTTTTCCCTGTGTACTATAATAACAGATTTTGATGGAAAATACTACTATCTTTTGTGGAAAGTTTCCAAAGAAATTGATTGGCCAGGGGACACGCCGGGAGACACACCTTGGAAGAACAATCCTTCACGCAATATTCCGCAAGCAACCATAAGTTTCCACCAACAGTCAACCGCCTGTTCTGCCACAAACGCTCGCAAATACGCACGTAAAGCCCGAGAAAACCAGCCGGGCCATTTTCCCCTCACCCGGCGTCCGCATTGCCAAAAAAAAGAGACCGGAACCCACTCCCAGCCTCTTTTTCATCCGCATCTCATCCCTCTTCATTCAGCCTGCTCAGCCGTATCCCCTGATCCGCCGCAATACACGCATCAATAATCTCCTGAATATCCCCATCCATAATCTTATCCAGCTTATACAGCGTCAGATTAATCCTATGGTCCGTCACGCGCCCCTGCGGGAAGTTATAAGTACGGATCTTCTCCGAACGGTCCCCCGTCCCGATCTGGCTGCGGCGTGCCTGCGATTCTGCATCCTGCTTTTTTTGCAGCTCCAGGTCATATAGCTTTGCACGCAGCAGCGCAAACGCTTTTTCTTTATTCTGCAGCTGCGACTTTTCCGTCTGGCTGTAGATCACAATCCCGGTCGGGTAATGTGTCAGGCGCACGGCAGAGTCTGTCGTATTGACACACTGCCCGCCGTTGCCGGAAGCGCGCATGACGTCGATGCGGATATCTTTTTCATCGATCTGTACGTCTACTTCCTCTGCTTCCGGCATGACTGCTACGGTAATCGTGGACGTATGGATGCGTCCCTGGGATTCTGTCTCCGGCACACGCTGGACGCGGTGGACGCCGGACTCGAATTTCAGCCTGGAATAAGCGCCCTGCCCGGATACCATAAAGTTTACGGACTTCATGCCTCCAATGCCGATCTCCTCGATCTCCAGCGTCTCTACCTTCCAGCGGCAGCTTTCCGCGTAATGGACATACATGCGGTAAATCTCTGCCGCAAACAGCGCTGCCTCGTCGCCGCCTGCGCCTGCGCGGATCTCTACAACCACGTTTTTTTCATCATTCGGATCTTTCGGAAGCAGCAGGATCTTAAGCTTGTTTTCCAGCTGCGTAACCGCTGTTTTGGCTTCGTTTAATTCTTCCTTGGCCAGCTCGCGCAGCTCCTCGTCCGATTCTTCCTCCAGCATGGACAGGCTGTCTTCAATGTCCTGCTTTGCTTTTTTATATGCTCCGTAAGTCTCCACAATCGGCGCCAGATTGCTCTGTTCTTTCATCAGATTGCGGAAACGTCCTGTATCATTTGCCACATCCGGTTCGCTGAGCTGGTTCATGACTTCCTCATACCGGAGCAGCAGATCCTCTAATCTGTCAAACATGTTTTTCCTCCAAACTTCTTATCAAAATCAAATCCGCCCTTTCACCACCCGTTCCTGATGTGCCAGGTCCCTGATGACCGCCACTTCCCGGTAACCGGCGGCGCACATCATATTTGTCACGGCAGGCCCCTGGTCATACCCGATTTCCAGATAGAGGTATCCGTCTTTATTCAGGTAATCTTTGCCCTGCGCTATAATCTGACGGTAAAAGTCCAGCCCGTCCGCACCGCCGTCCAAAGCGCCGACCGGCTCAAAATCACGCACCTCCGGCATCAGCCCCAGAATATCCGCCTGCGGAATATAAGGCGGATTGGATACGATCAGGTCAAAACGCCCGCTGATATTCTCATACAGGTTGCTGCGGACCCATTCGATCTCCACCTCATGCAGCCTGGCATTTTCTTTTGCCACAAGCAGCGCCTGTTTGGAAATATCACTGCCTGTGGCCGTCATCCCATGCGCATTTTTCATCAGGCTGATCACAATGCAACCGGAACCGGTGCCAAGGTCTAAAATCTTCATTCCCGGCTGGCAGATTTTTAACGCTTCTTCCACCAGTGTCTCCGTATCCTGCCTTGGAACCAGCACATTGGAATTTACTTTGAAGTTCAGCCCCATAAATTCCTGTTCGCCTGTAATATACTGCAGCGGAATCCGTTCCGCCCGCTTGCGGACCGCAATCTCATATTCCGACTGCTGCTCTAAGGTCATCGCTTCTTTCATATGGGAATAATAAAAGGTACGGTTGATCTTACATACCGTTTCCAACAGCAGCCAGGCATCCAGCTTTGCTTCCAAAACGCCTGCCTGCCCCAGCACCCGGCTCCCCCATTCCATTGCCTCTTGATAGATCATGCCATCCCTCCATCCTTGATCATGGCAGTTTTCCGTTTTCCTTTAAATATGCTCTCCAGTCAAATACTGCTTCTACCGACGCTATCCCGACTTCAATCATGGCATCATCCGGCTCTCTCGTTGTCAGCCTCTGCAGCGCCAGCCCCGGCTTGCTGATCAGATCAACCAGCCGGTTGTCGCTCCTGCCCGCCAGGCGGATCAGCTCATAGGCACACCCGGCAATCACCGGAACAAGCGCCAGCCGGATGACAATCCGAAGCAGCCCGGAATCGGTCCGTATAAAGAAAAAGAAAAGAATACTGATACAGACGACCAGAAACAAAAAACTGGTTCCGCACCGTTTATGCAGCCTGGAGCTTTTCCTTACATTTTCCACGGAAAGCTCCAGACCATGTTCAATACAGTTGATACATTTATGCTCTGCCCCATGATACATAAATACCCGCTGGATATCTTCCAGCCTGGAAATCAGCAGGATATATGCAAAAAAGACCGCCAGCCGCAAAATACCCTCCACCGCGGCAAGCGCCGCCCGGGAAATGATCCATCCCCGAAACAGGCCGGAAATCAAATAAGGGATCAGCATAAAAATCACAATCGCCGCCGCTACAGACACTGCCATCGTAATCCCCATAAGCAGGGATTCTTTTTTCTGTTTTTCCTGCGTGCTGTCCGCTTTCTCATCATGTTCTTCTTCATAAAAAGAGGCTGAATACATCAGCGTGCGCATGCCAAGCGTCAAAGACTCGATAAAGTTCACAACGCCCCTGATCAAAGGAAGCTTACGCAATGCAAGATCCGGCAAAATCCCCCTGTATTCGTTTGCATCTACAACAATCTCTCCGTCAGGCTTGCGGACCGCGACCGCATACCGCGTCCCGTTTTTCATCATAACGCCTTCCATCACAGCCTGACCGCCGATTCCGGAATATCTCATATCAAATGCTCCTTAAAAACAACGAATCGTAAAAAAGGTTGAGATTTCACAACCTCAACCTTACCTGCCTCGCTTTTCCTGTTCTATTTCATGCCATATTTCTTATTGAACTGCTCAATACGTCCGCGCGCCTGGCTTGCCTTCTGCTGGCCAGTATAGAACGGATGACATTTGGAACAAATTTCCACGTGAAGCTCTTTTTTCGTGGAACCGGTTACGAATGTGTTGCCACAGTTACATGTAACGGTTGCCTGATAGTATTCCGGCTGAATATCTGTTTTCATTATTTTCACCTCGCATGTATCATAATCAATCTCTATCGCTCGAAAAATTAGCAGCGATATTATAGTAGCATATTCATATTTTATATGCAAGAGGTTTTTGAATATTCCTGAATATTTTTTATGCAGCCGGTTACAGTTCGCATTCTTTGGCCTTGTCCAAGCAGCAAGCGCCTGAACAAGGTGTAAACATGAACGAAAGCCTACACTCTGCGCTTTTTCACCAGCTGTATAAAATCACGGTTATTCCCCGTATGCGCAAACATATTCAAAATATTCTCTACCGCTTCATCCGTCTTCATCCCGTTAATTCCCTTGCGCATAATATCCGCAGCTTCCCGCTCTTCCCGGTCTAAAAGCAGGTCTTCCCTGCGCGTGCCGGATTTTACAATATCAATCGCCGGAAATACCCTCCGCTCGGACAATTTACGGTCAAGCACCAGTTCCATATTGCCTGTGCCTTTAAATTCCTCATAGATGACATCATCCATTTTGCTCCCGGTATCCACAAGCGCAGATGCAAGCACGGTCAGGCTTCCGCCTTCACGCATATTTCTGGCAGCTCCGAAAAAACGCTTCGGCATATGCAGCGCCGCCGGATCAAGGCCGCCGGAAAGCGTCCTGCCGCTTGGCGGGACTGTCAGGTTATAAGCTCTTGCCAGACGTGTAATACTGTCTAGCAAAATCAGCACATCCTGCTTATGCTCTACCAGACGCTTAGCCCGTTCGATCACCATCTCCGACACCCGCTTATGATGCTCCGGCAGCTCATCAAACGTGGAATAAATAACCTCCACATTATTGCCTTCAATCGCTTCCTTAATATCCGTTACTTCCTCCGGACGCTCATCAATCAGCAGGATAATCAGATGGATTTCCGGATTGTTAACCTTAACCGCCTGCGCAATCTGCTTTAACAGGGTCGTTTTACCTGCCTTCGGCGGGGAAACGATCATGCCGCGCTGCCCTTTGCCGATCGGCGACACCATATCTACAATACGCATCGACGTCGTTGTCCGGTTCGTCTCCAGACGCAGGCGCTCATTCGGGAAAATCGGCGTCAGGTCTTCAAAATTCCTTCTCTGCGCAACAACAGACGGATGGTAGCCATTGATCGTAGTAATATATAACAGCGCGCTGAATTTTTCTCCCTGTGTCTTAATCCTTGTATTGCCCCGCACAATATCCCCGGTCTTCAAGCCAAAACGGCGGATCTGGGAAGGCGATACATACACGTCATGCTCTCCCGGAAGATAGTTCTCGCAGCGGATAAATCCATAACCGTCCGGCATCACCTCTAAAATACCATCCGCCGTAATGCCGCTGTCCAAATCCGAATTAATATCCTCCCTGTTATTCTCTGTATCCGGCCTGCGCGGACGCATTTCCCGCGCCGGATTCTGCATCTCCGGCCGGTCATTCGCCCGTTCCTGCCGGCCTTCTGCCCGCTCCGGCTGGCGGCTTTCCGTCCGTTCCTGCCGGCCTTCTGTCCGCTCCGGCTGGCGGCTTTCCGTCCGTTCCTGCCGGCTTTCTATCCGCTCCGGCTGGCGGCCTTCTGTCCGTTCCGGCTGGCGGCTTTCCGTCCGCTCCGGCCTGTCTTTGCGGTTTTCAGCCCGCTCCGGCCTGTCCGTCCGGTTTTCCACACGGCCTGCCCACTCCGTCTTATCCTGCCGGTCCATTCTTTCCGGCTGGCTCTGATATTCCGATCTGCCAGGAGCCTGGGCCTGTTCCTCCTGCATCCTGTTTTCCTGCTGCACACTTGCAGTATCCGCCGGTTCTGTTTTCACCAATTCATTTTCCGACGCTTTTTGTGCATTCTGTTCTCTAAGTTTTTCGTCTTCCATTACCATTCGGTCAATCAAAGCTGCTTTTTTCAGCATACTAATCCCTCTTAATCCGCGCGCTTTCGCAAGCTCTCTTAATACAGCCAAAGATAATGTTTCATATTTTTCCCTCATTCAAATTCTCCTATTCTAAAAGTAATTTTGGGATTCTCAAATCCGAACACCATAAAATTGCTGAAGTCTGTTTGAACAAACCGTGAATTTAATCTGATTAAAGATACATGATCCCGCATCATTTTCCCCTATGGAGGGGTATGCTGTCTTATGGCCTGCGTATTTATGTACAGACCTGCCGGAACTGATCGTATTATACACCATTCTTTGGAAAATAGGAAGCCTTTTTTCTTGATTTGTGAAAATAATGGTGGTATGATGGAACCGTTCAGACGGGGTGTTGCATGTTTGCGGATCTTGGAGGGCTGGGAGAACAGATTTCATTTGGATTACTGAAAGATTCTGGTTAGCTGGGGGATGTGGGTGGCCCGGGGGGGGGATGTGGCTGACCGGACGACTCTGCGGGCTGCGGCCAGGGGATCCGCCGGGAGACACACCTTGGGCGGACTGGGGCAACGCTGCGGT
>CANOET010000046.1 GCA_947564835.1 uncultured Eubacterium sp. | reverse complement strand
TAGTCGCAGTTAGCGATTCGTTCACCGCAGCGTTGCCCCAGTCCGCCCAAGGTGTGTCTCCCGGCGCATCCCTGGCCACAGCCCGCAGAGTCGTCCGGGTATCTCAAAATCGTGTCCTCATGATCCCCTTATTCCTGGCTGGAAAAATGTATCTTCTTATTTTTCGTACCAATCGCAACCGTATCTCCCTTTTTCACGTTACCGGAAAGAATCTCCTCCGCCAGCTTATCCTCAATTTCTGTCTGGATCATGCGGCGCAGCGGCCTCGCTCCGAATTTGGGATCGTAAGCTTTGTCCACAACATAGCTTTTCGCCGTATCGCGGATCACTAACTGGATATCCATCTGTATTTTGCAGCGGTCAACCAGGTTTTTCGTCATCAGCGCGACGATCTTTTTCATGTCTTCTTTGTTCAGCATACGGAATACAAGTATTTCATCAATGCGGTTGATAAATTCTGGTTTAAACAAGCGTTTGACCTCTTCCATCACGCCGCTTTTCATGCGCTCGTAATCCTGTTTTTCATTTTCTGCGGATGCAAAGCCCAGTTTTTTCGGTTCGACGATCGCCTGTGCGCCTGCGTTGGAGGTCATGATGATAATTGTGTTTTTAAAATCGACTTTGCGTCCCTGTGCGTCTGTAATCCGGCCGTCGTCCAGTACCTGCAGCAGGATATTGAACACGTCCGGATGTGCTTTTTCGATTTCGTCGAATAAGATGACGGAATATGGACGGCGGCGTACTTTTTCGCTCAGCTGCCCGCCTTCGTCGTAGCCTACATATCCCGGAGGTGATCCGATCAGCTTGGAGACGCTGTGTTTTTCCATGTATTCCGACATGTCTACGCGGATGATCGCCTGTTCGTCGCCAAACATGGCTTCTGCCAGCGCTTTGGAAATCTCGGTCTTGCCTACGCCTGTCGGCCCTAAAAACAGGAAGGATCCGATCGGGCGGTTGGGGTCTTTGAGCCCGACGCGGCCTCTGCGGACGGCCCTTGCAACGGCGCTTACGGCTTCTTCCTGGCCGATGACGCGTTTGTGCAGGATTTTTTCCAGCTTCTGCAGGCGTTCGGCTTCTCCCTCGGTCAGCTTTTTCACTGGGATTTTGGTCCAGCCGGATACGACGTCTGCAATTTCGTTTTCTCCGACGGTCAGGCGGCGTTTTTCATTGTTTTTCTGACAGCGTTTTAATAGTTTTTCATATTCTTTTTTGCATTTGTCCCGGTTGGACTTGATTTCGCTTGCCTGTGTAAACTGCTGGTCGATCAGCGCCTGTTCCAGCTCATGCTCCAGCTCGTGCATCTGCTGCTCCAGAACCACCAGCCTTTCCGGAACCGGATACCCTGCCAGACGGACTTTGGATGATGCCTCATCGATCAGGTCGATGGCTTTATCCGGCAAAAACCGGTCGTTGATATACCGGAAGGCGAGCTTTGCCGCTGCTTCCAGGCCGCTGTCGGTAATCTCTACCTGGTGGTGCTCTTCGTAGCGTCCGCGCAGTCCTTTTAATATCTCTATGGTCTGTTCCACGGTAGGTTCCTCGACGGTTACCGGCTGGAAACGGCGTTCCAATGCCGCGTCTTTTTCCACATATTTGCGGTACTCTTCGATCGTGGTGGCGCCGATCAGCTGGATTTCGCCGCGTGCCATGGCTGGTTTTAGAATATTGGAGGCGTCAATGGCGCCTTCGGCGCTTCCCGCGCCGATAATGGTATGGATTTCATCGATAAACAGGATAATATTGCCTGAGGAGGTTACTTCATGGATCACGCGTTTGATCCGTTCTTCAAATTCCCCGCGGTATTTTGACCCTGCTACCATACCGGACAAATCCAGCGTAACTACACGGCGGTTTGCAACGCTGTCCGGCACGACGCCGGATACAATCCGCTGTGCCAGTCCTTCTACAATGGCCGTCTTTCCTACGCCCGGTTCGCCGATCAGGCATGGATTGTTCTTGCCGCGCCTGCTTAAGATCTGGATGACGCGTTCAATCTCCTGTTCCCTGCCGATGACCGGATCCAGTTCTTCTTCCAATGCCATGCGGGTAAGATCCCTGGAATACTGGTCAAGGACGGAGGTCGCACCAGACTGGCGGCGCGGCTTGCCGTTTTGAAAATCTTCTTTATATACGTTGGTGTCTTCACCCATGGCAGCAAGAATGTCAATATACATTTTCTGCATATTGATATTCATCGTATTCATCAGACGCGATGCGGCGCAGTCTACGGACTTAATAATCGCAAGCAGCATATGCTCTGTACCGATATGTTCGCTCCGGAAACGGTCTGCCTCTGCTGCCGCCATATCTAAGATCATGCTGGTCTTTGGCGTATATCCGTCGCGCTCCTCAACGGCTACGCCACTAGACGGTGCGATCAGGTCTTTGATCAGCTGCAGCAGCTGGTCTTCCTCTACGCCGTTATCCATTAAAATCTGTGCTGCGACGCCTGTCCCTTCTTTGATCAGGCCGAGCAATATATGTTCTGTCCCTATATAATTATGCTGCAGATTTTTTGATGTCTTACCCGCAAGGTCCAACGCTTTCTGCGCTTTTGCGGTATATGGTTTTCGCATCGGTTATTTTCCTCCAAAATTTGTTTTCCTGGTTACAGATCATTCAGATCCATAATCTCCATATCTTCATCCCTGCGGCCGCGTCGCTTTTTCGCTTCCCTGCCGGCTTTTGGCCTGCGGCTTGCCTCCTCTTCCATATCCCAGTCATCCATCGGATCGTGTTCCGGCTGCGCCGCCTGCGGCTGTGCTGTCCGGTGCGGGTATTTTACGGACTGGCGCATACGTTCTGCGGCTGCCTGCATCGGATCGGACGGGGAGGAAGTCTGGATTTTCTGCAGGTCCATAGCACGGCTGCTTCGCATCTGCTCCTGCAGGCGCTGCTCAGCCTGGCGCTGTGCGAGATCCGGCTGGGAAAGCCGCATATCATCCGGCTGCATCTGCTGCCGCGGCCGCGGCCCAGCATCCATATCATCCAACTGCCTGGATACATACGGCATCACATCCGACTGGCCAGACCGGCGGTTTGCGGTATCCGGCTGCATGGACTGGCGATTTGCGGTACCCGGCTGCATATACTGGCGGCTGGCGGTATCCGGCTGCACGAACTGGCGGCTGGCTGCACTTGCCTGGCCATACTGACGCCTTGTCATATCCGGCTGGGAAGGCCGCTGCATATCATCCGACTGGCCGGACTGGTGCCTGACTGCATCCGTGTGAATTTGTGCAGCATCCGGCTGCGGACGCATGGTACGGTCCTGCTGTTTATTTAGTCTTTGCTCATTGCCGCTTTTTATGCGCGTCTCCTGGCCGTATGCAGACTGGCGGCTGACCTGCGCGCGGATTTCTTCCGGCGTACTGATGTGGTCCTGCCGCGCTGAAGGTTTTTGCTGCATCTGTGCGGCTGGTTCCTGTGTAAATGTCTTGGTCACTTTTTTCGACCGTTTTCCTACATTGCCTTCAAAATTCCTTCCTGCCGCCAAAGAACTCTTGGAAACCGTTTCGGCCTGCCTGCGCTCCTTTTTCTTTTTTTTCTTCGCCCTGGCACGTTCCCTGCTTTCGTCTTCCCCTTCTTCTTCGTCCTCCTCCCGGCCGCGCAGCAAGAGCGCTGAAAATATAATAATAATCAAAATAATTGCAATTACAAGGATACTAACAATTTTTACACGGCTTTCTTTTAATTCCGTATATTTTTCGTTCAGTGTATTGTATTTGGTGAGGGATACGGTTCTTTCCACCTCATCTTCCCCCTCCTCGTCCTCCGTGCTTTGCAGCGACGCAAACGCGTTGGAATAGCGAAGGAATGTCTCCTGTGTTTTATCATACAGATACCATCCGCTGCTGCCGTCAGAATAAACGCCGTACACAAGGTAATAATCCTTCAGCTCTTCTGAAAACTGGTTCTGATATGCCGCGACTTTTTTACCGGAAGGCAACTTTAATGCTTTTTCGCCATACCCGGCCGGAAGCTCCTGCCTTGCATTGCTGATCCATACGACAAACTGGCTGCCGTTCCCGGTATATTTAAATCGCTCGACCGCGTTTTTGAGCTCATCATAATAATAAAAGCCTGTGGAGCCTTTGCCATCCGTATTTTCCATATATACAAGATAAACCTGGCTGGCCTCATGATATAAAGCCGGATACGTCTGGTCTCCAATCCGCACGGACCCTTGCCCAAACGAAGACGGAATATCCTGCGTTGTGGAACCATACGTAAAATTACCGGACAGCTTGTACGCGGCGCCGCTTAATTTCACGGTACCGTCTGCTTTGACTTTGGCCGACAGCCTTTCTGCCAGGCTGCGCTTTTTGCTGCTGCCCGTCTGTGTACCTGCACCGTCCGCGCCGCCTGCCTGTGTACCCGCACCGTCCGTGCCGCCTGCCGTGTCCGCACCGTCCGTGCCGCCATCTGTGTCATTTCCGGTCCCTGCCGCATCCGGTGTACCGCCTGCCGTCTCCGGGGCATTGCCAACGCCGTCTTCCTCCGGCGCGCTTCCGTCTGCGCCGGCCAGCGTCCCCTCCTGATTTCCTGCCGGCTGCTGTCCGGCTGCATCCGCGCTTCCAACAGTCAGTGTAATCGTATAAACCGTAAACGTATTATCCTGCGCGGAACAGGTTACCTTAATCGTATTCACACCCGGCTGGAGCCCATCCCTGCCTTCTACAGAGGCTATGACAGCGCCGGAAGCCGCCGCACGCGGAACTGCCTGCACCTGGACGCTGGTGACCCCCGCATCCACCGTAGATGTATATTCCGTAATATCCGGCTGGAACGCAGGGCTGAGTACCCCGGGCGAAATATCAAAGGCCGACAGCTTACTGTCATGGGAAGCGGATACTTGCGCTGCTTCCAGCGTTTGGGGGATATATGCATGCTGCATCTGCATGGACAGGAACAGCCCCGTACACGCCGCCAGCAGCAATCGTTTGCTTTTGTTTTTTTTCATGCTTTCCTTCCCTTCTCTTGGGCAGCTGCTGCCCTCTTGTCTTCCCTTCTCTTGGGCAGCTGCTGCTCTCTTGTATCTTTGCATCTGTCTGGACACATTTTACCATCTTTCATGCATTTTTGCAATTGGCGGAAGGCTCCTGCGGAATCATATTTTTTAATACCTCCGGCAATTCGCGGAAACACGCAATCGCAGGCACGTCTGCCTGTATCGTTCCAAAGCCGTAGGAAGCATGTATAAATTCCGCACCGCCTGCCAGCGCAGCCTCATAATCTGCCTGGATATCGCCTACATAGATACCCCGGTCCAGATGGTTGCGCGCAATGATCAGTGCGATATTATCCGCCTTTGGCAGATGATTGGTCCCATGGCAAATAAAATCCTCAAAAAAGCGTTCCAAATGGTAATGATCCAAAAATGCCTCAATATAGCCTTCCTGACAATTGCTTACAATATATAAAGGATACGTCTCTGCCAGCAGGCAGACCGTATCGGCCAGATCCGGATAAAGCGTTGCGCCGTGCCTGCGGAGATAATCGTTCTCCCTTTGATACCCCTCTTCAAAAACCGGCAGTAATTCTGACAATTCATAATCCGGAAAAATCGCTTTTGCAAGTTCGTCCATCGGCATCCCCATGGTACGGTACAAATCCTCTTTCGTAACCGTCCTTCCAAGCTCTGATACTGTTACCTGGCTCCATGCAGCAGCCACTTCACTGGCACTGTCCCAAAGGGTGCCATCCATATCAAAAATAATTCCTGTTTTCATCTCTTTTCCTTTCGTTTGGCAAAACCTATACTATTTCACAATAATTTCATAAAAAATATCTATTTTTCACTCCACAAACGGATGCAAATCGTGTATAATCAGTACGGCGGCGTAATACCGCTCTATTGTAACACACTATGACCAATAATAGAATAGGAGATATGAAAAATGAGCCAGCAAAAAGTAGATCGGTATAAAAAAGAAAAATATAACAGAAAACAGCAGCTGCAAAAAGAAAAAAGGCAGCGCCTGCTGTACCGGATTCTCGGCGGTATCGCTGCCATCGCGGTTGTCTGCTGGATCGGGCTTTCCATCAACGCACGTGTACAGGCGAACAAGCCTGTTTCTTATACGGAGGTAGACTTAAACGCGATCAGCGGTTATATGAGTACACAATTGCAGGATTCCTAAAACAGGTGCCGACGCACGCTGAAAAACCGGAGACACGCAGTACCAGCGCTTCGCTTCCCAAAGCTTTGCGGCAGGCAGTGTCCCGGTTTTTTGCAGCACACCGGTGTTCATGAGGTCTTTTTTTCTGTCTCCGCCCTGGAAAGGGCGTCTTTGATTGCATTCAGCAATACGACAGATGTGTATTGATTTGCTTCTTCGTAGGTAATTCCTTCGGTAGACTGTTTTTCATAAATCTGCTGGCTGATATGATCCAGCGCCGGCTGCATCAGCGGATACATGGTCGCGGCGGTTTCATCCAGGTTATCCAGGGAAATGGCGTTGATGCGGTTATCGTCTACCACGACTTTTAAATCCATGGTCTGGTTGTTTAATACGATGGATGATGTGTAGACACCGGATGCGTATTTCATTGTCTCTGCTGTGCCTGCGCCTTTTTTGCCTGAGCGGAACATGAAGACGAGCAGCAGGATCAGAAGGACTGCAAGCAGTGCGAATATGACGGTGTAGATAACCTCTCTCATATGTAACACAACAATTCTGGTCTTTGCACTCATGGTTGATTCTCCGTTATCTGCTTATTTTATCTTATGCGGGGCGGGGGAAAATATGCGCTTGTATTTATTCATACAGCTAAATTCTCTATGTTTGTTGGATTCCAGAAAGAGATTGGTTGGACAGGGGAGGTGGCTGACCGAAAGAGATTGGTTGGACAGGGGAAGCCACATCCCCCGCTCCCCAAAATCTTCCGCTTACCCACATCCCCCGCTCCCCAAAATCTTCCGCTTACCCAAAAAAATAAAATTTTTGCAATTTTCTATTGACATGTTCCTCAAAATCGTTTATAGTATCTATTGTGTTCGGGAGAACAGAACACAAGTTACAGTAAACAAGCGATAGTGGCGTAGTTGGTAACGCGCGACCTTGCCAAGGTCGAGACCGCGGGTTCGAGCCCCGTCTATCGCTCTCAGATTTTTAAAATTCGTAATTATATATGCGATAGTGGCGTAGTTGGTAACGCGCGACCTTGCCAAGGTCGAGACCGCGGGTTCGAGCCCCGTCTATCGCTTGAATGAATTGTCGTAGGTCTTTGGATTAGCAAGGATTTACGGCTTTTCTTTTTTATCGATCTGTTTCAAAAAATAAAATAATTCTATCCACTAACATCGGTTATGTTTCCATATTTTTTTACCGATATAATATATAATGGTTTTACACGTATTACAAAAATACACGGATGTATTTTGTACCCCCTGATATTCTGTGCCATCACATTCATGGGTGTACAAGAATCAAGGAGGAAATAATATGCAAATCCAACATAATATAGCCGCGATGGCTGCTTCGCGGGAGATTGGAATTAATTCCACCAATTTTCGGAAAAGTACGGAAAAGCTGGCAAGCGGATATAAGATTAACCGGGCATCCGACGGCGCCGCTGAATTAAAAATTTCAGAAAAAATGCGTTCCCAGGTCCGCGGCCTGCAAAGGGCGCTGAAAAATGCGGAAGAAGGCGCCGATTTTATCCGTGTGGCAGACGGCGCTATGACGGAAACTCATGATATGCTCCAACGGATGCGCGAAATTACCGTGCAGTCATTAAATGATACAAATACGCCGGGTGACCGTGCTGCACTGGCGGCGGAGTTTGATCAGCTGCAATGTGAAATTGACCGGGTAAATGAACAGACGGATTTTAACCGGATGCCTGTATTTGACAGATATATGCCGTCTTATTATAAGATCGAGGGCTGCCGCGTGTGGACGCCGAACCAGCTGCATACGATTACGGATCCGGATAATGATATGCATATCCGTCTGCCGAGTGGACAGGATTATGTCATCACTGTTCCGGACGGTACTTATACGACGCAGGAGCTGATGGATGAGATTGACGACGCATTTGAATATATGCGGCCAACCAACCCGGGATTTACACTCGAATTTACGGAAGACGGTTTCTGTGACCTGATTTATCAGAAAGAAGGCGGGGATACGGAGATTGCATCGGTAGATGGCTATCTTACGTATCTTCTTTTTGATAATTACAACAACAACTCCACCGTAAGCCTGCTTGGTACGACGCAGATCTCACCCGGATTTCCGCTGGAAATTCACAAAGGGCAGAACGATACGCTTATTTTTTATGCCGCCCCGAATGAAAATCCCTATAAAATCGTAGTGCCGCCGGGAAACTATTCCCGTGAGCAGATGATTGATTTTCTGAATACGGAGCTAAAGCAAATGAATCTGTCCGGTGTTGTCGCGAAGGAATATGGGGATGGATGTATCCAGATTACCGGCGGGCCGGATATTAGTATTACCGGGCTTAAGGGAAATATGTTTACGATTGAACAGGACAGTACGAATATCCATTCGGTATTTTATGATAATGTGTGTGCCGGCAATATAGTAAACAATGCTGATTCGATCAAAGGCGCCGCCTGCTATAATAACGGTACGACTGCCCCGATCAAAATAGAAAAGGACACGGTCTTAAAATATAAATTTAACGATCCTGACTTTGATCCGGCGAAAGACGCTTATGATGAACTTATCATACCTGCCGGGGAATATATTATTAATCCGAACAGCACTGCGCAAAATAATTTGTACCAGATTTTAAAAACACTGGAAGGGACAGCAAATATTAAAGTCGGTGTATTTTATAATTCCTCTTACGGCGGCTATGCCCTGCAGATTGAAAGCGGCGTTAAGGGAAGCGGCAGTTCCCTGATATTTGATAAAAGTGCGGATCAAAACGGCATCAATGCATATGAATTATTATTTGTAAAAACACAGAAACGCTACTTTAATGACGCAACCCATTATTCCGGCTCCAATCCGTCAAACGCGTATCTGTATGGGCGCGCAGACTTAAGCAAGCCGTTTGAAGTTCCGGCCGGAGCCAATACGCTTTCCATCCAGACTGGAAGCGGCCAGATCCAGGTGACGATCCCTCCGGGGCCATATACGCAAAGCAGCCTGATTCAGGCATTAAACGATCAGCTGTCTGCCGACGATAAAAAGAAGATTGAATTTTACGCTTCCGGCAATGCCCTTGGAATCCGTGGAAAAGACAGCACGGTTACGAATATTACCGTAGATCCTTCCGGTGCATATAAACAATTATTAACCAGTGTCGGCATCACGCCCAATTCGTTCAGCGGCACCAGCAACACTGGAAATGAAGAATATGTGCAGGGCAATACGGAGCCTGTATTTACGCCTGCAGAGCTTGTGCTGAATCAGGATATTCCGGAAGATCAGACTGTTATTAACAGTTCCAATAGCCAGCTTAGCTTTTATTTATATGATTCTCCCCATACACGGTATGTTTCTGTCCGGATTCCTGACAGTCCGTCTGGCGGCTATACACGGGAAGAGCTTGTAAATGCGCTGAATGACCAGTTAAAGAATTATCCGGTAAGAGCAGAGCTGCGTGGGAATAAATTGGCTCTGATCACGGAACGGACCGGCGATAATGCCAAACCTTATATTTACGTAAATTCACAGTACGGAAACGCATGGGGCGCTTTTTTGGGCACGCAGACAGCAACAAGAAATCCTGTTTCATATGGCTATACCCCAGGCCAGCCAAACCGTTTTTATGGCAAAAATAGTATTTCTGCCAGTAAACCTGCTGACATTGCCGCTCCTAATAATGAATTTCAGCTTAGAGTCGGCACTGATACAAAAACAATCATCGTACCGCCTGGCACATATACAAGCGGGGCAGATATGGCCAAAGCGATCCAGGACGCCATTGACATAAAGTTTCCTCCTGATGCTGCTACACAGGAAAAGCAGGTTACCGTCAGCTATAACGGCAGAATCGAAATGACCAGCGCAAATACTTTCCGGGTCTCTGATTCCGATCCGTCTAATGAAGACAGCTTTTACACAAAAGTCTTCCAGACGCTGACAAACTATACGAGCACCGGAACGCCTGTCAGGCCGAATCCAAGCACCCTGCATATCGTTCAGGATATTTTTATCGTCGGACGGCAGGATATCCGCACAAACGATACGACTATCGTGACTGGATTTAACGATGAATTTGTCATTGATCTGACTTATCCGCCTGGCACAGATACGGATTTTCATACACTAAAGGTTACCATTCCGCCCGGAACCTATAGCGGCGATCAAATCGCCGATGAATTGACCGGACTGCTGAACGCTGAATTGGACAAGCTTTATCCAACCGGGCGTGAATTTGAACTGAAAGCCGAGCTGGGCGGCCAGATTACATCTGTCTCCGGTTCCAATGACCATAATGCGCTATCGATCACCCTTATAGAAACAAAAGACGCAGCGGGCAATAAAATCGACGCCCCAAGCGGCAACTACCGGCTGGACGGTGTCCGCGGAAATGCTTCCTATTCCATATTTTATAAAACAACCGGCAAGCCGATCCCAAGTTACGTGATAGGTGCGAATGACCTTTCCGGAGGTGTGACGTTTGGGCCGGATAACAATACGCTGACACTGGATGTAGATGATAAGAGCTACTCCTTTACATTTCCGGACGGTTATTATCCGCCAGACCAGCTGCTTGATATGATCAACGATATGTTCCAGCAGCAAAACTGCCCGTTAACTGCCACGCTGGAAGATGGAAAACTAAAATTATCCTGTCAGGTAGTGGGCTCACATACAATTACGAATATCAGCGGCAGTGCAAAAAGTACGTTGTTTTATAAGGTCCGCAGCCGCAAAGACATTCCGCCGTTTATGCTTCAGGTCGGCGCTAATGCTTACCAGGGCCTGGAACTTCCCCGCCTTTGTGTCGGCACGGTGGCGCTCCGTATCAATTCCCTGACGATTTCAAGGCCAAAATATGCCAATAAAGCCCTGGGACGCCTGGATGTAGCAATTAACCTGTTAAGCGCTAAGCGCAGCTCTTACGGCGCACTGCAAAACCGCCTGGAACATATTGTTGCAAACAACGGGAATGCCGCGGAAAATGCACAGGCAAGCGAATCCCGAATCCGTGACGCGGATATGGCATTGGAAATGATCCGTTATACAAAGCACCGGATTTTAACGCAGGCTTCTGAGGCTGTACTGGCACAGGCAAAGCAGATTCCTAATATTGTCTTAAACCTGCTGCAGCAGTAACAAAAAAGGGCAAAGGTACCAGAAACGGTATCTTTGTCCTTTTTTACTGTTCTGCTTCCGGCGCAAACCGCCGGCGTATCCCCTCCTGCCTAAGCGCTGTGGATCTTTGCCTGCTGTTCTTTTGCCACTAAAATTGCATTATTCAAAGAAAGCATCTTCGCATCCAGCTGTGACACAATATCCGAACACTCCCGCAAGTCACGGCTGATATATTCCGGTGCATTGCCTTCAAATTTGTAATAGATTTTATGCTCCAGGCTTGCCCAGAAATCCATCGCCATGGTACGGATCTGGATCTCTGTCCGGGTGTTCACCACACGGTCGGACAGAAACACCGGTACGGTCACAAGCATATGATAACTCTTATAACCACTTTCTTTCGGATGCCGGATATAATCTTTGACTGAAACAACGGTCAGGTCATTCTGCCTGCCGATCATGTCCGCCACCCGGTAAATATCGGATGTAAATGAACATACAATCCGGATACCGGCGATATCATTCACATAGCTGACCATATTTTCGATGGATACTTCTTTGCCATAACGCTTTAGTTTCTTGCAGATACTTTCCGGGGTCTTCACTCTTGATTTGATGTATTCAATCGGATTGTACTGATGAACATGCTGAAATTCATCGTTTAAAATCTCAAGCTTCGTCCCTACTTCCTTGATTGCTGAGTGGTATAAAAACATCATTGTTTCCCAGCTTTCGACGTCTTCGCTCAGCCTTTGTGGTGCATCCATATAAAAACCTCCTACATGCCCAAAGACACTTTGCTGCTGTCTTGTGTGCGTGTAAATTCCGTACCGCAATTGCTGTATGCCTCCCAATGTGTGTTCCCAAGCGGTTTGGAACGGAACTTACCTGTTTTTGTAACAGCCCGTGCTACGGCTGTTGTGTATGCCGCTGCAGCGGGCCGTATGCCGGCGGCTGCAGCGCTGTTGCTGCACGGATCACTATATGGATATTATATCATATTTTATCTAAATGGTTAACATTATATTGAAAAAACAAATTTTATTTTTTTCTTTTCTTTTTTTCTTCTTTTTTATTCTTCGATCACATGCATCTCAAGGTAATCAAACCCGATACCGTCTACAAAATTATCCGCAGAAAAGCGTGTCTTCGCATGCCGCTTAAATTCATCGATGTTCTTATCCAGCCAGATCGGTACGCTTAAATCAAAAGCGCTGCATGCCTGTTCCAATGCCTGGAAAATTTTATGCGTCCTTGTATCTTCCCCGTCATCGCTAACGACAAGGTCCCGCAGCATGCGGCTGTCTTTCCATTCTTTAAACCATATCCGCAATTGTCTCTTTCCCTTTCCCGTTTCTTCTCTGCCGGTTAGCCTCATACATTAGGATTCCGGCTGCCATGGCTGCGTTTAATGATTCCAGCTGCCCGCCCATCGGGATCTTGAGGTAAGCGTCTGCCATGGCTGCTGCTTCCTCTGTCAGGCCGTTCGCTTCGCTGCCGATCAGAAACGCCGACGCACCCTGGTAATCGAACGCGTCGTAATATGTTTTGCCCTTTAGGTGCGCTGCATAAAGCATCACCTGTTTTTGCTTTAAGACGGACAGTGTCCCGCACAGGTCATCCGTATGATAAAACGGTACGCGGCAGATGCTTCCCATCGTAGAACGCACGGTCTTCGGCGCGAACAGGTCCGCGCAGCCGCTTAAAATAATGCCGGTAATTCCCGCGCCTTCCCCGGTCCGGAAAATTGTCCCAAGGTTGCCGGGATCCTGGATCCCTTCCAAAACCAGCAGATGCGGCTGTTTCCTGGACAGCGGCTGATGCTGGTTTCCTGCAAACGGCTGACGCTGCCCATGCAAGGATGGCCGTTTATTCTCGTCCTGCGGCGGCGCAAGCAGGTCTTCCAGCTGATATTCCGGCTGGCGGGCGACGCACAGGATGCCCTGCGGCGTTTTTGTATCTGACATTCTCTGAAATACAGCATCTGACACCGTCTCATATTGTATGCCTGATATTTTTTCTGTATTCCCTTTTGGGGCCAAAAATAATTCTGATACAGCATGCCCTTTTGGGGCCGAAAATAGTTCTGATACAGCATGCCCTTTTTTTGCTGAAAAGGATTCCGATACATACACCGCCTGCAGAAGGCCTGCCGGGATTTCTTCAAAAATACGGACGCCTTCTGCCACAAATACGTGCTGTGCCTGCCGTTCTTTTGCCTTTTTTGTCAGCTGTATAATATTTTTTATCTGTTTATTTGCCACACTCGTGATCATCGTATTCCCTGTCCTGTCTGCCGGAAAAAAACAGGCTGATGTATCTGTTCCTGCACATCAACCTGCCCTGCTGTCTTTATTTTGATAAATTGCAGCTAATCTGATACTCGTATTCGTCTATGGATTTGCCCATCTGAAGCGCTTCGTCAATATCCATATCCATCAGCTTTCCGTCCCTGGTGCCTACGACCCGGTTGCTCTTGCCGTCGCATAACAGGTCTACGGCATATGCGCCCATCATGGATGCCATCATACGGTCCCTTGCCGTCGGACGGCCGCCGCGCTGCATGTATCCTAAAATCGTGGCCCTTGTTTCCACGCCGGTAGCTGCTTCGATCCGTTTTGCCATGCTGGCAGAATGCCCGATGCCTTCGGCATTGATGATAATATGATGTTTTTTGCCTTTTTTGCGGTTCTCAATAATGTTGTTGACCAGTGCCTGCTCATTGTAGTCGTATTTTTCCGGAAGCAGGACATTTTCCGCACCGTTGGCAATGCCGCACCATAATGCGATAAAGCCTGCGCCGCGCCCCATGACTTCGATAATGGAACAGCGCTCATGGGATGTGGATGTATCACGTACCTTGTCAATGGCGTCCATTGCCGTATTAACCGCTGTATCAAATCCGATCGTATAATCCGTGCAGGATACGTCCAGGTCAATCGTACCCGGTACGCCGACCGTATTGATTCCCAGGGAAGCCAGCTTCTGCGCGCCGCGGAAGGAGCCGTCCCCGCCGATTACAATAATTCCTTCGATTCCGTGCTGCCTGCAGATATCGGCGCCTTTTTTCTGTCCCTCCAATGTCGTAAACTCTTTGCAGCGCGCTGTCTGCAGAATCGTACCGCCGCGCTGGATAATATCCGCAACATCGGTTGTATGCATTTCGTAGATCTCTTCCTGCAAAAGCCCTGCGTAACCCCGTTTGATACCCATGACTCTTTTGCCTTTGGAAATCGCTTCCCGGGCAACGGCCCGGATAGCAGCGTTCATGCCAGGCGCATCGCCGCCGCTCGTCAGTACACCAATCGTATTAATCTCGTTAGCCATTCTTTCAATCCTCCTAAATATTTTTGTAACCCCTGCACCAACCATCTCTATCCTATTTTAATATCTTTTTCCATTGTTTGCAACCTTCTTTTCTACAACTTTTACATTATCCGCTCCGAATACGGATGCCAGCGACTGTGTCAGCTGCATGTCGGCCGCCACGCGCCAGTTCCTGCCCAGCCGCTTCATGACTTTTTGGTCTTTGATATAGACAATCACCTCATCCTGGCCGTCTGAGGTACGCAGCTCTTCCAGTACGCGCGGTTCCTGCTGTTCATAGCTTGCCATATCCGCAAACTGCAGCCAGAGCTCCTTTTTCGTTTCTTCAAACGCATAGACCCGCTCCAGGATCAGCTTGCCGTTTTTTTCTTCTTCTATCGTAACCCGGCCTTCGACGAACAGCCTCGCTTCGTCTTCAAAATACTTTTTATACCGCTCATAATCTCTTGGAAATACGATAATCTCCAGCACACCGACCAGATCCTCCAGTGTCAGGAATGCCATGGTTTTATTATTTTTCGTATACTTAACCGTACGCTGGACGAGCATGCCGCCGACGGTTACCTTCTGACTGTCTATGACCTTGGCTGTTCCTGTCTCATCGTCCAGCAGAAAATCCGTCGTTTTCGCTGTAATATTCTTCTTCCATTTCTCTTCATATTCTTCCAGCGGGTGGCCGGAGATATACACGCCGAGCACTTCTTTTTCATATCCGAGCAGCGTTTCCTTGTCAAATTCCTCCACATCCGGCATGCGGATTTCGTAATCTTTTTTGTCTTCTTCTGACACCAGGTCGAATAATGTCATCTGCCCGCTCAGGCTGTTTTTCTTCTCATGCGCCAGGTTGTCCATAATCTGCGGAAATACAATCATCTTCTGGCGGCGGTTGCCGGCAAGCGCATCCAGCGCGCCGGCCTTTACAAAATTTTCCACTGCACGCTTGTTCACTTCCTTTTCCGAAAGGCGCGTAATAAAATCCTCCAGATTTTTATAAATGCCGTTTGCCTTGCGCTCTTTCAGCAATGCTTCGATGACCGGATGGCCGACGCTCTTAATGGCCGACAGGCCGTAGCGGATATTGCCGCCGGATACGGAAAACCCGCTCTCCCCTTCGTTAACATCCGGAGATAAGATCTGGATGCCCATATTCCGGCAGGTCTGGATATATTCGGACACTTTGTTGATATTAGCCATTACCGAGGTCATCAGCGCTGCCATAAATTCTACCGGATAGTAATATTTTAAATAAGCAGTCTGATAAGAAATCACCGCATAGGCAGCTGCATGGGATTTGTTAAAGGCATACTTTGCAAAATCAATCATTTCATCATAGATCTTATTGGCCACTTCTTCGCTGATGCCGTTTGCGATACAGCCCGCAACCCCCTGCTCTTTGTTGCCGTAGACGAAGTTCCTGCGCTCCTCCTCCATCACCTTGCTCTTTTTCTTAGACATTGCACGGCGCACGATATCACTGCGCCCCCACGTATATCCCGCAAGGTCCCGCACGATCTGCATCACCTGCTCCTGATAGACGATGCACCCGTAAGTAGGGGATAAGATCGGCTCTAGCTGCGGACAGTCGTACTGGATCTCCCCATGCGTATTTTTCCCCCGTACATAGGCCGGGATAAAATCCATCGGCCCCGGGCGGTACAGGGCAATCCCCGCAATGACGTCTTCCAGGCTGTGCGGCTTTAGCTCCTTGACGAAATTTTTCATACCGGAGCTTTCCAGCTGGAACACGCCGTCCGTACGTCCGGTGCCTAACGAATCCAGCACTTTCTGGTCGTCAAAATCGATATGGTCAATATCAATCTTCTTCCCGGTGCTTTTCTGCGCAAGCCGCACGGCGCTGTCAATCACAGTCAGCGTACGCAGCCCCAGAAAGTCCATTTTCAAAAGCCCCAGCTCTTCTAACGTCGTCATCGTAAACTGTGTCGTAATCATACCGTCCGTGCCTCTGGAAAGCGGCACATATTCATCCATCGGCCGCTGGCTGATGACCACTCCCGCAGCATGCGTAGACGTATGGCGCGGCAGCCCTTCCAGGCGTTTGGACATATCGATCAGCTTTGTCACGGTTTCGTCATCCTCGTACATCTTGCGCAGATCCGGATTCATTTTCAGCGCTTTTTCGATCGTCATATTTAGTTCAGACGGTATATTTTTCGCAATCGAATCCACAAACGCATACGGGATATCCATGACACGCCCCACATCACGGATGACACCGCGGGCGGCAAGCGTACCGAACGTCACAATCTGCGTCACGCACTCCTTGCCGTATTTTTCCACCACATAATCAATCACCTCCTGCCTGCGTTCAAAGCAGAAGTCCACGTCAATATCCGGCATGGAAACCCGTTCCGGATTTAAAAAGCGCTCAAAAATCAGGTTATACCGGATCGGATCGATATTCGTAATCCCGGTCGTATAAGCTACAAGCGACCCCGCCGCACTGCCGCGCCCCGGCCCCACACTAATGCCATGCTCCTTTGCAAAATGAATATAATCCCACACAATCAGGAAATAATCCACATACCCCATCGTGCGGATCACATCCAGCTCATACTCCAGGCGGGGCCGCAGCGTATCCTCCTGCCCCGGATAACGCTCCGTCAGCCCGTCAAAACAGAGCTTGTTCAAATATTCCCACGCCGTATAGCCCTGCGGGACATCGTATTTCGGCACCTTCATATTTCCAAATTCGATCTCCACATGGCAGCGGTCAGCGATCTTCTGCGTATTTTCCAATGCCTGCAACGCATATGGAAACAGGCTGCGCATTTCCTCCTCGGATTTGACAAAATACTGCCCGCCTTCATAACGCATCCGGTCTTCATCCTGCAGCTTTTTTCCCGTCTGGATGCACAGCAGAATATCATGCGCCTTAGCATCTTCTGCATATGTATAATGTACATCGTTCGTCACGACCAGTTCAATGCCGGTCTCCCCGCTCAGCCGGATCAGCTGCGGATTGACCATTTTCTGCTGCGGCAGGCCATGGTCCTGCAGCTCCAGGAAAAAATTGCCTTTGCCAAAGCATGCTTCATATTTTAACGCCGTCTCCTTAGCCCCTGCATAATCGCCGCGCAAAAGCTCCCGCTGCACTTCCCCGGCAATGCAGGCGCTGGTCGCGATAATCCCTTTGTGAAACTGCCGGAGCACTTCCATGTCGACACGCGGGCGGTAATAAAAACCGTCCACAAAGCCCTTGGAAACGATTTTCATCAGGTTGCCGTAGCCTTCGTTATTTTCCGCAAGCAGCACCAGATGATAATAACGGTCTTCACCGCTGACCCGCTCCCGGTCAAACCGGGAATTAGGCGCCACATAGACCTCGCAGCCAAGAATCGGGCGAATCCCTGCTTCCCTGGCCGCCTTATAAAAATCAATGACCCCGTACATAGCGCCGTGATCCGTAATCGCCGCAGCAGTCATGCCAAGCTCTTTGACACGGGCTACGTATTCCGGTATTTTATTAGAACCGTCTAACAAACTGTATTCTGTATGGACGTGTAAGTGTGCGAATGCCATTTGCTCCTGCTCCTATCTAATGCAGACGGAATCACGGATCAGATCCCTTCCGCCTGAAACTGCTTCAAATCAACTTTTTCCAACGCAAGCAAAGACGCCTTGCGTTCCACCCCGCCCGCGTATCCGGTCAGGCTCCCGTTCGACCCGACCACCCGGTGGCATGGGACAATAATCGAAATAGGATTGCGTCCGACCGCCGATCCGACCGCCTGTGCAGACATCTGCGCAACCCCCATCTTCCTGGCCATTTCTTTGGCGATCTCCCCATACGTCATTGTCTGTCCATATGGAATCTGGCGGATGATCTTCCAAACCGCCTTACGGAAATCCGAGCCGCAAAGCGCCAGCGGCGGCATAAAATCCGGGTTTTCCCCATAAAAATACAGATCCAGCCAGTCCTTTGTTTTTTCGAATACCGGCAGCTGACGCTCTTCATGCGCTTCGGAAAGCGTACTGCCAAAATATTTCTGTCCTTCAAACCACAAACCGGTCAGCGCCATGCCGTTGCTGGCAGCTGTAAGCTTTCCCAAGGGTGATTCGTAAATGTAGACGTAAACCATATTTTTCTCCTTGCTTTTTTATCTTATCCTGGATGAACTGGAAAAGAGACACTTTTGATATTGTGTTGCGTTTTTTTTGTGGTGGCTGGGCGGACGCCGGATGAGGGGGAAAGGGCCTGGCTTCCGGCTCCTATTCCAGAATGT
>CANOET010000045.1 GCA_947564835.1 uncultured Eubacterium sp. | reverse complement strand
TGGAAGAAAGGCTGATCCCCCATTCTGTTGACATCACATTAAATTCATTGAGGTTGCGCTTTCCTGCGGGATCTTCGCTGCCTTTTTTACCGGTATTGTGGGTTTCCTTTCCATCCGCCGCAATCACACCTCTGATATAATTTTGCCAATTGGACGTTGGCAAGCCTGTCCATTCTTTTGTCTGCTATAGACTGCATTGTATGATTCTTCTTTCCGTTAAAGCCTTGTCTCTCCTGCTATAAGTTTATTATATACTTATATCTTCAAAAGCCGAGAGGTGTTTGCAGAAATATATCACTTGATCTGTATACCGTTTTAAACGCCCGCCGGTTCTATCATCCACCACTGTGTTCTGTCTTTCTCCCACCCTTCCCAGAATACTCCGTTTTCATCACAGGTTAACGCATAAGTATGGTTCCATATGATATAGTAATGCTCATCTTCTTTTACTATTTCGAACAATTGTTTTTCCGGCATTTCATTTTTTCCCCATTCTGAAAAAGGGTCACCGATCTTTGCCTGCCTGATTTCTGCATCCTCTTCCTCTGGAAATACCAATACTTGATTCACATCCTGAAAATACACTTCAAATTTGCCTGGCTTTGTTGTATTGGACAATAGCAGCGGTTCTGATTTACTATGCAGCACTAACCTTCCTTCTGCATTGTGTGTGATCGACACCATTGTATTCCCTGCAGGCGAAATCACATATTTTCCGGAAAGGATACAAAATCCTTGGTCCTTTAAAAAGCCCTGCGAAATCTGACGGTCCTGTGTGATTTCCGTTTGTGCTTTTCTATTGCATAACACAGAAAAGAATTTCCCCTCGTATGGTTTTTCCATCAGAAAATTATGCAGATTCATTCCCAGATACGTTGCATCTGCAGATTTATTTGAAAACGTACCAATTTCATCTGCCCATAATTGATCCCTGCTTTGTGAACTTTTCACAGTCAGATATTTGACACCCCATTCATCATAGGACTGCGATGCCATAATTCCGAATGCTGCGATTAAAACTGCTAACCTTGCTGTCAGTTTTTCTTGTGCGTGATTCTGCATAAATTCCGCCGTATAGATCATTAACAAAAACAATGCCGGAATGGATACACGCATGCAAAAATCCCCGCCTTCTCCAAGCCTGAAAACAGGAATGGCAAATAAAGAAATATTCAGCGTAAGAAATAAAAAGTCCTTTTTATAGTCTTTCCCAATTACCATAGTGATAATAAAAAACTGGAAAAAATAAAAGAAAAGCAGCAGCAGTAACTGCATACCGGTAAAGTCTCCCGGCTCTATATAAAATCCGAATCCCCCAGCGCCGGAACTGCCATTTGCAGCTGTATTACCTGAAAAGTACAACCCGTATACCGGAAGGATACTTAAAACAGCCGCAACATTTTGTATACTGCATGCCTGTCTACACCAATCTTTCAGGTCTTCGCCGCGTGCCATATACATCTGGTATATCCCGTCTGCAGCCAGCAGTACAAACAGCCCGATAAACGGAAACGGAGCGGATGCCAGCACACACAAGCCCAAATAAGCATAGTTTTTCACTTTCCGTTCATTGATAAACAGCAGAACCGCAATCCATGGCACAATGGTCTGATTCGTTACCCATTCCAGCAAAACGCGGTTCGGCGTATACTGATAACCCGGCCCGAAAATGCCAATGACCTCCATCAGCCTGTTTCGAATACTGTCAAATCCCTGCCACGTTATAAATACGATCAGAATCGTTATCATGCGTTTTATATTATGAATATCCAGCCGCCTGCACAATAAAAGCACACAGATACTTAAGCCCAGAATCGTCCATAACAGCAATACTGTATTCGCCGCCTGCCAGCCCAGTAGCTTACCGGCCAAAGCAGGAATCAGAAAATAGGATATATAATATACAAGCGCATTGCCTGTGTCCGGATATACCACTGGCCAGGAGTAATCGATCAAATCCCGCAAAATAGCATTTCTCCAGTGCCAGTCTGCCTTCTGCGGCCAGAATCCGCCTACCCCGGAACAATAACCCCATACAAACATAACAACGATAAACAAAAACACTGCAACCAGAGGCAGACGAATACTCTCATCACTTCGAAACTGCTCTTTGAGAATCCAAAAAAGACCCGCCAAAACGAACCCTGAAAATAAAACGCTGTATCCTGTTTTCAACCACCCGAAAAAAAAGACCACAATGGGAAGCACCATATACAAATATGCTGCCGCCACTACATATTTATAAGGTATTTTTATTTTTATTTTTGTTTGCTGCACTTTCCGACTCCTTTCTTTGCTGCATTCGTATTGACTCCGAAACTGGATCCTCTTGAAAATTCAGCCTCTTTTCTTCCACAACCAGCGGATGCCCCATGGTCCGTATCGATATGCTTACGATGTATTCCCCAATCAGCCCGGTAAAAAACAGCTGCATTGCCCCGATTGCAAATACGCCGATCAATATAGCTGCATTCCCGATCGGAAAACTATCCCAGTACAACAGTTTCCTTGCCAGCGTTACCAAAGCAATCACGACGCTGCCGCAGCCCATCACCCCTCCCAGCAGCGTGGCCAGGCGCATCGCCGCTTTGGAATAGCTGGTGATCCCAGCCATCGCCACATCATACAATTTCAGAAAATCCATATGCGTCTTCCCCTGCTGCCTCTGCTGGTGGGTATATTCCACTTCACACCGCTTCGGGGCCAGCTCCGCCACAATTCCCCTGAAATACGGATACGGATCCTTCATGTCCCGCAGGACATCCAAAAAACAGCGGTCATACAGACCGAATCCGTTATAGTTTCCGATATGCTCCACCTCACAGATCCTTTTCAATATCCCGTAGTACAGCTTCCGTATCCCCGTCATCAGCGGATTTTCCCTACTCGAAGCCTTGATCCCGGTTATGACCAGATAGCCCTCCTCCCATTTCCTGACAAACTCTGGAATCATTTCCGGCGGATCCTGCATGTCCGCGTACATCAGCACCGCCGCATCCCCGGTCGCCTGCAGCAGCGCATAATAGGTCGAACGGGTGAATCCGAAGTTTTTTGCGTTAAAAACCGCTTTTACCCTGTGATCCTCCCTACACAGCTGCTCGATCTCCATTCTTGTGCGGTCTTGGGAACAGTTGTCTTCAAACAGCAGTTCAAAACCATAATTTCGCAAATGCTCCGCAAACACTTTTTTTACTCTGGTATATACAGCGCAAACATTTCCAGCTTCGTTATATGTAGGTACAACAACTGAAATGACCTTCATCTGTCTTCCTCCCTATATCCCATAATATCTTTCGCTGTTTTCCAGGCGTTGATCATTACCATATCCATGTTATAATATTGATAATCAGCCAGCCTTCCACACAAAAATAAATTATCCACAGACGCTGCCAAATGCCTGTACTGTGCATATAATTCATTATCTGTTTCATTTTTTACCGGATAATACGGCTCGTTTCCTACTGGCGCTTCGGCATTATATTCAAAAGGAATTTCAATTGAAATTACTGTCCTGCCTGGTACATTTTGATGCGGAAGCTTCTTATATTCTGTAATCCTTGTAATTTTATCGGCCTGTGGATACGCAACAATCTCGGTATCCTGAAACTCTTCCTGATTCAAACTCTTCCATATAAATTCTAAAGAGCGGTATGGTAAATGTCCGTACCTATACTGAAACAAAGAATCCAATTCCCCGGTAAACAATACAGGCCCTTTAAAAATAGTATTTTCATATCTGATTACCACTTTGCCATCCTCTATATTCAATATGCGCTCTTTCACTACATCACATCCAAGGCAGAGCTTTATATTTTTATGATTCAGCATCGCTTCCGCCATTTTCGTAAACCCTCCGACTGGCAGGAACTGATCTGTATGCGGTTGATAGTCTTTTTTATAAGACAAATACACTGGCACCCTTTTAAATACTTCCGGTGAGATTCTGTCAATGCTCCTCCCCCATTGTTTCGCCGAATACTGTTTATATTCGTTTTCATACATATACCTGCCATAATCAGCAATTTGTTTGTTATCAGCATGGAGTAACTCCGTAACGCTTACAATGTCCCTTCCCGTAAAATATTCCAGCAGTTCATTCTTTAATTCCGCCGCCTGTTTTTTACCATAGATCAATTCCGCTGATTCAAAATTAAACGGCATGGGAACCTTCCTGCCATTGATAACTGTTTTACATGTAACAAACTGATCCTCCGTCCGTACAAATTTCTCAATATAAGAACGTATCCTCCGGTCATTGGTAAAAAAACAATGTGGGCCATATTTCTGAATCAAAAACCCATCCGCATTTTTCTCATCAAATATATTTCCCCCTATATGTCTGCGTTTTTCAAAAATCAAGACCTTGTTCCCCTGGTCTGCCAGTTCTCTGGCAGCAATGATCCCGCTCAATCCACAGCCAACAATCATAACATTCCACATATTCATGATTCTCTTTCTTTTTTATTTCCTCTTAAATCCAACAAAATCTCAATCCCTTCTTCAAAACTGACTTTCGGCTTAAATCCTGTATCTCTATACAATTTCTGATAGTCTGTCTTAATGTCTTGCATGTCAGAGCCGCAGAATTTTTTTGTGCCAATACCGGATGCAGTTCCAGGGTCAATTTTATTATAGATCAAATTGACAAATTCTTTTAAAGGACGGGGATGTCCATAACCCACATAATATGCACAATCTGCCTTACCCCGTTCTCCAAGAAAGAACAATGCCCTTGCAACATCAGTCACGTACATAAAATCTGCTAACTGTTCAGCAGGCGTTAATGCAGGCACTTCCCGCGCCTTATATTTTCCAATCAGAAAGTTTATAAAATTTTCTGTAGGATCATCCGGTCCATAAAAATTAGCAATATATGCCCAGCATAGTTCAATCCCGATACTGTGGCACATACATTTCAGCATTGCTTCCGCCGCCATTTTACCGACTGCATAGCATGCAGACTGTTCCAGACTGACCCGGTCCTGCCTTAGATAATCCCGATACATCAACTGTGTCACACTCCCTGACACAACAAACCTTCTGCATCCAAGTTTCTGTGCCTGGACTGCAGCATCAACCGCATATCTGGCATTATCCATCTGCAGCTGGTAGTCTCCCCTCGCACTTCCTGAATTGCCTGCCCAGGCCAAATGATAAAATACGCTTTCCGAAACATTGCATTCTATTTTTTCATATAAAGAAGCAATCTGATTTAAATCGCAAAATACTATATGCACATTTTTAACAGCACTGATATTTTGAAATGCTTCTTTTTCATTTCGGACAACGGCCAGCACACGATACCCCTGGTCCGCCAATAGTTTTACTAAATAATGTCCAACAAATCCATTAGCTCCTGTAATAATTGCTGTCCTCAATGCCTTTCTCCTTCACCAATCTTTTTTATATCTGTATAATACTCCGAAAAAGTTTGAGCCAGCCTGTCTTTTTCAGACAAAATTACCTCTTCGATTGTTAATATTGGCCAGCTAATATCCAAATCTGCATCATTCCACTGAATACATCCGCATGCGTCAGGAATATATTTCCCGCTACACTGATAGGCAAACACTGTATTGTCTTCCAATGACTGAAATCCATGTGCAAATCCAGGCGGAATATAAAGCGCCTTATGATCTTCCGCAGCCAGCAGCATTTGGAAGCATTTTCCAAATGTCGCTGATTTTCCCCTCAAATCCAAAGCCACATCATATACTTTCCCCTTTAGAACCTGGACAAGCTTTGCCTGCGAACACCTTGTCTGATAATGCAATCCCCTGACAGTTCCTCTCGATGAATAAATAATACTGCTTTCTGTAAATTCACTAGATATACCATTTGCAAAAAACTGATCTCTTTCATAATATTTTTTATACATGCCACGTGCATCTTCCGCCCGATGCGGCATAATAATCATCAGGTCATCTATATTTGTCTTTATAAATTGAAAGCTCATATCTTTATGACCCTCCTTTCACAAAATATATATTCCAGTCACCAAACCTTCCACGGCGCCTGACCGCTATCCCACAGCTTTTCCAGTTTCTGCTTGTCTCTTAGTGTATCCATGCACTGCCAGAATCCGTTATGCTTATAGCATGTCATCTGTCCTTCCTCTGCCAGCCGCTCCATAGGCTCCTTCTCAAAAACGGATGCATCCCCTTCCAGGTAATCAAATACCTTCGTATTCAATACCATATATCCGCCGTTGATCCATCCCATATCCGTTTTCTTCTTTTCACGGAATGACTTTACTAAATCCTGATCCAGATCCATAACACCAAACCGGCCCTCTGGTAAAACCGCCGTCAAAGTCGCCAGTTTTTTCTGCCTGAGATGAAAATCTTCCAGATCGCGGATATTGACATTGCTCAACCCGTCTCCATAGGTCATCATAAAATCCTGCCCGTCTTCAAGATACTTCTGAATCCTTTTTAAACGTCCTCCCGTCATCGTATACAGCCCGGTATCCACGACTGTCACCTTCCACGGTTCCGTATCATCACTGTGTACCCTTACCCTGGAACCATCCAGAAAATCAAACGTGATATCACAGTTATACAAATAATAATTCGCAAACCATTCCTTTATACACTCCTGCTTATATCCCGCACAAATAATAAATTCATGGTATCCGTAATAAGAATACAGCTTCATAATATGCCACAACACCGGCCTTCCGCCGATCTCAATCATAGGCTTTGGTTTTAAATGGCTTTCCTCACTGATCCTTGTGCCAAAACCGCCTGCTAAAATTACTACTTTCATCTCTTCCCTCTTTCTGTCCAACAATGTTTTGCATCCCGCTTTTGATCCGGTAAATCCGCGCCAATAAGTTTGCTGTCTTCTCTATACCTGCCCCATGCACCAGCTGGCGGATACACCAGGTACGCCGCCCGTTCCCGTAAGCAAGCAGCCAAAGCACATCCTCCGCCTTCTTCCTCTGCCTGCGATTCCCATCCTTATTTCTATCTGTATTTCCATCTTGATCCATCCCCTGCAGCATCCCCAAAAACAGCAGCGCAACCTCCGCCTCATACGCCATCATGGCATAGATCTCCCTCCGGTACCGCCGCCCCTGCGGCTGTGCTGCAACCGCCGCCCCCTGGCGGACCGCATGGATCTGATCCGCAAACCTCACTGCATCCAGGCGGCTTGTAATCGACCCGCTGCGGTTCTGCCTGTAATAGTAATAATCCGCCCGGATATAACGGTAAGACCCCGCATACACCAGGCACTTTAATACCCATACAAGGTCCTCCCCCAGCACGCCCTCTTCAAACCAAATCCCATGCCGCATCACCAGGCTGCGACGTACCAGCTTGTCACAGGCGCTGCCCGGGTATTTTGACAAGGCGCCGAATAGCTTCATGCACCCGCTTTTTCCAAGCGCATTCACCCGCTGCAGCCGCGCATCGTTCATCGCCTGCAGCCGCCCTTTGCCAAAGTATTTATAACTGTCCAGAAAATAAAGGTCCGCCGTCCCCCTTGCCAGTTCCCGGAAAATCCGTGCCAGCGAGCCCCTGCCGATAAAATCATCCGCATCCACAAACAGCAGATATGCCCCTGCCGCCGCCCGGATACCCGCATTTCTGGCCGCCCCCAGCCCGGCGTTTTCCTGGTGCAGTACCCGGATAAAGCTATACCGCTGTCCAAACGCGTCGCAGATCTGCCCGGAACCGTCCGAAGAACCGTCATCCACCAGAATGATTTCGTATCTCCCGCCGAAATCCCCCTGGGACGTGATGCTTTGTATGCATTTACGCAAATACGCCTTCACATTGCAGACGGGAATAATGATACTGATCCATATCCTCTTACGATCTTTTTCCATACTTCACACTGATCTGTTCAAAGTTTTGAAGCTGCCTTTTCTTACGTCTGGCCTTGCCGCGGCCTCCCTGATAGCCTGCCAGCAGTTTTACCAGCTGAATGTTCCTTCCGCAGATTGCCGTAAAATACAGCTGGTCTTTCCAGGATGCATACTGCCTGAGAATATATTTACCTTCTGCATATGGAAAATTAGAAAGCAGGTCCTTCCTCGCCAGACGGCAGTATTCTCCTATTAGTTCCGGCCGTATTTTTTCCAGAGCGTAACGGTGCGTATGTATTTTTACCACCTGCAGATAATCCAGCTGCACCTTCTCTTTTGCCTGTGCAAAAAAACGATCCAAATACCGGAAAATCGGAAAGTGTACATATAGCCGTTCATCATCTGCAGAAATGTCCTGCCCGGGCCGCGACATACGGTAATAATACAAATATTCCGGCACTGCCACAACGGACTTGGCCACGGCCAGCGCTTCCACTTGAAACGGCAGGTCATCAAAGCGGCGCAGTTTTGTATAAAAATGAATGTGATGCCTGACGAGCATTTCTCTTAAATAAATGCCGCGCCAGATCGCAATTCTTTCATAAGCAATCAGCTCGTCAATTTTCCCCCTGTCACAAGTTCCATTCTTATAAGGAAACCCGAGACAGTCTTCCACTTCTTTGGTCGTATGCGTATTTTCATATAATTCCCGGTATCCGCAATAGCTGATCTCATAGCTGCCGGATAATGCCCTGCAAAACAGCTTTCGGAACATGGTTTCGTCCACATAATCATCCGGATCCATAAACCCTACATAACGGCCCCTTGCACGCTCCAGCCCGTACTGCCTGGCAGATGCACAGCCGCCGTTTTCCTTTTGAAACAAGAAAATCCTCTGATCGTTTCTGGCATACTCCCGGATCAGATCTGCGCTTTCATCCGGCGAACCATCATCCACAAATAAAAATTCCACATAATCCGCCTGCCATGCTGTCACAGACCGGATACACTGCCTGAGATAAGAAGCTACCCCATACACCGGAAAAATAATGCTCAGCTCTATGTCACTATCCGGATTTTTTGACCAATGCAGCACCTCTTCCCCCTGGTTTTCTTCCCATGAAAGCAGATAAATGCCATCGGACACCTTGCGGTACACCTCCCAGATCTGAAAAGCGTTTACTTTTTTTCTGTCTGATATGCCTGCCAGATACCGGGGCTTTAAGCGGCAAAAAGCAATGACTTCTTCTGTATTCCAGGGTGCATCAAACAGCAGGGCCATCTGTTCTGTCTCCGCGGTATAAGCATACAGCCCCTGATCCGTCCTCCATTCCACGCGCTTTGGCAGATATGCTTTTTCCTCATATGCGATCCTTTGCAATATATTTTGCACTTCTTTTTCCAGCTTTCCTGCCGGAACTGCCAGTACCAGCTTATCCAGTTTTATAACACTGCACAAATCATACACAAGCGCCGCATTGCTTCCTGTCCCTAATACCAGAACCAATTCTGTAATTTCCTGATGCATCCCCAGGTATCCTGCTAAATCATTCATACCGGCGCCTCCTTATCCTCTTTATCTTTCCTGCCTTTTCATAAGCCTGCCTTGCAGCGCGCAGCTTATGGTTGTTTCCGAGCAAACGGTAGAAAAATGGGCTGCGCAGCCCATGCCAGATCAGACGGTTCATCAGGGACGGCCTGACCATTTTTACATATGCCTTGTAATATGCTCCGGGAACTGCCCGGCACAGGTCATGCAGGCCCCTGACCAGCTTTACCTGCACCTTTCTTGTCGTGGCATGCAAAGACCAGATAATAAAATCCATCATCATGGAAAAAATATAAGCCGCCTCTGTTTTCTTCCAGTCCTGCGCAACCGCATAAGCAAACGCAGAAGAAAACACCGGGATCATATCCATCCGGTCCATATTTACACTTGCCGTAATCTGATTGCCAGAATTAATACGGTAAAAAAATCCGGCATCCCTGATCAGAATGCAGCGCCGCGCCCAATAAAGCAAATAAAAATGCGGAAACACATCCTCCCACTTCACACCTTCCTGAAACTGAAAATGAAGTTCCTTTAAAAAAGATACCCGCAGCACGCAGCGGCAGATATTGGCTTCGGTGCCGTACAACTGCGGCACTTGCCTTGGATTCAGTATTTTTCCGTTCTGCCTAAAGATTTCTTCCAGATAACACTTATCTTTCCATTCTTCATATTGGCAGGACGCCATATTATAAACTACAGGCATCATGAACGCAAGATCAAACGCTTCCGCACTGTATCCCGCCTCCCTTGTCACATGTTCAATTGTCCGCGGCATCATCCAGTCATCACTGTCTAAAAAAATCACATACGGCGTATCCACATATTTTAAGCCAGTATTCCTGGCCGCCCCAAGCCCCGCATTTTTCTGTGCAATATAAGTAATCCTGTCTGGATACTGCTTCGCATAAGCCTTTGCAATCTCCCCGCTGCGGTCCTTCGACCCGTCATTGACCAGGACAATTTTATGATTCTGGACGCTTTGGTGCAGCAGGCTGTCCACACACTGCTTTAAGTAGCGTTCCACATTATAAATCGGGACCACTACCGTAATCAGACAAGTTCTATCATCTTTCAATCTTTTTTCTCCCCTTCACACGCATATCTGTCACAAATTTCTTTTGTCTTTCCAAACGCTATCATAGTTCCATGCTCCAGCCACAGCACCTTGCTGCACATCTGACGCACCTGATCCAAATCATGCGAGACAAACAGCACCGTCGTCCCGCCGCCCATCATCTGCATCATCCGGTTTCTGCTTTTTTCCTGAAAATCCGCGTCGCCCACAGCCAGAATTTCATCCACGATCAAAATCTCCGGATACACCGCGGACGCAATCGAAAACGCCAGCCGCATCACCATCCCCGACGAATACGTACGCAAAGGCGCATCCATAAACGCCCCCAGCCCGGAAAAATCCACGATTTCCCCATACTGCTCCCGTAAAAACGGCTCCGTATACCCAAGGATCGCACCGTTTAAAAACACATTTTCACGCCCCGTCATCTCAAAATCAAATCCCGAACCAAGCTCCAGCATCGGGACAATACTTCCCTGCACAGACACCGAACCGGACGAGGGCTTCATAATACCGGAAATCACCTTGAGCAAAGTACTTTTCCCAGCGCCGTTATGGCCGATAATCCCCAGCACATCCCCCTTTTGGATCTGAAACGTAACGCCGCGCAAAGCCTCCAGCTCCTGATACTTCAGCTTTCCTGACAGCAGCCGGACCGCAAACTCCTTCAGCGTCCCCGCCCGGTCCTTAGCCATACGGAAACGCACGCCGACCTGCTCCGCCGCAACGGCTGCTTTTTGCACCATATCCCCTCCCTCCTTACAGATAAAAAATAAACCGGTCCTGCGTCCTGGCAAACACAAGCGCCCCGGCAAGCAGAAATACCCCCGCAAACGCCGCACACTGCACATACAGTAACGGTTCCGGCGAAATTCCATCCATCACCAGCATCCGGAAAAATTTAACAAAATGATACATCGGGTTCCACATAAGCCACGCATGCGCCCCCTCCGGCAAAATCGATTCCGGATAAAACACCGGCGTAGCATACGTAAGCACCATCAGCAGCACACTCCAGATAAACTGGATGTCCCGGAAAAATACAAGCGCCGCCGACAGCAGCAGCGCAACCCCGCAGCAAAACACAAGCAGGCAGCCCAGAATAAAAGGCAGCAGCAGCCACGCCTTCGTCACCCGTACCCCGGAAGCAGCCGTAATCACCACCAAAGGCAGCAGGGAAATCAGCAGGTTCACGCAGGTCGACAACACCTTGGACACCGGGTAGATATACTTCGGCACATACACCTTCGTAATCAGCCCGGCATTGCCGCTGATCGCATACATCGCGACATTGCTCGATTCCGAAAAGAAATTAAACAGCACAATCCCCGACAGCAGATACACCTGGTAATGCGCAATATCCGACTTAAAAATCGTAGAAAATACAACATACTGCACACACATCACAAGCAGCGGGTTCACAAAGCTCCACAAAACCCCCAGGACAGACCTCTTATACTTAATTTTAAAATCCCTCGCCACAAGCTGCTTTAACAAAAACCGGTAACGCTTAAGCAGCGCCGCCAGATCCAGCAGCCAGCTCTTTTTGCCCCTGTGCTTCTTATAAACCAGCCGCAGACATCCCACCGCCAGCAAAACAAACAGCACTGCCGCAATCTCAAAATAATGAAATCCCGTCCATACCCTGTCTTTTCCATATGCACCGAAACAAATAGCCCCGTCTGCCGGTATTCCGTTATAAAACAGCTGGCCGTCCCATTCTTCTGGCGCAGCAAGCCATGGTGCAATACATGCCCCTGTCCTGCCGTCGGACATCAACCGGATCGAAATCACATGCCCCCACGTCCCGGCATCGTCAAAGCTGCATGCCAGCTGCTTCCCTTCTGTAACCGCCTGCATCTCCCAGGAATCCGAAGCCAGCCTGCGGCCATCCGTCTCATCCCATACCTCCATCATCAACGTACCGTGATTCTCACGTGCAAATGCCGTAACCGGAACGGTAATCCGCTGCAGACGGTCGATCCTGCATAAAAAATCCTGCCGGATCTCAAACCCATCCACAGGCTCCAGCGCCGCAAGCTCACCAGGCACGCTTTCATACACTGCACGGGAAGTACGCCAATACAGCTGCTCCCCTGCTGCATAATAAAAGACGCCTGCCAGCAGGATAAACAAAAGCAGAACTGCGGCACACCACGCAAAATCTTTCCATTGAGGCTTCCATTGAAGTTTCCATTGGGACTTCCATCGAAGTTTCCATTGAGGCTTCCATCGAAGTTTCCACTGAGACTTCCATCGAAGTTTCCACTGAGGCTTCCATCGAAGTTTCCACTGAGGCTTCCATCGAAGCTGTTTCCATATTTTCCTATTCATCTTAATTCTTCGCTTTCTGCTCTTCCTCTTCTTTTCTCATCCGCCGCACGACTACTTCCTGCCATCCGCACAGCTGCAGCTTTCACATCTGCATCCATTCTGTCATTTGTTTTTCATCCACATGCAAAACCCCCATCCATTCTGCCCAAGCTGCCGCAGCCAAAGGCACCGCGCCAGCTGTTTTTCACCCACACGCAAAAATCCCAGGCATTTCAGCGCCCGGTACCTCCCGCGCATTCTGTCCGCCAATACCGGATATCTCCGCTGCAGCTTTCCCATAAACCTGCGCGCCTGCACCCGCCCGGCCCGCTTATCCCGAAACCGCAAAAAACAAGTGATCAGATAATCCGCAAGAAAGCTTTCCGTCCGATACTCCCAATACGCCTGCCCGCCCGGTGGCCTGGACTGCTGCATCGTCGCACAGACAGCCTGCGCCACCCGCCGCGCATCCGCCAGGCGCCGCACACGGTTTTGCGCCGACACACTCTGTCCGCTGTCCCCGATGCGGTACACATACGGACAGCTGCCAGACACAAAGACCCTTTTTGCATGGCTGGCAGGCACAATGGCATAATAAGCATCATCATAACAGACCCCCTCCGGCAATCCCGCACAGCTTTCCCGATAAAACGCAGTCCGGTACGTAATTCCATGAAACGTACACACCGGCCGGTACTGCTTCCACCGTGCGGTCAGCTCTTTCAGATCCGTCCATCCGCCAGAACTATGCACCTGTATCCCTGCACAGATCCGTTCCGTCTTTTCCGTCAGAACATGGAACGTCTGATAGCCGCTAAAAACAACATCCGGCTCCATCTGCCCGGCACAAAAACTGCGCAGCTCATCCAACAAAACCTCCAGTTCCCCCGTATCCATCCAGTCATCTGCATCCAGAATCTTTACAAATGCCCCGGTACTGATTCCAACCCCTGCATTCACTGCAGAACCATGGCCGCCGTTTTCTTTTTGCAAAAAACGGAACATATCCGGATATTTTTTCACATACTCCCATGCATCCTCTTCACACCCGTCCAAAGAACCGTCATTGACGACAATCACCTCCAGATCCTTCCGCTTCTGCACATCTACCAGCAGCGACCGGAGGCACTTTCTGATCCAGGGCCTGGCCTGATACATGGGGATTATAATCGTAAGTACTTTTTCTATCATCTCGTTTTCCTCGCTTACTATGGATTCCCGGACGTCGGGGAGACACACCCTGGAAGGACATTCAAGGGGCGCTTTTAGCGGAGGTGAAATCCAGCGCTTACGGAGACTTAGGCAGGAGGCCCACACGCCGACTGTCTTAGTCGCAGTTAGCGATTAGTTCACCGCAGCGTTGCCCCAGTCCGCCCAGGGTGTGTCTCCCCGGTAAGCCACCGTCCACAGACCGCAGAGTCGTCCGCCCAGCCACACACCCCCAGCCTGCCAAAACCACCCGCCCAGCCACACACCCCCAGCCCGCCATCCAAATCACTCCATCCAAAGATACTCCCCATAAATCTCCCTCATCATCCCATTCACCCGCTCCGCCGAAAATCCCCGCACCCTCCTGCGCGCATTCTCACCATACCTGTCCGCCACCCGCGGCTGCTCCATTATCTGGCGCACCGCCTCCGCAAAGCCCGCCGCATCATCCGCATCCAAAAGCCTCCCCTCCCTGCCGTCCCGCACCAGATCACAGTTCCCGCGAATCCGGCTGCAGATTACCGGAACTCCCGCTGCCATTGCCTCCATCAACGCCACCGGAAGCCCCTCCTGCCTGGACGGAAACGCAAAGCAGTCTGCCATCTGCATCAAATCCGCAATATCCTCGCGGTAGCCTGCCAGATGCACGTTATGCTCCACGCCCAGCCTGCGCGCCAGCCTGCGGTAACGCTCTTTCAGTTCGCCCAGCCCGGCCAGCACATAATGGACATTGTCTTTTGCAAGCAGCTTCAAAGCCTTAATCATTACTTCCTGATTTTTCCGCCGTGACAGCTGCCCTACGCCAAGTATGACAAAATCCTGTTCCCCAAAACCCATTGCCCGGCGCATCTGTTTCCGTTTTTCCGCATCCGGGCAGTAATCCTGCGGATGAATCCCGATGCCCGGCACATAGCATACCTGCCTTGCATAAAAGCTCTTTGCAAGGCGGTAATCCTCTTTGTTCATCGTAATAATCGTATCCGTACAGGCAGACAGCCATTTTTCGACAGGATAGTAAAGCAGCCACCGCAAAAGCGGCGCCCCTTTATAAAAGTGGAACCCATGAGCCGTATAAATGACCCTGCACCCTTGTTTCCGAAAAGGCGCTGCAGCCAGCCTTAAGACTGCACCGCCGATCGGCGACTGGGTATGGATCAGGCTGTAGCCTTTTGTCCGGCAGAGCTTTTTCAGCATCCGGTAAGAACGCAGGATACTGATGACATCTGTCGCCTTTCTCGGCACCGGAATATGATGTACGGCAATGCCCATTTGCCGCAGCTCCATTCGAAACCGCTCCACCCGCTCCCTGCTTGTAATATTCCCAAAGGAAAAGTTGGCCGCCACTTCTACCTGACAGCCGCTTTCCTTAAGCATGCGAAGATTGTCCCTGTTAAAAAGGTCCAGCATAGATGCAACCGAAGCCATTACCAGCACTTTTTGCGCCCGGCGCCCCGTCCTACGCTTCATTCATAATCTCCGCCACGGACTTCATAATACGGATATACATAGAATAACTGTCCACATCTTTTTTCCCGGACACAGATTTTGCAGCCGCATCTTTCTTTGGCGCCTGCCACAGATCCAGCACCGCATCCGAAGCATGCGCCACGCCCCAGAGCAGTTCATCCGCAGCCGCATCCAGCGCCGCACAGATACTGACAAATGTCTCCAGGCTCATAATCCTCGTTCCGCGTTCTATATGCCCTAAAAAAGACATGCTGATGCCGCATTTTTTCGCAAGCTCATCCTGCGACCAGCCCTTTGCTTTACGGATCTGGCGGATACGCATACCCACTTTTTCATACTCCAATTCCTTCATAGCTTCCCTCCAGGATACAGCTGCCCCTCCGGCAGCCTTTATGGTAGCCAACTGCTTTCTTTGGGAAATCGCACAAAGCTTCTGCATGTCTGTATCTTATGCAGAAACTCTGCTTGTGTACTACAAATTATCATCAACTGTCTATAAAAACATAACATTTTCTGATAAATTGTTATGTTTTATTATTGTGGGTAAATCGCCTGGAAACTGCCTGGAATCAAGGAAAAAGCATATTCTTTCTCTTTTGCCCCGGCTTATGGACTATATCTGGTATTGTATTTTTAAATCTATTTCTATAATTTATTTTTAGGGTTTTATTTGGAAATTATTTATAGATTAGAAGGAATAAAATTGGCATTCTTTAGCAAAAACTGCCAATTTTCTCATTTATATTGCAAAAGATAAAAAATTGAGTTAGAATACTTCCAGATAACAATTTATCAGATATTGTTATGTTTCAGACGCTGAAATCACTGGATAAGTAAGCTTGTATTTAACTAAAAAAGATTTCAGCATAGGGGAATATCTTGCAGCCAGGCAGGGTATTCCTTTTTTGTTTATGACGGGCATACTTGAAATTCTTGTAAAACTGATGAAAATGGCATATAATAAAAAAACACAGTACTAAAATATGTGATGTGGAAGGGTTAGCCTCAAGTTTCACTGCTATGTGATATAATAATACATAGAAGAAGTGTTACTTTGAAATATAGAAAATAGAAAAAGAAAGGCAGGATGATATGCAAAAAAAGACACCAGACTACGATAATGTCTTCAAAACGATGAAAATGAAGCATAAGCGGCTGTTTATTTCTGTGATCAACGACGTTTTCGGAAAAAATTATCCATTGGATGTGAAAGTAGATGTACTGCCATCCGAGGGTTATCTGACAGAAAATGAAACAGCAGACGGGAGTAAGGAAATTGAAGAGCAAGTTTCAGATTTCCTGATAAAGATCAGGGATGAAGTATACTTATTAGAATGCCAGAGTTATGATGATGGTTCTATGGCTATCAGGATTGCGGAGTATGCTTTTATTGTTGCGAGGCAGTTTGCGGTATGGGATATTGGAAAGGCAACAATTCCAATGCCCCAATTTACAGTTATTTATGTTAAGCGCACCGAAAAGACGCCGAAGGCAACAACAATTACATTTACATTCCCAGATGGACAGAGTGTGGATTATAAGTCTGACAATGTGATTCTGGAAGAATTAACGAGGGAATATATTATTGAAAAGAAGCTGTTTCCATATATTCCATTTTATATCGCGAGGTATGAAAAGGATATTGTATCTGGAAATGATATAGAAGCGGCTGTAGATGATTTGACTTTTTTTAGAAATGAAATTATCCGGCTTCACAATGAAAGTGGATTGTCGGATTTGGAAATGACAGATCTTATAGGTTTTATAAAAACGATTATCACACATATTACAAATGGAAACAAAAATGAAGAAAGGCTGGTAAATATTATGGGTGGAATAATAATTGAAACAGAATCAGAAAGACTTATGAGGCAGGGAATGGAGCAAGGAGAAGCAAAGATGCTTATTAGATTAGGACAAAAAAACGGACTTAGTGATGCGGCTATCCTTGATGGCTTGCAGGAAGAAATCGGCGTGTCCATAGAAAGAGCAGAAGCATATTTACAGCAGTATGGAAAACAGACCTAATCTTGATTGGCTAGGGGATATGGCTAACCGGACGACTTTCCCGGCGCGTCCCCTGGCCACAGCCCGCAGAGTCGTCCGTTAACTACATCGTGGCAATCCGACAACAAAAAAAGAATTTGTGTCAGCACGGGATTTGAATTGTAACTTTTGCACCGCCCGTAACAGCAGAATTTTCTAAAATGATTTCCCCATTGTGCTTTTTTGCTATGGATGCTGCCACATACAGCCCAATCCCATAATGGGATTTCGGATTCCGGCTGTCATCTTCCATAAAAAATTGTTCCGTTCCGTGTCTTAGGGCTTCGTCAGAAAATCCTTTCCCAGTATCTGTAATCAGAAAAGAAAGCCTGCCGCTATGCTCCTCTATCTCAAAAGTGACCTCTCCGCCCTGCGGAGTGTGTTCTGCTGCATTGGAAAGCACATTGCTAAGCATCCTTAGAAGCAAATCGTGATCTGCCGTAATAGATACGGGATAATGCCCGCAGTCCCAGTGCAGGATAATGTCATTCACCGCACATAAACCGTCCATTTGATTCTTAAGCTCCAGCAGCAAAGAGTCCATATTGACCTTTTTCATACAAGGCTGGTAGCTGTCCCAGGATTTTGCTGCCTCAATCAAGGTCTGCACATAATCCTGCATCTGTAAGGAACTGTTCTCAATGTATTCTGCACACTCCCTTTGTTCTGCTGAGAGGGCAGTGTCAAAAAGCAGTTCTGTATTGCCGCGTATAATAGTAAGCGGTGTTTTCAGATCGTGCGCCAGGGCTGAAAGCTGCTCCTGTCTCATTTTATCGTCATACCACTGCTTTGCAAGGGACTGCCGCAGCGCAAGCCTCATGTGGTCAAGCGCGTCCAATACCTGATCCACTTCAAACAGCCTGCTTTTGTGAATTTCAAAATCCAAATCCTGTTCCTCAATTTTTTGAACGACAGCCAGAAGTTTGTTAATCTTTTTTCCAATATATTTCCCAAATATATAAGATATAAATACCAAAGAAAACAGAATTTCCAACAGAATGATGACGATCAAAAGCCAATCGGCGGACGGAAACATGCTTCTTAATGCCTCATTTCTAAATTGGGCCGCTATGCGGTATCTCAAAATCAGAATCTCTTCTTCTCTCTCAATGACAGAATAAAAATACGAACCGCCTTTTGTCCCCTCATTTTCCATACAGGCATTCCAGACGGCGGAACTATACTTCCATCCAATAGAGCCGTCTTTGTACTGTCCGTCTTTTGTAAATAAAGCATACTCGCATAGATACGGTATATCAGATTTTTCAATCTGCCTGACTGACCGCAGGTTATCTTTTTCCCTTCCTGTTCGATTTCGAAATAATAGTTTGTACAGTCATAGTAGAGGACACGGTC
>CANOET010000044.1 GCA_947564835.1 uncultured Eubacterium sp. | reverse complement strand
ATCAGTATATGAATGAGATCGTAGATGCTATGATCAAAAAATTCGGATATAAAAACCGCATGCAGGTGCCAAAGCTAGATAAGATCGTGGTAAACATGGGCATTGGCGAAGCGAAGGAAAATGCGAAAATATTAGAAGCGGCAATGAGCGATATGGAATTGATCACCGGCCAGAAGCCGATCAAGACTATATCCAAGAAATCAATCGCAAACTTCAAGATCAGAGAGGGGATGCCGATCGGCTGTAAGGTAACGTTAAGAGGCGAGAAAATGTATGAATTTTTAGACCGCCTTGTGAACCTTGCACTGCCTCGTGTACGTGATTTCCGCGGCGTGAACCCGAACTCCTTTGACGGAAGGGGCAATTACGCGCTCGGCATCAAAGAGCAGCTGATCTTCCCGGAAGTGGAATTTGATAAGATCGACAAAGTACGCGGCATGGATATTATTTTTGTAACAACCGCAAAGACGGACGAAGAAGCACGTGAATTATTAGCCCAGTTCAACATGCCGTTTCAGAAATAAGCAGGAGGGAAATTATGGCAAAGACTTCGATGAAAGTAAAACAGCAGCGCAAACAGAAATTCTCCACCAGAGAATATTCACGCTGCAGAATCTGTGGTCGTCCACATTCTGTGTTAAGGAAATATGGAATCTGCCGCGTATGCTTCCGCGAGTTAGCATATAAGGGACAGATTCCTGGAGTGAAGAAAGCTTCCTGGTAAACCGTGACACCCAGAGAATAGTTAAGGAGGAAATTCAATCATGACAATGAATGATCCAATCGCAGATATGCTTACAAGAATCCGTAACGCAAATACTGCGAAACATGATACAGTAGATATTCCGTCGTCTAAGATGAAGGTTGCGATTGCTGATATTCTGGAAAAAGAAGGCTATATCGCGAATTACGATATTGTGGATGACGGAAATTTTAAAGCGATCCGTGTCACATTAAAATACGGCGCAGATAAAAACGAAAAGATTATTTCAGGCATTAAGAGAATCTCCAAGCCGGGCCTTCGCGTATACGCCGGCAAAGAGGAAATCCCTTCGGTATTAGGAGGGCTTGGCATTGCGATCCTCTCCACCAATAAAGGCATTGTTACCGATAAGGAAGCAAGGAAGATGCAGGTCGGCGGAGAAGTATTAGCATTTGTATGGTAAGCGGCAACCAGGATCAGGAACAAGAGTTTGTGAATAAACAGGAGGTACGGGCATGTCACGTATAGGAAGAATGCCAATCGCGGTTCCGGCAGGCGTTACTGTTGAGATTGCAGAAAATAATAAAGTAACTGTAAAAGGGCCAAAAGGCGAATTAAGCAGAGTCCTTCCGTCCGAAATGGAGATCAAACAGGAAGAAGGGCAGATTTTGGTCACAAGACCGAATGACCTTAAGAAAATGAAATCTTTGCACGGTCTGACAAGAACACTGATCAATAACATGGTCGTAGGCGTTACCGATGGCTATACCAAGCAGCTGGAGGTAAACGGTGTCGGCTACAAGGCTTCCAAGTCCGGCAATAAGCTGACGCTGAACCTGGGCTACTCCCATCCGGTAATTATGGATGACCCGGAAGGATTGGAATCTGTAGTTGAAGGCAACAAGATTACGATCAAAGGAATTGACAAAGAAAAAGTGGGCCAATACGCGGCTGAAATCAGAGATAAGAGAAGACCGGAACCGTACAAGGGCAAAGGTATTAAATATATTGATGAAGTTATTAGGCGTAAAGTTGGTAAAACTGGTAAGAAATAAATGAAAGGGTGACGAGAGATGGTTAGAAAGGAATCAAGAGCTAAGGTTCGTGAAAATAAACACAGAAGACTGCGCAACCGTATTTCCGGCACAACAGAAAGACCGCGTCTGGCAGTTTTTAGAAGTAATAATCATATGTACGCTCAGATCATTGACGATACAGTTGGCAACACCATCGCTGCTGCTTCCACACTGGATAAGGACGTTAAGGATGCAGTGGAAAAGACTAATAACGTTGCAGCGGCAGCACAGGTCGGCACTGTGATCGCAAAAAGGGCGTTGGAAAAAGGGATTACAACGGTTGTCTTTGACCGCGGCGGATATATTTATCAGGGCAAAGTGCAGGCTCTGGCGGATGCAGCCAGAGAAGCTGGTTTAACATTCTAAGTAGGAGGAAACAGTTACATGAAACGTGAAATAATTGATGCTAGTCAGTTAGAGTTAACAGAAAACGTCGTAGCGATCAAACGTGTCACGAAGGTTGTAAAGGGCGGACGTAACATGCGCTTTTCAGCTTTAGTAGTTGTTGGCGACAGCAACGGGCATGTAGGCGCAGGAATGGGTAAAGCAGCTGAAATTCCTGAGGCGATCCGCAAGGGCAAAGAAGATGCTATGAAAAAGCTCATTACCGTAAAATTAGATGATAACAAGAGTATCACACACGATATTCTGGGGAAACATACAGGTGCAACCGTGCTGTTAAAGAAGTCCCCGGATGGTACTGGTATTATCGCAGGCGGTCCTGCACGAAGCGTATGCGAATTAGCAGGCATCAAGAATATCCGTACAAAATCATTAGGATCGAACAATAAACAGAATGTTGTGCTTGCTACGATCTCTGCTCTGGCTCAGTTAAAATCACCGGAAGAAGTTGCAAAGCTCCGCGGGAAATCCGTAGAAGAGATTGTAGGTTAGGAGGCAGGAAATGGCAGAGAAAATGTTAAAGGTAACACTGATCAGATCTAAAATCGGTGCGGTGCCGCGCAACCGCAAGATTATCGAAGCGATGGGCTTCCATAAGCTCAACCAGACCAAGACGTTCCCGGACAACGACGGGACAAGGGGCGCGCTTCGCAAGATCGCACCGTATGTGAAAGTAGAAGAAGCATAATTTCAGAAAAGGAGGTGTCAGTATGGACTTATCAAGTTTAAAAGCCGCAGAAGGCTCGAGAAAAGATAGATTCAGAAAAGGACGCGGACATGGTTCAGGCAACGGCAAGACAGCCGGTAAGGGACACAAAGGCCAGAAGGCCCGCTCAGGAGCGCCAAGGCCAGGCTTTGAAGGTGGCCAGATGCCATTATACAGAAGATTACCAAAGAGAGGCTTTAAGAATATTAATTCTAAGATAATCGTTGGAATCAATGTATCAGAACTTGAGAGATTTGACAATGATTCTACGGTTTCCGTGGATACGTTAATCGAGACAGGTATTGTTAAAAATCCAAGAGATGGCGTTAAGATTCTTGGAAATGGAGAATTAACCAAGAAGCTCACTGTTCAGGCCAATGCTTTCAGCGCCGGTGCAAAAGAAAAGATCGAGGCTCTTGGTGGAAAAGCAGAGGTGATCTAATGTTACAGACACTTCGTAATGCATGTAAAGTTAAAGAAATCCGGGAACGGTTAATCTATACATTCCTTATGATGATCGTGATCCGGTTAGGCTCACAGCTTCCTTGTCCGGGTATTGATTCCGCGTTATTCGCGGAATGGTTCAGCTCACAGACCAATGGGGCATTTAACTTTTTTGATGCGATTACCGGTGGCTCTTTCAATGAAATGTCTATCTTTGCATTGAGTATCACGCCGTATATTACATCTTCCATCATTATGCAGCTTTTGACGATCGCGATTCCGAAGCTGGAGGAGATGCAGCGTGACGGGGAAGACGGCAGGAAAAAAATTGCCAGCATTACCCGTTATGTCACGGTAGCGCTTGCACTGATCGAGTCCATTGCAATGGCGATCGGTTTTGGAAGAATGGGATATCTGACGATGTACAGCGCATTTTCTGTGATCCAGGTCGTATGTATCCTGACAGCAGGATCTGCGGTGCTGATGTGGATCGGCGAACAGATTACAGAAAAAGGTGTCGGGAACGGTATTTCGATCGTATTAGTGATCAATATCGTATCCAGGATCCCGGCTGACATGTCGACATTATATGACCAGTTTGTAAAAAACCAGAAAGTTGCAAGAGGCGTACTTGCGGCAGTTGTGATACTTGCAGTCATTCTTCTGACGGTTATCTTCGTAATCATACTTCAGGATGCGGAGCGCAAGATTCCGGTGCAGTATTCCAAGAAAATCCAGGGAAGAAAGACCGTAGGCGGACAGAGTACGTTTATTCCGTTAAAAGTCAATACCGGCGGTGTAATTCCGATTATCTTTGCACAGTCCATTATGGAATTTCCAGTCGTGATCTGCACCCTGCTCGGCGTGGAAGGCGGGACAGGCATCGGCGGCAAGATTCTAAGCGGCCTGCAGCAAAGAAACTGGTGTGACCCGGCAGATCCGGTATTATCCATCGGGCTTGCGGTATATCTGGTCCTGGTGATTGTATTTGCGTATTTCTACACATCGATTACGTTCAATCCGCTGGAAATCGCAGATAACATGAAAAAACAGGGCGGTTTTATCCCAGGCATCCGTCCGGGCAAACCAACGAGTGAATACCTGACGAAGATTTTGAATTATATTGTATTTATCGGCGCTGTCGGATTATCGATCTGTGCGGTAATCCCGATTTTCTTTAATGGCGTGTTCAACGCCAATGTATCATTCGGCGGGACATCGATTATCATTATTGTCGGGGTTGTCATTGAGACGATCAAGCAGATTGAATCGAAGATGGTGGTACGGTATTATAAAGGATTCTTAAGTGAATAGAAGTTGTGAGGGATACAGTTTCGGCTGTATCTCTCTTTGCATATATGGAGGCAGGGCGGGCAATGAAACAAGAAATGCAACCATGGCAATTTGATCTGGAACAATATATCCGGGAAGGGGAAGCAGGGAAAGCAGAGAAGACATATACCTGGAAAACTGCGATCGGCCTGCAGGATGTTGACGGGCTGAAGACGTCCGGATATTTGCTGCAGACAGCAAAAGAACATATCGAAGGCGCGATTGATATCTATACGGTACAAAACAGAATAGAAAGCTATTACCAGTCACGGAAAGAACGGAAGGAGACAGAACGCCGGACAGAAGAGGCGGATAAAGTAGCAGCCAGAATTGCAAAGGAATTGAATGAAAGGGCGTTTCAGTTTTCGCCGGCAGAATATATGCAGATTCATAAAAGATTATTTTCGGATATTTATGACCATGCTGGTATGATACGGCCTTATAATATTACAAAGCAGGAATGGGTGCTTCATGGAGAAACCGTTCTGTATGCATCCGCCGACAGCATCCGTGCAACGTTGGAGTACGATTTTCAAACAGAAAAACAATTTTCTTATCAGGGACTGTCTTTGCAGGAATCGGTAAGGCATCTGGCTAAATTTACTTCTGACCTCTGGCAGATCCATCCGTTTTGCGAAGGAAATACGAGGGCAACAGCTGTATTTTTGATTAAATATCTGAAAACCTTTGGCTTTGAGATTCAAAATGATGCATTCGCAGAACATTCCTGGTATTTCCGCAATGCGTTGGTGAGGGCAAATTATAATAATCTGAAAAAAGGGATTCATGCAACAACAGAATATCTGGAGCATTTTTTTGACAATCTGTTGCTGGATGCAAAATATGAGCTTAAAAACCGTTATCTGCTTGCAGGAGTGCCGCCGGAAATCCAAAGTGCAGATCAAAGTGCAAAAATAGAAAATTCAAAGTGCAATATTTGCACTTTGGAAGAACTGGCTGTGCTGAATATGATAAAAAATAATCCGTCAGTCACACAAAAAGAACTGGCAGCAGGCATTGGAAAATCAGAGCGGACGATTAAGAGCATTACGGTTGCTTTACAGACAAAAGGGATGATCAGGAGGAAGAATGGTAAGAGAAATGGGAAGTGGGAAGTTGTGATAGAATCATTTTTATGAAGGAGTGAGTATGGGAGAGCTTGAATTTGCGGAAGAGATATTGAACATATTAGATACAGATTTGCTGCAAATGACGATAAAAAAGGCTGCTGCAAAGGGATTTACCGTACCGGGATTTTCGAAGAATGTATGGTTAGCGCCAAAGAAGTTGATGTGTGCAGCGTTAGGAAAAAAGATAAAAGGAAAATATCAATTTAGTATTTTTTTAGAAGCATTGTGTGGACTGGATCAAGATTATGAAGCCGTTTGTTTAACGAAAAAGTGGATGCAAAATGGCGCGGAAAGGTTAGAAGCAGAGGATGAGATTCAAAAAATACAAATACATAAAGCGAAACAGCAAAAAGAGCTAGAACCGCGGAGCAGTCAGGAGAATTGTGAAGAGGCAGACAAAGAAAGCAATGCTGACGCAGAAGAAAATGAAAGGGGTGAAGAGGATGGAAGTAATCAGAATTATATGAAGCAGCAGGCAAGAATTAAGAAATTACAAGGGATCATACAAGAATTTAAAATTAAGACGGAAGATCAAAAAAAAGAAATAGGACGTTTGCAAAAACAAAATGTAAAATTACAAAAGCAAAATGAAGAAAAGGAGGAATGTAATATTGAATTATATAGACAGCTGGAAGCATTAAAAGAAGAAATAAAACAATTGCATCATACGCTAAAAATGAACGAGCAGGAAAATTTAAGATACCAGGAAATATTCCAAAAGGCACCCAGAGTCATTTGTTTTTCAAAGAAAATGATAGATAAAGAAATGTTTCCTTTTTATCAAATCGAACAGCTGCGTGATTGGAAAGAGGAATATGAGAAGGAGATACATTGGAATGATTATAGGGAAGTATGGCTGATGGAAACAGATTTTAATTATTCAGACGTTGTTAAAATAAAAAAGCTACCATGTAAAAAATTTGTTTTATGTCATAACGTAAAGTCGCTGATAGATAAGGTAGGAGGAATCAGGTAATGGATATGCAGGGCAGGCAATATATCGGAGTTTTGGCTAATGAGGATGAGGGAGATTACAGAAACAATGTTTTTATTAATAAAGGTTCTTATATACAGTTCAGAGTAAAATCGTTGCTTTTGCCGCAGGAAAGTCCGGAGTTTGTTGCGGGGTTTCTCAATTCGTTTGAAGATGATTATGAGATTCATGATGACGAATATTCTTCGTTTGAAGAACGAATATCGAATTTTAAAGAAAAAGTAAGTGATAAATTATTTATTTATTGTTATAAAATCAATGAAGGCGGACATGCGAATATGCTGAGCCGGAAAACTAATTTGGTACAAAAACCGTCGAAGTTCGCAAGCAATATGGGATTTTATGCAATGCCGGTTTTTTGTGCGAACAATAATGAGAGTGTACATGAATGGGAGAAAGAGAGGAATTGGTGGTTATATCGGGAGTATGTGGATCGGGAAGAGTTTTTTGACTTTTTGAGGAATAAAAAAAGTGTCGGCAGCACGTATGGATATTATAACGATGCCTACACTCCATCATTTGTAGTGTGGATGGAAGCAGATGGCGAGATGTATGCAATCGGACATATGTTAGATAACAGGCAGAATACGCAGGGAGGAATGATATTTGAATGTGATCAGATTGCATGCGTGAATATCAGCCAATTTAATGAATATTGGGTTTATCAAATGTCGTTAAATCCAACCGTAATGTATATACCAGAAAATATTTATGCAGCTATTGAGGATATGCTGTTAAAAGCTTCTTCTGCAGAAAAGACAGAGAATAAGAAAAAAGATCTGGAAGAAGACGGTGGGGCAGAGACAAAAGAGCCGATAAATACAGATGTCGGGACGTTGACGGATACAGAAGAAATTATTGAAATTGATGTCAGCGAAAAAACGGATGAGTTAATTATTTTATCCATGGATTATCATAGCCAAAAACGTAATTTGTTTTACAATATGAAAGATTTTGTGAATATCCACACAGCTGTAAAATGTAATAGTTTAGTGATTCTTTCTGGATTAAGCGGAACAGGTAAGTCTGCAATCGTTGATATTTATGCCCGTGCATTGGGAATTAATACAAACGCCAGTCCGGATGAAAGCAGATTATTATTTATACCTGTGCGGCCATCCTGGAATGACGATTCGGATCTGCTTGGATATGTAGATCTGGTTCATATGGTATATCGGGCATCCGATTCAGGTTTTGTGGATTTTTTAGTGAGAGCGCAAAATGAAGAAAATACATTATTTATTGTATGTTTTGATGAAATGAATTTAGCAAGAGTTGAACATTATTTCAGCCAGTTTCTGGCATTACTGGAGAGGCCGGCCAGTCAAAGAGAATTACAATTATATGATAAGCAATACAGAGGAAGACTATATAATTCCTCGGAGTATCCATATAGAATTAAGATAGGTGATAATGTGAAATTTATTGGAACGGTAAATATTGACGAATCAACCTATCATTTCTCAGATAAAGTATTAGACAGGTCTAATGTAATCCAGCTAGATATCTTAAATTATGCCGACAACTGGAAAAAGAAAAAATATGGGTCATTGGTTAATGTTAACTGGAGCATGGATGAATATAATTCAATCATTAAAAATAGTTCAGATGAAGATATGAAGCGAGTCCATCAATTATTATGGGATATTCATACATTATTGCACAATGTAAATTTGAAATATGGGGTAGGGCCAAGAGTGGTTAAAAATATTGATTTGTATTTGTGGAATCTGCCGAAAACGGGGATCGGTGATTTTTCCTTTGCAAATGGGATTGACTTGCAAATTGCGCAAAGAGTTTTAACAAAGGTGCGCGGCCCGGAAAATCAATTAGGGGAAATACTAGATCCGAACAATGATAACAATATTTATCAAATCTTTGACGCATATCAGGATTTATCAAATTTCGATTTGTGCAGGGAAATTATAGTGCAAAAGCAAAGGGAGTTAGAATCATATGGCTATTGTATCTGAGCTGCCTTTTATGTTACAGGTGATCAAGGGGCTTCCGGCAAAATCCTGTCAGGACGGAACGCTTTTTATGGATCAGGAACAAGAGGTTTGGAAAAAAGAGATTGTAACATTTCAAATTGAAGAAAATGAAGATATCGAAATATTGTTTAACTCAGAAGATCAAAATGCGAAATTATATTTGGAAGCGCTGGATATCGTTTCTCTTGATGACAGAAAAATTGCCTATGACCTGCAGGGGCGTATATACAGAAAACCAGATCCGCAGCCGTTTGTATTATATAAACAAGACAGTGGATTCGATGCGTTATGTGTGGATACTTTCCAAATTTCGGTATTTTGCTGTGAAAAGTGGCATTACGGAGCTTTGCAGGTATTGCCAAAACAAATGAATCTGGAAGAATGGACCATGATGAAAGATGAATTGGAACATGAGATGGCTGGGCTTGCACAAGATCTTATCCAGAAAAATATTGGGTTTGGAAATGGGAAGAATGATGATCTGCCGCCTAAAATTCTTTGGGATTTTATAGTGATAAAAAAATATGCACAGGCTGTCTTAGCCTCTTTACTGGATATTGCGGAAAATCCAAGATCTGAGATTGCAACGCAGTATAAAAGGGTCATAAATAACAGAGATTGCAGAATGGATCAGGAGAGTATCAGAAGGTATGCGACAAGGGCAGGATCAGAAGCAACATATAAGGTTCCGGTCAAGGTTGTAAAATATGATATACAGGAAAACAGGATTTTAAAACGCATCCTTATAGACTATGAAAAAAGACTGCAGGTTTTTTTAGAATTAATGACAGAGTTTCAAAATTATAAAAGGAAGCCTGCATTAGGAAAATGGGATCAATATAAAAGTGTATTGGAGAAAAGTATATCAGAATCAATCAATGCTGCGCAAAAATTAAAAAAAATAACTTCTCTGATAAAAACAAAAGAGTGGTATCTTGAAGTGGGAAATGTCTCGCAAACCTATATACCGCATTCCTTTATTATGGATACAAGATATAACACGCTCTATCAAATGTATTTAGAATGGAAACGGGGAAGCATGCAAATTGCATTTGATCCGGCATATTCATATACATGGAAAAGAAGCAGCTATTTATATGAAATGTGGTGTTATTTCAAAATGATTCATTTGCTGTCAGAGCAGTATGAAATCAATACACCCGATTGGACAGGGCTGCTTTCAGGAAAAATGTTATTCCCGTTTTTGGAATCAGGAACATCCATCGGGTTTCAGGGAGACGATGTCCGGTTACAGGTTGTGTTTGATAAACCGCTTGCCTTCCGGCAAAAAGAAACGGATATCAATTCCCCGCTTTATATTGCAAAGACACAGGAATATTCCAGGATGCATAACAGGCCGGATATTATTATTTATGTGTATTATGCTAAGAATGGATGGTATCTGGGTTCGATTGTGCTGGAGTGTAAATATAGAAAATTATATGCGTTTCTTGATGAATCAGGCGGAGGACGTTCAAGCCGGGGACAACTGCAGGCATATTATAATAATACCCGTACCAGCTATCAGCTGGGGGAACTAGGGAAAAAATATGACCTTCATCCTGTGAGAAAGGTAATTGTATTAACACCTGATGTTCAAGGGGATGGAAAACGCCTGGATGATTTTAACATTCTGGTAAAAGGTTTTAAGCCAGCGCATACGGATGATTGGAATCAGTCTTTATTAAAGGAGATCAGTATCAGCATTAAGGAGCTGACTGAAATAGGAGATGATTTTTACAGCCGTCGATGATAAGATTCCGATGGTGTGTTTTCACAGTCTCTGGATGGGGCAGGAATGAAACTCCAGAATTTAGCGCGTTGATCCAGAAAGTGAATGAAGCAATGCTTCCCGTCTTTTTATTAACAAAAGCCTGTTACATTGAAAACCATATTTATCCCCGAAATCAAAAACTTACAGTAGAAAAAAGTCCCAATTTATGATATGTTAATTATAACAGCGCAGCATTCACAAAACCAGATGAATGAACTGTAAAAAATCAAATCAGGAGGTTATGAATCTTATGAAAATCATCATGTTAGGCGCACCAGGCGCAGGGAAAGGCACGCAGGCAAAAAGGATTGCCGAAAAATACACCATCCCGCACATCTCCACCGGGGACATTTTCCGTGCGAACATTAAAAACGGCACAGACCTTGGCAAAAAAGCGAAGGAATATATGGATCAGGGCCTGTTAGTACCGGATGAACTGACCTGTGACCTTGTTATGGACCGTATCCAGCAGGATGACTGCAAAAACGGTTTTGTTCTGGACGGCTTCCCGCGCACCATTCCGCAGGCAGAAGCGTTAGACGAAGCATTGACAAAAATCGGCCAGAAGATGGACTACGCGATTGACGTAGATGTCCCGGATGAAAATATCGTAAACCGTATGGGCGGACGCCGGGCATGCTTAAGCTGCGGCGCTACGTACCATGTAGAATTTAACCCGACAAAAGCAGAAGGTGTCTGCGATGCCTGCGGCGCACAGACGGTCTTAAGGGACGACGATAAGCCGGAAACCGTGCAGAAGCGTCTGACGGTATACCATGACCAGACACAGCCTTTGATTGATTACTACAAGAAGCAGGGTATTTTAAAATCCGTTGACGGTACACAACCGATGGAAGCAGTATTTGATGCGATTATAGGGATCTTAGGAGCGTAAGAGATGCCAGTGTCGATAAAATCTGCAAAAGAGATAGAACTGATGCGGACAGCGGGCAGAATTCTGGGCAGGGTGCATGAGGAGCTTGCCCGGGAAATTGTGCCCGGAATGTCTACCTGGGACATTGACCGTATTTGTGAACAATTAATACGAAGCTATGGATGTATTCCTTCGTTTTTAAATTATGAGGGGTTTCCTGCTTCTGTCTGTGTATCTGTCAATGATGAGGTCGTGCATGGGATTCCGTCCAAAAAGCGGCTGCTCAAAGAGGGCGATATCGTAAGCCTGGATACGGGCGTAATTTATAAAGGCTATCAGTCAGATGCTGCCAGGACTGTCGGCGTCGGAACGGTGTCAAAGCAGGCGTCGGATTTAATCGAACGGACAAAGCGCTGTTTTTTTGCCGGGATGCAGTATGCGAAAGCGGGCATGCGCCTGTTTGATATTTCAGCGGCGATCGGGGATTATGCGCACCGTTACGGATACGGCGTGGTCCGTGACCTGGTCGGCCACGGTATTGGCCGGAACATGCATGAACCGCCGGAAATTCCGAACATCCGCCAGCGTTTCCGCGGGATGCGCCTGCGCCCGGGCATGACGCTGGCGGTAGAGCCGATGGTCAATATCGGAACCTGGCGGGTAAACTGGTCGCCGAACGGCTGGACGGTAACGACGGCGGACGGCTCCTTATCCGCACATTATGAAAATACGATACTGATTACGCGCGGCGAGCCGGAGCTGCTGTCTGTGACAGAGGAAGAAGCGGAAAACTTAAATCAGATGTACCTCGCAGTGTAGCTGCGGTGCAGAAATATAGAAAAACCAGAAGAATTTCAAATGGAGGAATGAAAATGTCAAAAGCAGATGTCATTGAAGTAGAAGGCAAGGTTATTGAAAAACTGCCGAATGCCATGTTTCAGGTAGAACTGGAAAACGGGCACCAGATTCTGGCGCATATCAGCGGGAAGCTGCGGATGAATTTTATCCGTATTTTGCCGGGGGATAAGGTGACGATTGAGATGTCGCCATATGATCTGACGAAGGGACGGATTATCTGGAGGGATAAATAATAGGCGTTTCTTTGTAGGGACAGCGGGCTGTTAGGAGGAGGTAAATTCTGACAGCCTGTTTTTTATCTTAATCTGGGTGGGGCAGAATAAGAAACACTTTTGACAATGTGTTGCATTTTGGGGCTTCCTGAAAGATTCTGGTTAGCCAGGGGATGTGGCTGACCGGACGGTGCCATTGTGTAAATGCAGAATGCTTAGGGATTCTTAACATTCTGGAATAGGAGCCAAAATCCAGGCCCCCGCCCCCTCATCCGGCGTCCGGACAGCCATAAAACACAACACATTGTCAATTATGTTGCCGAATTTAGAATCTTGCCATTGGCCGACAGTTCCCAGGGGCATTTTTATTTAGGAGGGATCGCATGGGAATCTATTTAAATCCTGGAAACGATGGTTTTGCAGAAGCAGTCCGTTCCCGTATTTATGTGGATAAAACAGGACTGATCAAGCATACCAATGCGTTTCTTAATACAAATGAAAAATTTCTCTGTGTCAGCAGACCCCGCCGGTTTGGAAAGTCAACGACTCTTCAGATGCTTGCTGCTTATTACAGCCGGGGCTGCGTTTCCGGAAGGCTGTTTGCGGGAATGGATATTGAGAAGGATGAAATGTTCCGCTTACATCTGAATCAATATGATGTTATATTTTTAAATATGCAGCAGTTTCTGACCGGCGCCAAAAGCCAAGATGTAATGGAATATCTGGAGCAGGAAGTTCTGGAGGAGCTTTTGGAGGTATATGGGGGATTAATCAAAAAATCAAATGCCGGGCTTGCCGATGTACTGAGACGGATCTATGCGAATAGCGGGAAAAAGTTTATTTTTTTGATTGACGAGTGGGATTGTATTATGCGGGAACGGCAGGAATCAGAAGTCTTGCAGAAGAAATACCTGGATTTTCTGCGGAATCTTTTGAAAGATCAGCCGTATGTGGTGCTTGCTTATATGACAGGTATCCTTCCTATAAAAAAATATGGCCGGCATTCTGCTTTAAATATGTTCTGGGAATATTCCATGACGGATCAGAATGTGTTTGAGGAATATACTGGATTTACGGAAGAGGAAGTGAAGAAATTGTGCGGTCAGTTTCATATGGATTTTGCGGAAACAGGGAATTGGTATGATGGTTATCAGTTCAGGCGTTTTCAGCATGTTTACAATCCAAGGTCTGTCGTAGCGGCAATGAACAGCGGTTATTTTTCTAATTACTGGACAGCGACTGAGACGTATGAGGCGTTGAAAATATATATGGATATGGATTTTCAGGGCCTGCGTTCCGATCTTGTCCGCATGCTCGGCGGCGGGCGTGTGAGGGTAAATACACGCAGCTTCCAAAATGATATGTATACATTTGTTACAAAGGATGATGTGCTGACACTGCTGATCCATCTTGGGTATTTGGGATACGATGCAGGGAACAGAGAAACCTTTATTCCGAATAAAGAAATTATGGAGGAATTTGAAAATGCGATGTGTACTGGCGGATGGGCGGAAGTGATACATGTTTTGAAAATGTCAGAAAAGCTGCTGGAAGATACACTTCTGTGCGATGAAACAAGCGTTGCAGAAGGATTGGACCGTGCGCATATGGAAGCTGCTTCAGTCCTTACTTACAACGACGAAAATTCCCTTAGCTGTGCGATTGGCCTTGCTTATTATAGCGCTAGAAAGGATTATAAACTTATTCGGGAACTGCCGTCGGGCCGTGGATTTGCAGATATTGTCTTTCTTCCGCTGCCGTTTAGCCAAAAGCCTGCGCTCGTGGTTGAACTTAAATACAATAAGTCTGCGGATGCTGCGATTCAGCAGATCAAGGACAGGGCTTATACACAGGCGCTGGAAGGGTATGCGGGTGAAATATTGCTGGTTGGCATTCATTATGATAAGGATAATGTGAATAAACCGCACAGTTGTGTAATTGAGAAGCTGACGTATGGTATAAACTGATGTTTATAAATTTCAGGTACTCTCAGCCTTTTCCTTCCATTTTAGAATAAGATGTGATAAAATGTAAAATATGTGTAAAACATATGTAACTTAAAAAAGAAAGAACCTGGTGCAGCCTGTCAGTTATTCCCGAATGAAATGCCGCAGTATCTGCGGTAGGCTGAATCAGGTCTCATACGGATGAAAAGGAAAAAAATATGGAAGGATTTACACTGATCTTATCGTTATTAAGCGGCGTGGCGCTGTTTTTGTTCGGTATGTCCCTGATGGGGGACGGGCTGAAAAAGGCAGCGGGCGAGAAGCTGGAGCTGATTTTGTACCGGCTGACGAATACCCCGCTCAAAGGAATCCTGCTGGGAACCGCAGTGACGGCGATTATCCAGTCGTCTTCGGCTACGACGGTGATGGTCGTGGGCTTTGTGAATGCCGGGATGATGAAGGTCTCGCAGGCGATCGGCATTATTATGGGCGCGAATATCGGGACGAGTATTACGGGCTGGATTCTTTGCCTGTCGTATATCGAAGGGACCGGCGGAATTGCGCAGATGCTGTCGACAGCGACGATTTCTTCGGTTGTTGCGATCATTGGTATTGTGTTCAAAATGTTTCTGAAAAAGGCGTCTTATCATAATGTCGGCGATATTATGCTTGGTTTCTCTATTCTGATGGTCGGGATGCAGACGATGAGCAGCGCAGTATCCCCGTTAAAGAGCAATGAGCATTTTGTAAATGCGCTGACGATGTTTACAAATCCGTTTATGGGGATTCTGGTCGGGATTTTGTTTACAGCGGTGCTGCAGAGTGCGTCTGCGTCGGTCGGCATTATGCAGGCTTTGTCAGTGACCGGGGGGATTACGTTTGCGGCGGCGCTGCCGATTACGATGGGTATTGGTGTCGGCGCTGCCTGTCCGGTGCTGCTGTCTTCGATTGGGACGAATAAAAACGGGAAAAGGACGGCGCTTATTTATCTGATTAATGATTTGTTCGGGATGGTGTTCTGGTCTGTGTTCTTTTATACGGCGCATGCGATTGTGCATTTTGAATTTATGGGGATGGTTATGAACCCGGTGCGGATTGCGCTGCTGAATACGGTATTCCGGATGGCGACGATCCTGGTCTTGTGTCCGTTTATTAAAGGTATTGAGAAATTTGTGTTCCTGCTGGTGCGTGACAGTGAAGAGGATAAGGAAGACCAGGCGGATTTTGACCTGCTGGAGGAGCGTTTTCTGGGTTATCCGCCGTTAGCGATTGCGCAGAGCCACCAGGCAATGAACGGCATGGCGAAAAAGGTGCGGAAAAATATTGCGTATGCGCTCGGGCTGCTGACGGAATATTCGGAAGAACAGTATCATAAAATACAGGAAAAAGAGAATCTGATCGACAAATATGAAGATAAACTGGGAACCTATCTGATGCAGCTGACCGGGCGGGAAATGACGATTGCGCAAAACAGCGAGGTGTCTAAGTTTTTGCATACGCTCAGCGATTTTGAACGTCTGGGCGACCATGCCAGTAATATTTCCAAAGTGGCAAATGAGCTGTATGAAAAAAAGACGTCCTTTTCCAAAGAAGGGATGTACGAGCTGGGAGTGCTGGAATCCGCGGTTTCGGAGATTGTGGATCTGACGGTGAATGCGTTTATGGAGGATGACCAGGAAACGGCGTACCGGGTAGAGCCGCTGCGGGAACTGATCGGTATTTTGTGCGATGAGTTAAAGCTGCGCCATATTAAGCGCCTGCAGCATGGAAAGTGCGAGCTGAAGCAGGGCTTCGCGTTCAATGACCTGCTGGCAAACCTGGAAAGGATCGGGGCGCATTGCTCTAATGTCGCTGTGGCTATGATCGAGCTGGGGTATTCCGAGTTTGATATCCATGGGTATGTCCGCAATGTCAGGGAACGGAAAAATTCAGATTATGCAGTGTATTTTGAAGAATATGAGGAAAAATATGATATTAACGGATATAAAAAAGCCAGAAAATCCAAAAAAGAAGAGGACAGTGTAAAACGGAAAGAGGGGGAAGGCAGAAAAAAGAAGAAAAAGGAAGATAAATCGAAACAGGAGCGTTTAAAATCAAATGCGAAAATGTAAGCGCCGGTATGAGAGATGCCAGGATCTGGTGCAGGGCCTGCCGGTATGAGAGATGCCAGGACCTGGTGCAGGACCTGCCGGTAAGTATTGGAAGAAAGTCAGAAACGAAAAAGAGGGTAGATGATAAGTCATGTATTTGATGTTAAAAAATACAGAAGTGTTATATTTTGATCTGGAAGATTTTGTAGTTGAAGTGATCCGCAACGACCTGCTGCCGTTTTGCCTGCGGTCGAATATCAGGATTTCCACGAAGATGAAGGATATTTTACATAATATACAGGCTGTTAAGGCTTATTTAAGCAGCCGGGTATTATCGCTGTCAAGGGACAATGCAAAGCAAATTTACGCAGCCTTCCAGATCCCGCAGGTAGATTCCACTGATAACCGGGTGAATATCTGTATCAAGTGCAAAGGAGTATCGATTGTGGACAGCTATTGGGTGAAGGAAGATGAAGAACCGGCATACTGGGGCAAGATTAATATCCGCCAGAACCAGCTGAAGGATATCCTGGATCTGTCCCTGAGCGGATTTTCCCCTACGATTACGACCAGCGCGATTTGCCCGGAGCTGACGACGAAAGGGTTATTCCGCAAAGGCTGGGTTTATCTGGGTGACAGTCTGTATTTATTAAAATCAGATAAGACAAATGAGTACGTAAATACGAGGATGGAAGTGCTTGCCTCGGAAATACTGGAATGCTTTGAGAACCGTCTGGACAGTATTGTCTATCTGAGCGACATTAAAGAAACGGCACGCGGGACGGCGTATGTGTCCATTTGCCAGAATTTTGTCCGGGAGGAGCAGTCGTTTATCGAAGCGTGGGAGGTGATGGATTACTGCAAGCGCCGCAAGATAAACTTCCGCGAGCTGTGCCTGGAGCGGTGGGGGTGTAAATTTGCCTGTATACCGGTGCTGGATTATATTATTATCAATACGGACAGGCATACGCAGAATTATGGATTTATGATGAATAATGATACCGGTGAGCTGGAAGCGGTGGCGCCGATGTTTGATTTGAACTGTGCGCTGGTGGCGGATTATTTTCAGGTGGAAGCAGGGGATACGCTCAGCCAGATGTTCAACACGAAGGAGACGATCCGGGAGCTTGCGTTCCGGTATGTGGATCAGACGGACCTTAAGTTCCATGAGGAAAAGTTTACGAAACTGGCGCAGAGCAGCCATTATAAAGAGCTGGGGCATGTGTTTGAGAGAGTTTACGGGAGGGTGCAGGAATTAGGGATTATATAGCATAAGGAACTGTCAGTGGTTTTGTGACTTGCTGGCAGTTCCTTTTTTATGCGCGGCCGGTCAGCCGAGGGTGAGCATGGTATCGATACAGCGCCGGGCCTGTGTCAGGACGGAATCGGGCAGTGTGATCTCTTCTCCGCCGGTTCCGTTGACACAATGCCATACTTCCATCAGCGTAGTCAGCTTCATGTTGCTGCAGATGCAGTTTTCAGAAAGCGCATAAAACTGTTTTTCCGGACAGGCAAACTGCAGATGCTCCACGATACTGTTTTCGGTTCCGATGATAAAGGAAGTATCCGGGCTGTTTACCGCATAGTCGATAATGCCGGTTGTGCTGCCGACATAATCCGCCTGCGCAGAGACTTCGGGCAGGCATTCCGGATGGACGAGCAGCTTTGCATCCGGGTGAAGCTTTTTCATTTGCCTGGCCTGCTGCGGTGAAATGCCGGCATGGGCCGGACAGCCGCCGGATACGAGCTGGATATTTTTCTCCGGTACCTGCCCCGCGACCCAGGCGCCCAGGTTACAGTCTGGGACAAACAGGATATTCTGGCTGTCCAGGCTGCGGATAATTTTTACGGCGGAAGAGGAGGTGACGCATACGTCGCAGACGGTTTTCAGCTCCGCGGTGGTGTTGATGTAGGCGGCGACGGTATAGCCGGGGTATTGTTCTTTTAATCCGCACAGCTGGCTGGCGCTGATCTGCTGCGCCATCGGACATCCCGCCTGCGGATGCGACAGCAGCACTTTCTTTTGCGGGGAAAGGATTTTTACCGTTTCCGCCATAAAGCGCACGCCGCATAGCAGGACGGTTTTCTGGGCGGCTTTTGCAGCCTGCAGGCTAAGGCCGTAGGAATCGCCGGTAAAGTCAGCCACTTCCAGGATATCCTGGCTTTGGTATGCGTGGGCGAGGATGCAGATGTCTTTTTCTTTTTTTAGCTTCAGGATATCGTCCTGGATGGATCTTACTGTATTCATATGGATGCCTTTCTGAGTCTGAAGGTAGTGTCAAGTCTACTACCTGTTTTTTCTATTCAAAGCCTTTATTTTCGG
>CANOET010000043.1 GCA_947564835.1 uncultured Eubacterium sp. | reverse complement strand
CCCAAGGTGTGTCTCCCGGCGCGTCCCCTGGCCACCGCCCGCAGAGTCGTCCGGTAAGCCACATCCCCCTGGCAAATCAAGACCTTTCAGCCCCCTCCCAACCGAACCTGTGAATTTGATATTGTATTGCCCCAAAAATAGCGTTATAATAAAAGAACGCGAAAGACACACAGGGAGGTTTATACTTATGAAGCGACAAAAAAGACCATCGGCTGCCAAGAAAAAAATAGCAGATGAAATCCTCCATCAGATCGGCGGAAGCGTAATCCTGGTACTTCTGTTTGTAGCCGCAGCCGCGATCTTTATGGTAGGATGGCTGAGCATTTCATCCAAAAAAACACAGCTTATCCAGGAATCTGAGGCTGCAGCTAACGAGCTGACCGGATTTCTCCAGCAGTATACGAAAAGTGCGCAGCAGCTGGCCGTCAATCCGCAGATCCGGGATGTGATGCGCCGGACAACAGCCGGGGATGATATCCGTAAGACCCCGCAAATGGATACTGTTATGGATAACCTCGTTAAAATCGCAGAGACCGATACTGAAAATGTGATGGCGGTTTGGATTTCTGACCTGGACGCCAGCGCCCTGACGCAGTCGGATGGTTTTACGAGCGAAGAAGGATGGGATATTACCGGCCGCGGATGGTATGGGTGTATTGAAACGAAAAAAACCATACTGACAGAGCCTTATGTGGATTCTTCCACCGGAAAGATGATCGTAAGCGCCGCAGCCCCGGTTCTTGATGATGCGGACCAAACGGTTCTTGGCGCTGTGGGGATGGATATTTCCCTGGATCATATGACGAAGCTTATGAGTGAATATAAGATCGGCCAAAATGGTTATCTGCAGTTATTATCTACAAACGGTACTTACCTTTACCACCCGCAGGCGGATGTGATACATCAAAACATAGCGGATGTGGATATCTCCCAAAATGTCAGAGATGCGGTTGCATCCGGACAGGATGCCTTTTTGAGGTACAAGGCAGACGGTGTGACCAAGTATGGTTCCTTGTATTTTGCCGGAGATACCGGATATCTGATTCTCAGCAGCCTGCCTTTGTCGGAGTATTATGCGGTTCTGGCTTTTATGGCGCTTGGGTTGACGGTTTTGTTTGCAGCCGGGATTTTGCTGATTGCCGTCAGGATCCGAAAGAGCGCTGCCAGCCTGACCAAACCAATCCTGGAGCTGAACCATACCGCACAGCAGCTTGCCGCCGGAGACCTGGATGTGGCGTTTGAAATTACGAGTCAAAATGAAATCGGTGAATTGGGGATATCCATCCAAAAGACAGTGGACCGCCTGAAAGAATATATTGTATATATCGACGAGACGTCCCAGGTATTGTCCCAGATCGCTGACGGGCAGCTGGCAATTGAGCTGAAACAGGATTATGCCGGAGAATTTCAGAAAATCAAAACCGCCCTTTTGAATATATCCGGCTCTATGAGCCAGGTAATGACCGGTATTCATGAAAGCTCGGAACATGTATCGATCGGAGCTACGGAGCTTGCGACTGCCTCCCAGGTACTGGCGGAGGGTGCCGAACAGCAGGCAGCCTCGATCGGGCAGCTGACGGATACGACGAATACGGTGGCCGACCAGGTGGAAAGCAGCCGCAGCAAGGCGGAATCTTCCGCCAAAGCAACGGCGCAGGCTGCTGAGATGATCGGACAGAACCAGGAAAAAATGAAACAGATGACGGATGCCATGCATAAAATCCATGAGACTTCCCAGCAGGTGGTCGGCATTATCCAGACGATTGAAGAAATCGCGTCGCAGACGAACCTGCTGTCCTTAAATGCTTCGATCGAAGCAGCCCGCGCCGGAGAGGACGGAAAAGGCTTTGCCGTCGTCGCGGATGAAATCGGAAAGCTGGCGCTGGAAAGCTCCAAAGCAGCCAGCACGACCAAAGAGCTGATCGAAGTCTCCATGGAGGAAATCGGCAAAGGGACCGCAATTGCCGCCGGCGCCATGGATTCCCTTAAAGAATCCGTAAGCGCTGTCAACCAGGTCAATGAAATGATCCAGGAAACAGCTGAAAACGCGGCTGTCCAGGCAGCCGGCATGGAACAGCTGCGTGCGGGGATTCAGGAAATCTCCCATGGCATTCAGGATAGTTCGGCAGCTTCGCAGGAAACATCTGCAACTTCCGAAGAACTCGCTTCACAGGCGGACCGGCTGAACCGTATGGTGCAAAAGTTTAAACTGCCTGGACAAGAATCAGATTATCAATCATGGAAAGGATGCAGCGATGAATATTAAATTAAAACTAATTGTACTGGAACTGCTGTCTTTGCTTGCCTTAAGTGTCATCCTGATCTCCGGCAGCCTTGTACTTTCTGTCGGTGAGGTGAATGTCCGCGTAGAAGAGACGCTCCGCACCGCAGTCCAGGGATATCACGGCAGCACGACCTATCTGAAAGACAAGGGTGAAAATATTGACATTACCGTATTCGAGGGCGATACCCGTATAGACAGCTCGATTGAAGGCGCTGTCGGAACTAAGGCCGGCGAAGAGGTCATCCGCCATGTGCTGGACGGACAAAAGCCTTATTTTGACACGGATATTTCGGTCAACGGCGTCGCTTATTACGGCTACTATATCCCGACCGAAACCGGGATGCTGTTTGCCGGAAAGCCGAAGGATATCGTTGACAAATTTATCCGCTCTTCCCTCTATCTGCTGATTGGGATCGGCGCTGCCGCCTATGTTGCCTGCGCCCTGATCGCCGGATTTATTTCCAGTTCCATCTCCCGCCGCATCCACACGGCGGCCCGCCAGGTAGAAATACTTGCAAGCGGGGATTTAAGCCGCAAGCTTCCGCAGACAAAACCGGACAGCAAAGATGAGGTGGATATTATTACGCATGCCGTCAGCGACCTGCAGTTCCAGTTAAGAGAGATCGTTACGAGTATCAGCCATCAGACAGACTTGTTAAATGAAAGCAATAATGAATTTTCTGAAAAATTTTCAAATATCGCGAAAAACGTCGGAAAGATGAACACAGCCGTGGAAGGTATCGCGGCCGGAAGCAATTCGCAGGCACAGGAAACCGCATCTGCCAGCCAGGAGGTTACGAATATGGCGGATGTAATCGAACAAAACTCTTTAAACGTAACGAATCTGGAGCATGCCGTCGGGCAGATGACGGAGCTGTCCCGGCAAACCGACGCGACCTTGGCAGAACTGATTGCCATGAACGAAAAAACAACCGAAAATATTTCAACCGTTTCGGAGCAGACGAACGCAACCAATGCTTCAGCAGAAAATATCCAGAATGCCGTTCAAATGATCCAGAATATTTCCGAGCAGACGAACCTGTTATCCCTCAATGCCTCGATTGAAGCAGCCAGGGCCGGGGAAGCCGGAAAAGGCTTTGCGGTCGTAGCGGAAGAAATCCGCAAGCTGGCAGAGGATTCTTCCGGCAGCGCCCATGAAATCGAAGCATCTGTACAGGAGCTGTTGACAAATTCCGGCATCAGCGTCCAAAAAATGGCAGAGGTCCGCCAGGATGCAGAGATTCAAAAAGAAAAGCTGCATCAGACAAGAGCCGTATTTGATGATCTGGAAAAAGAAATTGAAGCGGTATCTTCCGTTTCCGGCAATATTTACGAACAGACCACGCGCCTGGAAGACCAGAAAAACAGCATCCACAGCATGGTCCAGCAGCTTGCAGCCATTTCAGAGGAAAACGCCGCCTCTTCGCAGGAAACAAGCACCAGTATGCAGGAACTGTCCGGCACGATTGAAGACTGCCGGCAGGAAACAGTGGTACTGGCGGACTTAAGCGACCATTTAAAAGAGCAGACCAACCGTTTTAAAATCGGATCCTGAAAATAATGATTGTATCTTTTCCGGAAAGTGCTATAATGATTGTATGATATAATTGCTGCCAGACAAACTCCAGCGCAATTATCCAAAGCACCTTGACAAGCGAATATTGTATTGTATCTTAGCAGATGGAATATTACCGGAATCAAAGCCCCCGCAGCCGTAAAAGGCGGGGAGTAAGTACAGAAAAGGAATCTATAATATGCTAAACAAAATTAAAGATATGAAAGTTGGAAAAAAGCTGAAAACAAGCTTTATACTTACGGTTGCAATAGCCAGTCTTTCAAGCATAATCGGCTTGTTTATACTGATCTACAGCAACGTCAGCTACAACCATGCACTTGTGACAAACGGATTTTCCCAGGGTGAAATCGGGATCTTTAGTACATATCTGGGCAAGGAGCCGATTATTGTCCGGGAAATTATTCTCCTGGACGATGTTTCCGAAATGGAGAAATCTGCACAAGAATTTGAAGAAGCCAAAGCGCTTACCAACGAAGCTTATACGTCTATGCGCGTACACTGCCAGTCCAAAGAAGAGCTTCCTTACCTGAGCAAGATCGAAGAGCTTCTTCCAAAATACCGCGAGCTGTTTGAACAGGTAAAGTCGCTTGCTATGGAGCTTAAGGATGCCGAAGCCTTTGAAATGCTGATCAACCAGGCAAAACCGACCTTCAAGGAGCTGACGGACGCGGTGGAGGGCCTGATTGACCTAAAAGTAGAAACCGGAAACGCTGTTTCCAAAAGGCTGATCATCCAGGCTTATATCATGGCAGCTTTGATGATTGTGATTATGCTGACCGCAGTCTTGATTGCATTCCGCATTTCCGCATTTATCTCCAGGATCATTGCGGAACCGATCGTAAAAATCCAGGAAGCGACCGGCCAGCTGGAGCACGGCAATCTGGATGTACATGTAGACGTCATGTACCCGGATGAAATCGGTGAAATGACCGAATCCTTCAATAACGCCATCGGACTGCTGAAGGACTATATCCGTGTATTGAGCGGAGCCTTAACCGGCCTTGCAAACGGCGATTTTTCCGTGACAGCGGAAGCGGATTTCAGAGGGGAATTTATCCAGCTGGGTACCGCCATCGACACGATCACGACTTCCATGAGCAACACGCTTGGAAATATCCATGAAGCATCCAACCAGGTATCCATGGGTGCAAGCCAGATGGCAGAAAGCGCCCAGGCGCTTGCCGAAGGCGCAACGGATCAGGCGGCTTCCGTACAGGAGCTGACCGCAACGATCCAGAGCATTACAGAAGCTGTAATCCACAGCTCGGAAAAAGCAAATCTGTCTTACCGGAACGCGGAAACGTTCCGCCAGGATGCAGAAGAAAGCAGCGAAGATATCCGTCTCTTAAATGAAGCCATGGAGCGGATTAACGATACCTCCAAGGAAATTTCCAATATTATCGCAGCGATTGAAGATATCGCATCGCAGACCAATCTGCTGTCCTTAAACGCTTCCATCGAAGCCGCAAGGGCCGGGGAAGCAGGAAAAGGCTTTGCCGTCGTTGCTGACCAGATCGGAAAGCTGGCATCCGACAGCGCAGCTTCCGCCGTTGACACGAAGAAACTGATCGAACACTCGCTGCAGGAAATCGACCATGGAAATGAAATTATGGCAAAAGCAACAGCCGCGATCGAATCTGTCATTAAGGGGATCAATTCCCTGGCAGTATCCACCAATGAAATCAGCGAGCTGTCTGATACCCAGGCGGATGCTATGAAACAGCTGGAAGAAGGCATCGAGCAGATTTCAGAAGTAATTCAGAACAATTCTGCCGCGGCGCAGGAGTCTTCGGCCACCAGCGAAGAGCTGTCTGCCCAGTCGGAAGCTTTGGAACATTTAGTAGGGCAGTTTACCTTAAAATAAACTCTGCACATCCATTTACAATACCTGCTGCCAGGCAGTATATATTCGCTCAGATTTATTAACGAAAGAACGCTGCAGCGGGTAGGACAGTTTTGAGGGCTGCAGCGGAAACGGCAGCAAAATATCCTCCTGTATCTATGGATACAGGAGGATATTTTTCGTTTCTGCCATTCCGTTATATAATAAGGACTGTGCAAAAATAAGTTCTATAGGGGTTGGATCTATATCTGTTTATCTTTGCACAGCCTTAAAGTTGCTCAGATTTTATTGTACTATACTGCTGTCGCAACCGTCAATACTTTTTTGTATAAAAATGGAAGATTCCATCATTTCCTCTGCATGGGCCCCCGCTGCAAGCATCCTGACCAGACGTTCCTTCGCAGCATCAAATTTACGGAATAACACTTCTTTTTCCGCTGCGTGTACATAAACCTTCCAGTATCCGGCGCAAAGGCAGTTTTCTCCCTGATGCTCCATAAATCCTTGCACATCCTCCGGCGGGTATCCCAAAAACAAACCCATTTCATGCGGAAAACTGCCCTGCCCCATCCGGTAAGCCCGATAACGCTTTCCAAAGGTATCCAGCAGCCCGCACAGGCTTTGATCCGGATATCCCATCCGGCCAAGTATCCTTCCGGCTTCCGGCTGCGAAAGATGGGCCTCCAGCTCGCCGGCACGGTACAAAAGCAGAAATTCCTGCTCTTTGCTTTGATAAAATAAATAGCCGCTGATGTTCGTATGAATCACAAAATGCCGGATCCGGCAGGACTGCCCTTTTCTCAGAATAAGCAGATTGGCGCATTTTAATCCGGCAAGCAGAGGCGCGCAGCGCAGGGCCAGCTGCACTTCCGCTGACTGGATATCCAGATGTTTCATAAAATCAAAAAGTTCTTTTGTCATATGCCTTCTCCATAAAAAAAGAGCTGTCATGGCCTTTACAGCCAATCCAGCTCAGATGTCTGAATGATTGTCTGTGCTTGTATTATATACAGGCCAGACAGATTTTATTCAGTTTCAGCTTTCTATGCCAAGCTCCTTTTTGATCGCGGCAATGATCCCGTCATACTCTTCTTCGCTCAGATACACCCTGTCCGGATTCATTGCGAAGACTCCGCCCCATTCATATTCCTCTGCATACTTCGGCACCAGATGAAAATGCAGATGATGCCCGGTATCTCCATATGCGCCGTAATTGACCTTATCCGGATGAAAGGCTGCCATTAACGCCCTGGCTACCCTCGCCACTTCTTCAAAATAAGCGCCGCGCTCCTCCGCTGTCAGCTCGTTCATATCGCCGACATGCTTTTTATGCGCAACGATCACCCGCCCCTTGTGGCTCTGCTCTTTGAATAAATAGACCTTGCTTGTCTCCAGCTCGCAGATCTTAATTCCAAACTTTGCGGATAATTCCCCTTCCATACAATATGCACAGTTTTGATCCATCATAGTAACCCCCTTCTCTGATTGCGTTTTCTATATTATGTTCCTGTTGCTTTGATTTTACTTTGATTCAGCTTTTTTCCAACTATCTGTTTTCAATCTGCCAGTCAATCGGTTCCGCGCCGTGCTCCTGTAAAAATGCGTTTGCCTGGCTGAAATGCCTGCACCCGAAAAATCCGCGGAATGCAGACAGCGGGCTTGGATGCGGCGCTTTTAGGATGAAATGTTTTGGGTTTTTCAGCATCGGGATCTTGCTTTGCGCCGGTTTGCCCCAGAGCAAATAGACAATCGGGCGGTCCTGCTCATTCACCGCACGGATAATCGCATCCGTAAACTTCTCCCAGCCCTTGCCCTGGTGGGAATTTGCCTGGTGCGCACGTACGGTCAATACCGTATTCAGCAGCAGCACGCCCTGCTTTGCCCATTTTTCCAAAAAACCATTGTTCGGGATATAGCAGCCCAGGTCATCGTGCAGCTCTTGATAGATATTCTGCAGGGACGGCGGGATATTCCTCTGATCCGGCAGCACGGAAAAACTCAGCCCATGCGCCTGGTGTTCGTTGTGATACGGATCCTGCCCCAGGATCAGCACTTTCACTTCCGACAGCGGAGTCAGATGCAGTGCGTTAAAAATATCCTCGGACGGCGGATAAATCACATGCGTGCTGTACTCTTCCTTTACAAACTGATACAATTCCTTATAGTATGGCTTGCCAAATTCTTCTTGTATCGCCGGCTGCCAGTCATTTTCGATCATTCCCATAGTTACGCTCCTCTTTGGTTTTTTCAGATCCTGACCGGAACACCACGTCTGGCAAGATCTTTCTTTAAGTCCATAATCTCCAGCTCCTTGTAGTGGAATAAAGACGCGGCCAGCGCGGCGTCCGCCTCTCCTTCGGTCAGCGCTTCATAAAAATGCTCTTTTGTACCCGCGCCGCCGGACGCAATGACCGGAATACGGACGCTCTGCGCGATGGCCTTTGTCAGCTCCAGATCATAACCGGCTTTTGTCCCGTCACAATCCATGCTGGTCAAAAGGATTTCCCCTGCACCCAGCCGGTCGGCCCGCACCGCCCATTCCACGGCGTCGATCCCCATATCGATGCGTCCGCCGTTCTTATAAATATTCCACCCGCTGCCGTCTGCCCGGCGCTTGGCATCAATGGCTACAACGACGCACTGGCTGCCGAACCGTTCGGCTGCTTCTGTAATCAGCTCCGGCCGGTCGATGGCCGCGGAATTTACCGAGATCTTATCCGCGCCTTCCCGAAGCAGCGCCCGGAAATCATCCACCGTACGGATTCCGCCGCCGACGGTAAACGGAATAAAAACACGCTCCGCCACTTTGCGTACCATATCCACAACGGTCGCACGGGCGTCGCTGGAAGCGGTAATATCCAAAAATACGACCTCATCCGCCCCGGCGGCGTCATAAGCGGCTGCAATCTCCACCGGATCCCCAGCATCCTTTAGCTGTACAAAATTCACGCCTTTGACCACACGGCCGTCTTTGACATCCAGGCATGGGATAATTCTTTTTGTAAACATGGGCTGTCCCTCTTTTTCTCTTTTGATACATGCGGCAGGCCCTTCTACCGTCAGACAGCCGCAAAATTTTTCAAAATAGCAAGCCCCACGGAGCTGCTTTTTTCCGGGTGGAACTGGCAGGCAAATACCTGGCCGCACTCCACGGATGCATGAATCTGCACGCCGTATTCCGTCTTGGCCTTTACGATTTGATCTTCTTCTGCCTGCAGGTAATACGAATGTACAAAATAGACGAATGCCTGATCGGCAATTCCCTCAAACAGCCTTCCCTGATGCTGCAGCGTCAAAGCGTTCCATCCGATATGCGGGATTTTCAATCCGTCCGCTTCCGGAATTTTTAAAATACGGCCTTTTAAAATGCCCAGGCCCTCCACGCCGCCGCTTTCCTCGCTGCCTTCAAACAACAGCTGCAGCCCCAGGCAAATGCCCAGAAACGGAATCTGCCTTTGCACCGCTTCCCGGATCGTCCGGTCCAGCCCGTATTTTTTCAGCTGTTCCATCGCGGCCCCAAAGGAACCGACGCCTGGCAGCACAACCCGGTCAGCGGACAGGATCGCCTGATCGTCCCTCGTAATGACTGCTTCTTCCCCCAGCCATTCCAACGCCTTGCTGACACTTTTTAAATTTCCTGCGTCATAATCAATAATTGCTATCATGCCGGTCCCCTCTGCAAATTCCTCTTACGTTTACTTGTGCTCCAGCCCCAGCTTGTCCAGAATCTCATGCAGCTCCAACGTGTACTGGCTGCGCTTTTTAATCGCATACAGCTTTTTGGCGGAACGCTTGCTGACATCAAACTGCTCTTTTAACAAACGGTCAAACTGATCCTCAAGTTCTTTCACCTTATCGGCAACTCCCCACTCTTCTGCTTTGGCAGAATGCAGCAGGCACCGGTTATAACCGCGGATCAGGGAATCCAGCGCCATTTCGTACTGTTTTTGCTCCATCAGCGCATTGTATGCGTCCATCTCCGTCTGAATCCCGGCTAATGTAGTTGCCGACTCCAGCAGCTCATGATCGGTATCGCGTATCTTCATACCCTGCAGCTTTGCGTAGGCGGCCACATAATCCCCGTTTTCAAAAGCTTCCCGCGCAGCGTTCACCGGCGTCGAATAACCGACCAGAAAGGTACCGAGAAAAACAAGCACCATCATGGACAGCGCCAGGATCCACATCATCATAACCGGAACCTTCGGCAGCGGCGGCTCCTTCGGCCCCTTGTTTTTTTGCTTCGGCTTTTTTTCTTTTTTCGGCTTGCTTGCCTTCTGCGCCGCTTTTGCTGCTTTTTCCGCTTCTTTTTCCTGCTTCTTTTGCGCAGCCTCTTCTTTTTTCTGCTGCTTTTTCAGCTCTTTTTCCTGTTTCTTCTTTTCTTTGGCCACCTTCGGGTCTTCCTGCGGGCCCATGGCTGCTTTCGCGGCTTCATACTCCGCCGCTGCTTCCGGATCCAGCTCTTCCGGCGTGCCGAACAATACCCGTGACAGCTTCCCGAACAAGCCGTTTTTGTTACGCTCTTTTTTCTTCTTTTCCTCCGGCTCGTCTGCCAGCGCGGATTCACCGAATGAAAAATCCGGCCCCAGGTCTGGTTCCACGGAATCCATAGAAAGCGGGTCCTCCGCGCCCTGTGTACCCCCATCCGCGTCCAGCAGCCGGTCAATTTCGGAAAGCGCGTCTTCATCCGATCCGTTCAAAATATCTGTCAGGCTCTCACTGTCATCCGCAGCCGGCTGCGCAGGCTGCGTCACACCGGCACCGCCCGCCGACTGCGCAATTCCATTTTCCAGTTCGCTTAACAGACTGTCCGCATCCTCATCCAGGATATCCCCAAAAATATCCTCCAGCCCTTCCATGCCTTTCGGCGCTTCCATTGCCTGATCGTCCTTTGCCATCTTGGACACCACATCCTCTCCCATATCCGGCCCCGGGGAATCCAAAGCCCCCGCCCTGCCGCTGACTGCCATTGCCGCCGGCTCCGTGTCCATCGCCATTGTCGCTGTATCCAGACCGTCCATTCCCATTGCCGCCGGGCCTGGATCATCCATCGCCATCGTTACAGAATCCGGATCATCCATCGCCATTGCCACCGGATCCAGGTCATCCATTGCCATCGTTACCGGATCCGGACCGTCCATTGCCATCGTTGCAGAGTCCGGATCATTCAGCGCCATCGTTACCGGATCCGGATCATTCAGCGCCATCGTTACAGAACCCGGATCATCCATTGCCATCGTTACAGAATCCGGATCATTCAGCGCCATCGTCACCGGATCATCCATCGCCGCCGTTCCAAAAGTATTCTCCGCCCCGGAAGCAGCGGGATTTTGCAGAAAATCATTGCCTGAACCAGCCCCCGGGCCTGCAAACAGATCATCCGCCATATCGTCCTTAAAGAAATCTTCCAAATCCGCATCCATCTCAGACAGCGGCACTTCTTCCCGATTCAGACGCCGGGTAAAGTCATCCTCCGGCTCTCCGTTCAGCTCCCTTTCAAATTCCGACAAAAAATCATCGTCCGTTCTTCCTTTGTTGATTTCATCCTCAAATTCACGCAGAAAATTTTCCTCGCGGATTTCATCCAGCGCGCTCTGCGTTTTGGACGGAAGATCGTTCTGTGTCTGATAAGATTCTCTTAAAGATTCCCTGTTCTGCTCAAATTCATCATCAAATTCGTCTAATTTGTCAGTGACCGAAGTCAGCAGATTGTCCAGATAATCTTCACTTCTGCTCATGCAAACCTCTCCTTCGTTTTTTGTTCCGGCATCAACTGCGCACGAAAAGTGAGAGTGCCGTTATGACTCCTACACGGCCGCTCTCACTCTTTTGCAGCATCGTAGCCTTACGACCTGATCTTTTTATCGATCAGCCCGTCGATTGCTTCCACTAACAAACCGATCTCCGGCTTGGTAAGCTGTGCATCCGCGCCAAGCGCTTCTCCTTTTCTCCTCATTTCATCATTTACCAGAGACGAGAAAATAATTAACGGAATCTGTTTTAATATATCATCTGATTTTGCCAGCTTGGTCAGACGGTGTCCGTCCATAATCGGCATTTCAATATCGGTAATAATACAATGTACCTTTTCAAATAAATTGCCGCTGTTTTTGTATTGTACCAGCTTATCCCAGGCTTCTTTTCCGTTCATACACATAATAATATTCGTATAGCCTGCTTTCTTTAAGCTGTCTGTAATCAGCTTGCCGAGCAGCGGGGAATCCTCGGCTACCAAAATCGGCGAATCGTTCCGGTTGCGTTCGCCCAGCGCCTCAATATCCGACACCTTCAGCCCCGTTTCCGGGCTGATGTCCGTAACAATCTTTTCAAAGTCCAAAATCACGACCAGCTTATCCTCCAGCTTGATTACGCCTGTGGAAACGCCGCCGTTGGATTCTTCGCCGCGCTCCGTATTAATCGTGGAATCCGGCTTAATAATATCCGCCCACGAAACCCTGTGGATGCCGATAACCTGATCCACATGGAACGCAATATTCAGCTTGTTAAAATTGGTAATAATAAATAAGCCTTCATTATCAGTGACCGGCAGGCCCAGGCATTTCTTCAGGCTGATCACGGTAATCATTGTATCACGCGGCATGAAGATCCCTTCCACGCTCGTATGCGCATTTGGAATCGGTGTAATTGGCTGATATGTAAGGATCTCACGGATTTTTGCAACATTGATCCCGTAATGGTTGCCATTCAAAGTAAATTCCAGTACTTCCAGCTCATTCGTCCCGTTCTCTAACAGAATGTTTGTATCCATAGCTAATTTCCTCCCAAAGCCATTGTCTAATTATTTTAAGTATACCACACTATTGGCCAAAAGGACATGTATTTTTTAAATTTTTTCAAATACATGTCAGCCTTCAAGCTGCACCAGCGCGCTTGTCCCGCCGGACGTTACTTCCAGCTCCATGCTGTCCACCGACTTGACAGCCCCTTTCTTTACCTGGAAGATCAGCACCGCCTTTTTCGTCTTCCCTGCCCGGATCTTACCCTGATAGGTGCCAAGATCATTTAACAGGATCGTCGTATCTGCGGACACGCTCGTTTCACCGTTCATTGTCAGCCTGAATGAAGGCATTTTGGAGAGAATATCACATTCTGCCGTTTTGTTTCCGCTGTTTTTCAGATTCACATGCAAAACCAAAAGCTCATTCCCGCTGTTTGCCCTGACCATATAGCTCTGCGATGCCTGATAAGCAGAGACAAGCTCATACTTACGGTAAGAAGCGCTGACCCCGTCCAGCTGCAGCGCCTTTGTTAAGGACACATACGCCTTTTGCTGCTGCCCTGCTGACGGTGTTCCCTGCTGCTGGCTGCCGGAAGCATCCGGTTTTTGCTCTGGCTTTTCTTCTTCCTGCTGACGCTTCTCCTCTTCCTGCTGCCTGCGCTTTTTTGCTTCTTCTTCCCGAATCTTCATCAGCGCTTTGAGCACCGCGACATTTTCAATTCCTTCTGACTGTTTCCGATTGAATTTCGAAACAACGTGCGCTGAGTACTGCACAATGGCTGTTTCTTCCTCATCTGTCATTTCATAAATCTGATCACCGCAGCCGCAGGCTGTGATAGAAACCGCAAGCGCCAGGGCGCCCGCTGCTAACCTGTTCTTCTTCATCTGCTTACTCCCGTGCATAAAATATACGCATTTTCTTGTCTGGTTATTCAGACATCACTATGCTTACTCTTTATGTTAACATTTTTAAAACAATTAAGCAATCCTTTCTTTTGGAAATTCTTATTCTTTCTGCTGGAAATTGTTAGTGGTGTACTGCTGTCCATCACTTGTAATATCCAGCTCCATCCAAAATTCAACGCCCCCATCCCGGTTACAAACCCCGCACTGGCGGTTTAAAGAATCCATAATCGCCTTAACGATAGACAATCCGATTCCGCTGCCGCCGTACTCCCTCGTTCTGGCCTTGTCTACCTTGTAAAATTTGATCCACACTTTTTCCAGGTCTTCCTGCGGGATCGGATCTCCGGTGTTGAATACGCTGACGCGTACGCAGTCTTCTTTGACCTGATAGAAAACGTCGATCCGTTTTTCGTACATGGCGTAGTGAATGGCGTTGCTTAAGAAGTTCGTAATGACTTCTTCGATCTTAAATTCGTCGGCCCATACGTACATCGGCTGGCTGCTGTCAAAGCGGACGGTGATTCCGTTTTGCTGGATCAGGATGGAGGATGCGCTGATCACGCCTTCGATCAGCTCAGTCAGGTCAAAGCGTTCCATGGATACGGCTTCGTCGCCAAATTCCAGGTGGTTGAGTGTCAGCAGTTTTTTCACCATCTGGTTCATTTTGTCTGCTTCGTCCATAATGACTTCACAGTAAAATTCGCGGCTTTCGGCGTCGTCGTTGATGTATTCCTGCAGCCCTTCCGCATAGCCCTGGATCAGGGCAAGGGGTGTTTTTAGCTCATGGGATACGTTGGATAAAAACTCTTTGCGCATTTCATCGATCTGTGTCTTGCGTTCGTTGTCGAGCAGCAGCTCGTTATTGGCGCTTTTTAATTCGGATATTGTCTGTTCCAGCTTTGCGGACATTTCGTTCATATGTTCGCCCAGAAGGTCGATTTCGTTCTGGTGTGCCCGGGGGGTATATTTTGCTTCAAAGTCCAGCTCTGTCATGCGGGTGGACAGTTCTGTCAGCTCCAGAATCGGATTGGTGATCCTGCGTGTGACGAGTCCGGCAATGACCGCGCCGCATACCACCGCGATTGCGCCGATCATAAACAGGAAACGGTTCGTGACTTCGCTGCTTTCATGGATGCTTTCCAACGGGGATCGGGCGATGATCAGCCGGTCGTCCGAAAGTACGCCCCACATCACCAGATATTCCGAATCCATACGCATATCCTGCCGCTTTTGTATCACATAGCTCTTGGGGGAGGCCTCGCTAAAGCTGATTAAAAGCTCCATAAAGTATTTCAGCATCGTTTGGGTGTCGCTGACGGAGGAACGTACGACGGTCTGGTCCGGATTGATAATCATCACGGTCAGATTGTTGTTGACGCACAGTTTTTCAAATTCAATGTCAAAATCATGGCTGTCCAAGACCCCTGCCTGGGCTGCGGCGTTGATCTTTGTATAGCTGTTGGATAAGATTTTGGACTTGTTCCATACATAATACTGCCCCAGAAACAGGGTGTTTAGCAGCAGGCACAAAAGCACGGTCCCCGCTGCCAGGGCGATCATCGCAAGCGTCACCTGCCTGGTCAGCGAATATTTCCCGAACGGGCGGCGCTGCCCTTTGTTCAGATTCGTCATGCCTTGCCTTCACTCACTTCAAATTTATAGCCCATGCCCCAGATCGTCTTGATATAATCGCCCTTTGCGCCCATTTTTGACCGCAGTTTTTTGACATGTGTATCAATGGTCCTGGCATCCCCGAAATAATCATAGTTCCATACATGGTTCAGGATTTTTTCCCGTGACAGCGCAATTCCCTGGTTTTCCACAAAATAAGACAAAAGCTCAAATTCCTTATAACTAAGCTCCACACGCGTGCCGTCCACAGTAACTAAATGCGCTGCCTTATCGATGACAATGCCCCCGGTTTCTACGGCCTGCCCCTCCATCAGCTTGTTTGCGCGCCTTAAAATCGCCTCTACGCGCGCAACGAGGATCTTCGGGCTGAACGGCTTGGAAATATATTCGTCCACACCCAGCTCAAACCCCATCAGCTCATCGCTCTCATCCCCCTTCGCGGTGAGCATAATAATCGGCACTTTGGAATTTTCCCGGACTTCCCTGCACACTTCCCAGCCGTTCATTTTGGGCATCATCACATCCAGGATCATCAGCGCAATATTTTTCTCCTGGTAAAATACATCCAGCGCCGCTTCGCCGTCGCCGGCCTCCAGCACCTCGAAATCCTGCTTTACGAGAAAATCCCGTACCAGCTTGCGCATCCGGCTCTCATCATCCACTACAAGAATCTTTAATTTTTCCACATTCAGTCCCTCGCTTACCATTTTTCTATATAGATCCGCATAATCTTATGTTAGCATAGGTTTATGAAAAAAATGTGTGCGCTATTCAGATTCCTCCAGTTCTTTTTCCTCTTCTTCGTCCAGCACAGTATCAAAATCCAGCTCCAGCTCCTGTTCTTCTTCCCGGATCGCCTTTTCACGCTGCGTCAGCTGCTGCTCCCACTGCGCGTAACGGTCCTGCAGTTTTTTTTCGTAGTTTAAGATCGTCGTCTGCCCGCTGGTAGCCGTGATCAGAAACATCAATAAAATCGATACGGCAAAGGCAAAATTTGCCACAATGGAAGTCCGAAGCTTCCCCTGCTCCTTTTCCAGCCGCCTGCGCCAGCGGTCGGATATCCCCTGCGTATCGTTGACAACGAGCGCAGGGGCGACAGGGATCGGCCGGATATCCTCAACGCGGATGCCTGGCATGGTCTTTAAATAATCCTGCAGTTCTTTTAAATAGGCGTAGCCGACAGGCGTCTGGAACATTTTCTGCGCCAGAAGCCTGTGGTATACGTTAAACACCTGGTCGGGCTTGGACATGTCAGTCCTTGCTTTTACATATCGGACGCCTTCTGCTTCGGTGCGGGCCTGCTTTGCCATGTTTTCATCTGTAAAGGAATATCCTTCTACTACCATTACTTCTCCCATATAGGCTGCTGCTCCTTCGATTCTTAGTGATCATAGATTTCTGGATGCCTGGCAGGCCACATTCTTTGGCCTTGTCCAAGCAGCAAGTGCTTGAACAAGGTGTGAACAGTAACCTGACTTCATCCTTATCTATGCGCATCCGGCAGGAGGGTTTCATATTTCCGCTATTCCTCAGCTGCTTCCCGGGCTGGTAGACCGCCTGCCTGGTTTTCTGCCTGTTCCTCCTTTGATGCCGTCTGGCCCTCTGCCTGTTCCTCTGCCTTCTGCACTGCCTGATCCTCTGCTTGTACTGGCTCTTCTGCCTCGGATCGTTCCGGTTCCTTCTTTATAATAATATAAAAATACGCGCCGTCTTTTTCGCGGATGCAGAACTCCTGTTTCAGATGCAGATTGTCATGCAGGCGCAGATATTTTTTCACCATGCCGTTTTCATTGCTGAACAGGAATATTTTACCGCCTTCCGGCAGCAATTCCAGTATTTTTTCAAAAAACCGGCCGTAAAACGCATCCTGCTCTTCCTTGGTCTTCTTGCCGCGCACCGGAGGGTCTGCCCAGATTTCGTCAAATTTCTGATCGTGGGTAAAGTCAAAAAAGCTTTTCTGCACAAAATTAATATTCATATGTGCAATACCTGCATTTTCCCTCGCCCCCTGGATCGCGTCGCCGAACGTATCGACGGCATAGGCTGTGCGTACCGGAAGCGCGTAAATGCGCTCCATCAAAAGCGTCCCCGTGCCGCAGAAAGCGTCCAGTACATGCGCGCGCTCGGTCAGCCAGTTGGACGCCAGCTCCATCAGCAGCGCGGCCAGGGACGGATGCATGGACGCAGCCGTCGTATATTTGCGGTACGCAAAGCGTTTCATCGGCACCGTATACAGCTTCATGCACGGATAAAACCCATTGTTCCGGTTCTGTACAAAACGCAGCTCGACTTCATAATGCTCCGTAGAATTTACAAGGAAATGATGGGTGCGCTGCTCAATCTCCGCCGCCAGCTTTTTGGCAAATATACTTTTTTTGTCCAATGGCATCGGCCCCTTGATTTCCACCCGGAAATAATACGGCGGCTCGCCATCATGCAGGCTGCCAAGCAGGCGGGTAAGATTGGATTTGGCCAGTTCTTTTGCAATCGCGGCAGGCTGCGGCGGAAGGTTCTTTTCACAGCGCAGGGTAAATAACAGCTCCCGGAATGTGCGGATTTTCAGCGCTTCTTTCAGATCCCCGCCTACCACCTGCACACCCATCGGAATCATCCGCGTCGCGCCCGTCTCGACCTGCACGCCGGTCGTATCCTGATAGTTTTTGATCGTTGTCAAAATAAAATCCCTTGGTTTATCGTAACCCGTAAACGAATGTCTGCTGATACCGCCGTCAAACTGGATCACCAGCCTGCGCAGCTCCTTTAATTCGTCCTGGATGTGTTTTTTTTCATCTTCTGCAGGCTCATAAGAAAGCAGCTTCTGGTAATGTTTTTTAATCTGCGCCTCATAAGCCCGGCAGTCCAGCTTCTGGATCGCGGATAAATAAGCGCCTTTGACAAACAGCTGCGTCTCAGACACATATGCCTCCCATATTTTCCCTATGCTTTCCTGGCTCTGCACAAGGCCCAGCACAAGCGCCGCATTTTTACGCGTCTTTGCATCCTCGTCCTGCAAAAATGATGCGATCAGCTCGTCATCTTCGGTCATTGACAGATATTCTTCCAGTGCGCCTTCTTCCTTTAACATCTGCTTTAACTGAATCAAATTATTTCGGACATCGCTGCCCTGCTTTAAGGCTTCGTATACTTTCTGCATATGTCTCTCCTGATTTCTTTGTTATAATGCCCCGTATGATACTAAATAATCCTGTACATCTGCAAGGAACTTATCCCACGCAGAAGGAAAATCCACAAAATATTTCGGACACGCTTTTCCAGACACGTCATAATGCCGGATAACGTCATCTGCCGTGAGCCCAAAATGCTCGACCAGCCATGCCGTCAGATGGACCGCGGCATCATAAGTGGCCCCGTTGAACCTTCCGGTGTCGTCTTCGATACAGCATTCGATAGAAATCGTATCCGCATTGCGCTCGTTAGAAGCATATGCAATTTCGCTGCTTGGAATACACTGCACAATTTCTCCTTTCAGGCCAATCACAAAATGGCTGCTTGCTTTGGTCGCATGGGAGTCCTTGAGCCCTTCAAAATAATTCCGGTTCGCCTTGGCGCTTGTGCCGGGGTTGGCGGTATAGTGGATTACAACCCCTTTTACTTTTTCCAGCGCGATGGCGGGCCTTGAATATTCGTTGACCGTCAGAAGGTCTACGTCTAAATCGGGCCTTGGAATTTTCCCTTCGGATGCGGCCGTGCGGGCCTGTTGCCCTGCCTTTGCCGGATCGTGCCTGTTTTGGTACAGGCGGTAAAAAATGGCCGATGCAAGCAGGATGCTGACAGCGGCTGACAAAATCAGAAGGTTTCTTAAGATGATCTGCTGGCGCTGCTGTTTTTTGCTGCCTGCGGCTGCGCGGGGCGCTGTTTTTTGCTGCAGATGGTCAAAATCGGCTGTCTGCCTGGGTGGGGCTGATTTTTTTGTGTGCTGTGTATGCATTGTGGTATCCATTTCTTTTGCGTGGTTTGATCTCTACTAATTACTATAAACAACTTTGTCGAAATATGCAATGGATATTTTGGGGTGGATGATGAAAAATTTAGGGAGGGGGATGTGGATACCCGGACGACTCTGCGGGCGGCGGCCAGGGGATGTGGCTAGGCGGACGCCGGATGAGGGGGAAAGGGCCTGGCTTCCGGC
>CANOET010000042.1 GCA_947564835.1 uncultured Eubacterium sp. | reverse complement strand
GGACAAACGGTTTTCAAGACCGCCTCGTTATGACCACTTCGATACCTCTCCATATGTTCCGTTCGCCGCTGCTACATGCCATGTGCTGCGGCTGACTCAGAACATAACAGATGATACCATCATTTTGGAGTTCTGTCAATACCTGATTTAAAAAATTTTCACTTTATTTTTCCAATCATTTTGCGGATAGTCAGGCAGACACAAAACGGATGGTCGATTCTCTTGCAATAATGCGGGACTCCAGCTCATACATGCAAGGCTCTGTGCCATGATTGATCTGATCCAGCAGGATTTCCACGGATTTTTTTCCAATCTCATCCAGGGGCTGTGCCAAAGCGGTGAGTTTGGGGCTGATTTCTTTGGCCAGCAAAGAATTATCAAATCCGGCAATGGCAATATCCTGTGGTACGGCATAGCCTAATTCCCGGAAAGCGGTAATGGCTTCACAAGCGGTGATATCATCATTCGCCAGATATACTTCACTGTGCAGCCCTGCATCTGCCGCGTATTGCTTTACCATCTGATAGACCAGGCTGGCATTCATATTCTTCGGCGCCGGGCATTCGATCACATCGGCCAGCTGAATCTGGCTGGCCGATAAATACTGTTGGAACCCGGCATATTTCAGGGCAGAAGTAGATTCCTTGGTAGGGCCGATATATCCGATCTTCTGAAAACCCATGTTCAGAAAATGCCGGGCTATTTGCTGGCCGCCGTTGTAATGGGAAATATATACACTGCTGAATCCATCCATCCGCTTTGTGATCATGACTACCGGAATCTGCAGGCGCTGATAAGCAGGCTGGCTCTTCTTTGTCGAAACCGGAACAGCAATGATCCCGTCCACTTTTCGCTGGCGCAGTTGGGCAAGGATATTTTTTTCCTTGTCCAGGCTGCGGTGTGTGTTACAGATAATAAGGCTGTATCCTTCATAAAACGCCTGATTCTCGATGGATTCTATAATTTCGCTGAAAAAAGGGTAAGCAATTTCCGGAACCAGAAGGCCAATAAGGTTCGTCCGGTTTCCGGCCAGGCTCTGGGCAATAAGGTTCGGCTCATAATCCAACTCTTTCACCCAGCGGAGTACTTTTTGCCGTGTCTCCGGCTTGACAGAAGGGTGGTTGGAAAGGACTCTGGAAACTGTGACCCTGGAAACGCCTGCTTTGTCAGCAATATCCTGCATACTGACCATGGCAATCCCTCCTTTCTTTCTTCGCGGAATAAATCCTATTTTTTCTCTTGCTGATTTTCACTGATTTTCTCATATAACATAGAAATATTTTATTCCAGACACTTACGATTGTCAAGAATGAAAAGAGCCGCCCTTACGGGCGGTTCTTTTCCTGTTTTGCGGCATTATGCTTTAAGGCGCATCAGCTGATCGCCTGGCATAACCCTGCCGGAGGCTGATGCTTCCGCAGATGCCAGGTCATCCGAATTTGTAACGATTACCATAATGGTTGCAGGATGGCCCGCAGCCTTGATTTTTTCCAGGTTCATGGTCAGCAGGAGGTCCCCTTTTTTAACCGCCTGCCCTTCTTTTATATGGCTGGTAAAGCCGTCGCCCTTCATGGATACGGTGTCGATACCGACATGGATCAGCAGTTCTACGCCTGCTGCCTCAATTCCTATCGCGTGGAGTGTATCAGCGAGCTGGCTGACGGTGCCGTTCATAGGCGCGTACACTTTGCCGGTTTCCGGCTCGATACCGCAGCACACCCCAAGGACGCCTTGCGAGAATGTCGGATCCGGTATCTCTTCCATAGGAACAAAAGTGCCTTGCGCCACAGCGCCAAGTACCTCCGGGAAAGGCGCCAAAGCAGGTTTCGGGGCTTCCTTTTTCACTGCAGTATCGGTTTCCATGACTTCCGGAGGCACTGCGAAAAACCAGCACAGGCAGAAAGCGGCAATAAAAACAGATAGTGCAAGTATCACATACATAATCAGCTGGGATGGACTGTATATGTATAACAGCATACCTGGAATCGTTGTGATGCCATTGCCGGTGCCTTTCATTCCAAGCAGCATGGCGACCATACCGGCTACGCCATTGATCGAGCAGCTAAGAAGGAACGGCTTCATACCATAACGCAGGATAACGCCGAACAATGCAGGTTCTCCGATACCTAACAAAGCTGATACGGTAGCGCTGGGGCCAATGGCGCGGATTTCTTTCTTTTTGGCCTTTATCGAGATAGCGAGGCATACCCCGGCAGAAGAAAAACCGCACATACACAAAATAGCATTGAACGGATTAAAACCGGTGCTCGCTAACAGGCTGATTTCCAGCATATTGAATATATGGTGGACGCCCGTAAGGGTGATAATCGACCAGAAAAACCCAACAATCAGGCCGCCGATGCCCAAAGGCAGTTCCAATGCATATTCTACGACCACTAACAGGACATTTTCCAGTGCATGCAGCAGCGGCCCGATGACCAGCAGCGAGAGAATCAGCATAATAAACAATAAAGGCCGGAAGGATGCTGCCCTGGTAACCTACAATGGGAATCAGGCCAAAAAGCATAAGCGGCGTTACGCCGCTGGCAGGGTCTGCCACAGAGTAAGCGTTCGGCAGGGCGCCGTTCACCAACATCAGCCCCAGAATCAGCCCCAGAACCGGGGAACCGCCAAATACGCGGAACGTGGACCAGCATACAATCGCAGGCAGAAATGCAAAGGTAGTGCCGGAAAGCACTTCTACCAGGACCTGAAAAGTCTGTGGAATATCGGCGTTCGTCATGCCGAATAAAGCCAGGAAATTGTCATTCAGCAAAGCGCCTTTTAAGCCGAGGAACAAGCCCGTGGCTACCAGGGCGGGTATTACAGGGACAAAAACATCCCCAAAAGTACGGATTGCTTTTTGCAGCTGGTTTTTACCGTCCATTTTGGCTTCTTTCGCCTCGCTTGCAGTCGTCTCTGCAATACCCAGCCGTGTAATCTGTTCATAGACACGGTTGACGTGGCCGGTGCCGAAGATGATCTGATACTGTCCGGCTGTAAAAAAAGTCCCTTTTACCGCATCAATTTCGCCGACTTTATCATCGTCTGCCAGGGAACGGTCTGCAACAATGAGACGCAGGCGGGTAGCGCAATGGGCGGCGGATTTGATGTTCTCTGATCCGCCGACAGCCTGGATGACTTCTTTCGCGATTTTCTCATAATCGTAATTCATAGTTTCCTCCTTTAATTTTTTATTCCGATACATCCGAAATGTTACATGATGTACTCGTGTTCATTATGAAAGGAGAATAACATGCAAGCCGCCGTAAAGTCAATACAACAACTGAAAATATTTGTAAATCAGCAATATAAACAAATCTAATGCGATGATTTTGTGAAAAACAGAAAAAGATAATTCCTGCATTGACAGGCAATTTTATAAAATATATAATAAGCAAAATGAAAGCGTGTACATTTAAGTTTTTTCAAAATAAGGGAGGTTAACATGGAACAGAAATTAATTTTTTTAGATATTGACGGTACTCTGACAGAACCAGGAAAAAATGTCCCGCCTGCATCTGCGGTCGATGCGGTTACCCAGGCAAGGGGAAAAGGCCACAAAGTAGTATTATGTTCCAGACGGAATTACGGAATGCTCTTTCCCGTGATGCAGTATGGCTTCGACGGGCTGGTTGCCAGCGCCGGCGGTTATATTGAGTATAACGGCCAGGTGGTCTATGACTGTCCAATGACCCCCGCACAGCAGGCCAGAGTATTGGATGTCTTTAAAGAAAGCGGCATTTACCGCACAATAGGCGGAAGGAATCATAGTTATACAGACGAGGGGTTCAAGGAATTTCTGTCAGAAAATGTACAATCGAAAGCTAACAGTGAGTTGCTGCGCTGGCGCTTACAGATTGAAAAGGAACTAGGCATCCATCCTATGTCTGAATATGACGGCGAGCCTATTTATGGGATGGCATTTATGAGCCGCGGGGCAGAACGCCTGAAAAAGCCTATGCAGTTACTGCAGGAAGAATTTGATTTCTGTATACAGGATGAAGACGCCTGCGGCATCGTGAACGGGGAACTTTCCAGCAAGGCTTTTGATAAAGGGACCGCAGTGGAAAGACTTTGCGATTACCTTGGAATCTCCAAAGAAGATACGATTGCCTTTGGGGACAGCATGAATGATTTGGAAATGCTGCAGGCCGCAGGAACCGGCGTCTGTATGGCCAGCGGCAGCCCTTCCCTTTTACAGATCGCCGACATGGTATGCCCATCCGTAACAGAGGACGGGCTATACAGCGCTTTTGAAAAACTAAAATTACTTTAGGAAAACTTATGCGGAAAGAGGCCGCAGCCCCTTTCCCTTTCCGCTGGCCCTCATACGTCCGGAAGCCGCTTCTTATTCCGTCCACACACGCACCTCCAGGCAATTATCTAAAATATCCCCCTTCAGCCTCCATCTTCCTCACAAAAACCCCTGCAACCTCCAAATCCTCCGGCGTCGTCACCTTCATATTGCGGTAACTCCCCTCCACAATCTTCACCTTCTCATGCAGCGCCGTCTCCAGCACCATCGCGTCGTCTGTCACAGTTTTGATCTTCTGTGAAATCACCATCTCGTAAGCCTTGCGTATCTTCTCATAGGCAAACACTTGCGGCGTCTGCATCAGCCATACATGATCACGGGGAGGCGTGTCTGCTGAAAACTGCTGCTCATCTAACAGCTTCACGGTATCTTTGGCCGGTACGGCGGCGATTCCGGAGCCATAAGTGACCGCCGCCTGTACCGTGCGTTCGATGATCTGCTGCGTAACAAACGGCCTGGCTCCGTCATGGATCAGTACGATGTCTGCATCCCTGACGGCGCACAGGCCCTGATAGACAGAAAGGTACCGCTCGCTGCCGCCGGGGACGATTCTGCTTACTTTTTGAAACTGATATTTTTCTACGATCTGCGTGCGGCAGTATTCCAGTTCCGTTTCTCCGGTTACCAGGATGATTTCATCCACAAGGCTTTGCTCGAATGTCCGCAGGGCATAGCAGACCAGCGGATATCCTTCCAGCTCCAGAAACTGTTTGTGGATTTTGCTGTTCATCCGGCTGCCTTTTCCTGCCGCAAGCACAATTGCTGTATATTTCATACTCTTTCACCCAGTTTTAAATTCGGTACGGCATTGAGCCGCCAGTCGGCGCGCCTGCCTGCCATATAGTCGTAGTAGGCTGCTGTTCCGATCATCGCTGCATTGTCTGTGCAGAATACCGGGGACGGATGATAGAACGCGATCCCCCGTTCCTGGCAGGCTGCCTGCATGCCGGCGCGCAATACGCTGTTGGACGCTACGCCGCCTGCAATGGCGAATTTCTGAATCCCGTATTGCTGCGCGGCGCCCATCGCATGGTCAATCAGTACGTCAATCACTGCTTTTTGAAAGGATGCCGCTACATCCTGCTGTATGATAGGTATGTTTTTCATTCTGCATCCGTTCAGGTAATTCAGGACGGACGATTTTAAGCCGCTGAAAGAAAAGTCGTATTCGCTTCCGCTGACTTTTGCACGCGGAAAATGAATGGCGTCCGGATTGCCGGTGCGGGATGCTTGTTCGATCTTCGGACCGCCCGGATATCCTAATCCGATGGCTCTTGCTGCTTTGTCAAAGGCTTCGCCTGCCGCATCGTCTCTTGTCCTGCCGATCACTTCGTAGTTCCCGTATCCGGCCACTTTTACCAGATGGGTATGCCCGCCGGAGACGACCAGGCAGAAAAACGGCGGCTTGAGATCTTTATTTTCGATATAATTGGCACTGATATGCCCTTCGATATGATGGACGCCGATCAGGGGCTTTTGTTTGGCATAGGCGATTGCTTTTGCCTGCGCGACGCCTACCAGCAGCGCGCCTACCAGCCCCGGGCCGTAAGTGACGGCTATGACGTCCATATCGTCGAGCGTCATTGCAGCGGTATCCAGCGCCTGGGCAATGACCTGATTGATCCGTTCGATATGCTTGCGGGAAGCTATTTCCGGTACAACGCCTCCATATAATGTATGAATATCAATCTGTGAAGAAATAATATTGGACCTGACATCCCTCCCGTTTACCACGACAGCCGCCGCTGTTTCGTCACAGGAGCTTTCGATGGCAAGTATTTTGACCTCCTTGCCATTGTCCGGCTGTGCGGTTTTTTGTTCTGTCATTCTTCCTCCTCCGGTGCGTCTGCCAGATGATAGGCCAGGATTTTCCAATTTTTATCTTTGTCCTGGCGCAGCAGGTAGCTTTGATAGGTTTTCGAAAAATCGCCTTTGCCTATTTTGATAAAATAGGTTGCCTGTACATAGGCGCATTTTTTGCCTTCAATCTCGCGAAAACGGACATCATCTGCATCGCAGACTCTCGTCTGTAAGATTTTCATGGATTCTTCTTTATAAGAAGCGATTTCTTTTTGCAGCTGGCTTTTGTATGTATCCTGCGGATTGTTGTCGATCAGCTCCTGGTCCATCAGCATTCTTGCCTGTGACGCCAGCTGGTCAAACTGCTCTGACGTATATTCATCGCCGTAAGCGCATTCAATAATACGGTTATAGAACTTAATGACCTCCCGCGGCGTCGGCGGATAAGCGCTGTCCAGTCTTTTGGCCAATACCTGCTGCAGCTGTGTAATTTCCACATCATCTTCAGCGGCTTTCGTCGGCCGGTGCGTCATGTAATAATAGAACCCGACGATGAGTGCAACCGATAGAACTGCCGTTATTCCTATCCTCACATATTTCTTCATAAAAATCCCTCCTTCCGCCTTCAGGCATCCCTGCTACTGCAGCGTCCCGCTCTGGTTCCTGTTTTTTATTCCTCTGTAAAATTCAATTCCATCATTTTTCCGTCTTTTCCTAAATGTGCATCCGGAAAAATCTCGCGTACTTGCGGCATATATTGTTCCGCGTGGGTCAGGGAAGGTGAAAAATGTGTCAGCCACAGCTCTTTGGCCTGCGCCTCCTTTGCTACCTGCGCCGCTTCGTAAAATGTCATATGTTTGTACTGCTTTGCCTTCACCAGTTTTTCCGGCTCGGCATACATGCCTTCACAAATCAGCAGGTCGGAATCAGCGGCATTTTTTACCAGTAACGGGGCAGGGCGGGTGTCTGTGCAGTAAGTCAGCTTAATGCCTTTGCGCGGCGGCCCCATAACCAGGTCAGGCGTAAGGGTACGGCCTTCGTATGTTACAGTTTCCCCCTTTTGCAGGATCCCCCAGTAATTTTTCGGGATCTGCAGCTGCTGCGCCTGTTCCACGCAGAAACGGCCCTGCCGCCGGATCTCAATCGTATAACCGTAGCACGGGACATTATGCCTGACCATAAATGCCCGGATGTGGTAGCCGTGCAGGCAAAATTCCTGCTCCGGCTCCGTGATCTCCACACACCGCACCTCAAACGGCAGCTCCGGGGCAATGACCCGCAGCGCCGCCACCACACGCTGCAGGCCCTTTGGCCCGATCAGCGTCAGCGGCTCCTTGCGCTCCGCGTTCCCCATTGTTAACAGCAGGCCCGGCAGGCCGCTGATGTGGTCTGCATGATAATGGGTAAAACAAATAATATCAATCGGATGAAAGCTCCAGCCAGCTTTTTTTACTGCAATCTGCGTGCCTTCCCCGCAGTCTGTCAGCAGGCTGCTCCCGTTATACCTGGTCATTAATGCCGTCAGGTAACGGTAGGGCAGCGGCATCATACCTGCAGTTCCGAGCAAACATACATCTAACATTTCTACACCTTCATTTCTATTTCTGCTTCCTTTTTCATTTTTAGATCAGTTCCCGCTCCGCCATTTCCTGTACAGGACGCGCAAACGTACTGGTCCATGCATCGAAACATGCTTCACAGATATTCATTTTCTGGCGGACGCCGTCCTTTCCGGAAAAATACCCCCAGCTTTTTTCAATAACTGCATAATCCTCCAGTGCGATCTGCGTATCTTCTTTCATCCGGATTTCTTTTCCGCAGCAATTACAATATACTTTCATCTTCTACCTCCCGGCTGTCTTTGGCATATTGCCTGATTCCGACTGCACAGATACAGTCTGCTTACAGTATATACGAACCGGCCGGAAGAATATAGCGGGAATCACTGGCTAATTATCTATATATTTGGTGGCAGGGGGATCTGGCGCCTGTTACTCCTTTGTATCTATATCGGCATATTCGTACATCATCACCAGTGCGTCGTCCTGTGGATACTGATAATAATTTTTCCGCGTGCCGATCACGGTAAATCCGTGTTTCTGATATAGGCAGATGGCCGGATCATTCCTGCTTCTGACTTCTAAAAAAATACGCCGCGCCCCTTTTTGACGCGCCTGGGCCATCACTGTCCGCAGCAGGCTTTGTGCCATATTCCGCCTGCGGTATTCCGGGGCTACTGCCACGTTTGTAATTTCCCCTTCGTCCGCCGCCAGATAGATGCCGCAGTAGCCTGCGACCCGCCCTTCTACAGACGCAGTATAAAACAGCACATGCTCCATGCCAAGCGTATCCGCAAAAGCTTTTTCAGACCACGGTGTGGAAAACAATTCCGTCTCTATCCTTGCGACTTCCGGCACCTGCTCTTTTGTCAGTTTTAAAATTGCAAAGTCCATCAGCGCTGTCTTTCCATCCGTTCCCGCTCTGCCTGCGACATGCGAAGATATTCCGGCCGGTGTTCCGCTGCTGTCTGCACCATGCCCTTGGAATAATACTCCATCGCCAGCACGGCAACCGCGGACGCCCGCTGCTTGTTTAAATGGGCAGGCGCAAATGTATACGGCACACTGCAGTGTTCCTGTATATAAGGCGCTGACACACGCACGCCGTCCCCCAGAAACGTAACCGCCTGTCCGTATTCATTCATCCGCGCCACAATCTCATCAATTCCTACCGCACACTGATCCAGCACCGCATGCATCTGATACCCTTCAAACCGGTACAGCCCGGTATACACCTGATTCCTTCTGGCATCCATCAGCGGGCAGACAAGCACGCCGCAGCCTGCCAGATTATAAGCCAGCGCGTCCACCGTCGGCACTGCGACAAGCGGTTTATCCAGCGCCATGCCCAGGCCTTTTGCAGTCGCAGACCCAATGCGCAGTCCGGTAAAAGATCCCGGCCCTGCAGCGACCGCAATCGCATCCACCGCCGAAAGGTCCAGCTCCAGCATCCGCACTACTTCATCAATCATCGGAAGCAGCGTCTGCGAATGCGTCTTTTTATGGTGAATCGTATACTCTCCAAGGAGCGTGTCATCTTCTGCGACAGCCACACTGGCAACCATGCCGGAGCTGTCGATCGCAAGTATTTTCATAAGGCCCCTCCCTGTCCCCGCTGCACCTGTTCCACCAGAATACGGCGGTAATCAAATCCTTTCTCCAGATCCTTTTCTATCGTAATCTTCTGGTAGGACAAAGGCATCAGATCTGTAATCAGATCAGCCCATTCCACAAGCGTGACGCCGCTGCCGTAAAAATATTCTTCATAACCGATCTCATCCATCTCCTGCAGATCCGCAATCCGGTACACATCAAAATGATAAAACGGTATCCGTCCTTCTTCATACACCTGCACAATCGTAAAGGTCGGGCTGCAAACCGGCTCCGTAATCCCGAGCCCCTGCGCAAGCCCCTGTGTAAACACCGTCTTGCCAACGCCAAGCTCCCCGACCAGCGCACAGACGCTGCCCGGCTGCAGCTGCCGCGCAATCGTTTTTCCAAGCTCCGCAGTCTCTGCAGCGGAATACGTTTCGTACACCACAGACATACACCTCCTTCATGGATTCAAAATCATCTACTTCATTTTAAACCGATACTTCTCCAAATGCTTCTGCGCAATTTCCCGGATCAGCCCATACTCTTTCGTAACCTGGGCCCTTGGAATAATAAACGCATTGCGCGGATTGATACAGACAAGGATATTATGCCTGGTTGCAACCACACGGTACACCTGATCCCACGCAAGCGACGAACTCTGATCTCCCTGGGAAGTTGTCACCCCGGTGTCATCAATCGTATAATGCAGGACATTTTTTAAAACCGGAGAACCAAGCACCTGCTGCCTGGAGCGGATATACAGCGTCACCGGCGTATAGACTGCAAACAGAACGCCGAACGCCAGATACAGCATAGAAGTAGACAGGCTTACTTCTCCCCACCTCCGCACAGCCGTCGCAAACGCAATAGCGGAAAGCAGAAATGCCAGATAACCGCTGCTTCTGGTATATGTATGCCAAAGGTTATAGCGGTACATATCCATTGGGCCAAGCTGTATGTCAAATTCTGTCTTCATGGAAGTTTCCTTTCTGTAATGACGATCCTTTTTTCAAAACCGTTTCGGGCGGCTGGTCTGTGTGATGTGATCATTCTTGCCGGAACCGTTTTGAATATCTGTTACAGTATAACATTATCTGTGGGAAGAAACAACGGAGATCTTTAAAAATATTTCGCATACCGGATCTCTTTTGCCGGAAAATCCCCCGCTGTCCATGAATGCTGCCTGCGCATTTCCGCTTCAGTTACGCAAAAATACGTATCACTGATTTTTTTCCCATCCGTATCATCCCAGGTACAATCAATATAACGGCTTCTATTCCCCAGATTGACATAATTCCATGCATGCGCTACGCCGCCTGCCCTTCCGCAGACCGCCATGGACTGCAGGCCGCATTTCTGCGCCATCAGGTTAAAGGCCGCCGCATACCCCTGGCAGACTGCGGAGCCTTTTACCAGTGCGCCGTATGCTGTGAATGCATCATGATACTGGTTGCCTGCTGCTGAAGCGACTTGTTCGTTATAACTGCAGTGGACAATCAGGTAATCGTGGATCGCCCGTGCCTTTTGTTTGGCGGTCATGCCGGATGCTATACAGTCTTTGACAGCATCTTCTGCTGCCTGCTCGGCCGCTGCCATTTTTTCTTTCTGCTGCTTTTTGGTAATGGAGCTGCCTCTGTGATAGCCGTAGGTGCCGTTTGTATTGCGCCATACTACTGTGTTGTAGTTGTATTCCGGGTGCTGCTGGAGCATTTTGACAAAAACCTTATAATAGGAAGTATCACTGTAAAAATTGGCCGTGTATTTCGTATTTTTTAATGCTTTCGCGGCTGCCTTTACTGCTGCTTTTTCAGATGTTAAGCGCTTGATTTTCAAGAATGCGTCTGACGAAAGCTGTATCGTGTATTTTGCGTCAGCGCTTGCGCTGTTTGTCTGCTTGCGGAACTGGACGCTGCCTGAGAGCATCCGGTTCTGGCTCTTTGCCGCGCTGTCCAGCGCGTTCCGCAGCTGTGCCGTTGTAAAATTCGCAGGCGCTGTAAACGTAACGGTCTGTTCTCCGTTTTTAATTGCCTGCGCCAAGGTCTGTTCGATCTGTTCCAGGTTCAGGGCTTTTGACGCTGAAGCGTTTACCCGGGTTGGTGCATAAAAACAGACACCCGCCAGCAAAAGCAGAAAACAGATCCATGCTGCAGCCACGCGGTTTTTATTTTTCATATGATTCATTCTCCTTTCTGAAGCACTGACAGACCCCTTCGCCCTGCGTGCTTTTGCATGGGCTTTTCGGAGCCTGGTTAAAATTTCCGCAAACGGTCTGTTCCGTCATCTACCGTGTTTTCAATAGACCGGATGATTACATCATAGCTATAGTTATCATTGACCCGGACGGATACCCTGTCTCCGGCTTTATGTCCCAAAATAGCCTTTCCGATCGGTGAGTCAATGCTGATCATGCCTTTGAGCGAATTGCCGCGGACTGTCGTAACCAGCTTAAAAGTCTCGGTCTCGTCGTCCTCTTCAAAATAAACGGTTACGGTATTATCCAGCCCGACCTCGTCTGCGTTGGAATCTGTTTCTATAATCTGTGCGGTTTTAATCATCCGTTCCAGATAACGGATTCTGCTTTCATTCTGATTTTTATCCCTTTTTGCCGCGTGATATTCAAAATTTTCGCTCAGGTCGCCATGCGCCCGTGCTTCCTTTACCGCCTCGAGCGCCTGTTTGCGCACGACCAGCTTGCGGTACTCGATCTCTTCCTCCATGCGTTCGATGTCTTTACGGGTCATCTTGTCATGCATACTTTTTCCTCTATTCTTTCTAAATATAAATGCGCTTTCTCCCTGATAGCGGTCTTTTCAGGAACGAACCGTAATTGTTCCGCATAGGGGTACGGACCGTTCCTGATTCACCGGATCTTTACAGCACCTTATAATCCTGGTCTTCCACCGCTTTTTTGAGTACTTCGTCATCCACCTGTGCATTCAGCTTTACAACGGCTGTCCCTGCCTCGTGGCTGACAATTGCCTCGTCGACCTGCGGAATCGCTTCCAGGCATTTTTTTACCCGTGCCTCGCAGTGCCCGCACATCATTCCCTCGATTTTCATAGTTTTTTCCATTTTTGATTCCTCCGGTTTACATTGATTTTGTTTGTGAAAATTTCTTTTTTTATCTTTACTGGCATCATGAATCGACACCAGGTTCAGACGCAGTGCATTAGTCACAACGCAAAAGCTGGACAGGCTCATAGCTGCCGCGCCGAACATCGGGTTCAGCTGCCAGTGAAACAGCGGAATAAAGACCCCCGCCGCCAGCGGAATGCCAATGATATTATAAATAAATGCCCAAAACAGGTTTTCATGAATATTCCGCAGCGACGCGCGGCTTAACCGGATCGCTGCCGGCACATCCAACAGGCTGCTTTTCATCAGCACCACATCCGCCGCATCAATCGCAATATCCGTCCCGGCGCCAATCGCAATACCGATATCCGCGCGTGTCAGCGCCGGAGCATCGTTCATGCCGTCCCCGACCATTGCCGTTTTGCCCTGTTTTTTCAGCTCCCGTATCACACTTTCCTTACCGTCCGGCAGCACGCCCGCAATTACCTCATCCACACCTGCCTGCGCACCGATCGCTTTTGCCGTGCGTTCGTTGTCGCCGGTAAGCATCACCACGCGCACCCCCATATGCTGCAGCTCACGGATTGCCTGCGGGCTGTCTTCGCGGATCACATCCGCAACGGCGATCAGGCCCGCGATCTGTCCGTTTTTTGCAAAAAACAGCGGCGTTTTTCCTTCTGCAGCCAGCTGTCCGGAACGCTCCAGCAGATGGCCCGGAATCTCTGCCTTGCTGCTGATAAACTTCGCATTGCCCCCGTCTAACCGCGCGCCACCGCACACAGCCGAAAGCCCATTGCCCGGCAAAGCAGTAAAGTCAGAAATCTCCGGCGCCTGGATGCCCTGCCCGTCTGCATATTCCAAAATCGCGCGGGCCAGCGGATGCTCGCTTCGCTGCTCCAGCGCATTGGCCAGCTCCAGCAGCTCTGTTTCCCCGATACCCTCTGCGGGTACCAGATCGGTCACTTTCGGCGTACCGTTTGTAATCGTCCCTGTCTTATCCAGCGCGACGATCGCTGTCCCGCCTGTTTCCTCAAGCGAAACAGCTGTTTTAAACATAATCCCGTTTTTGGCCCCTACGCCGTTGCCGACCATAATCGCCACCGGAGTCGCAAGCCCCAGGGCGCACGGACAGCTGATCACCAGTACAGAAATACCCCTTGCCAGCGCAAAACCGATACTTTCCCCCGCAAGCAGCCAAACCCCGATGGTGACAAGCGCAACCGCAATCACTGCCGGGACAAAAACACCGGATACACGGTCCGCGATTTTCGCAATCGGCGCTTTGGTCGCTGCCGCATCGCTGACCATCTGGATAATCTGCGCTAACGTCGTATCTTCTCCGACACGCGTAGCCTCACATTTTAAGAATCCGGACTGGTTCACCGTAGCCGCGGAAATCACATCACCTGCTTCTTTATCTACCGGAATGCTTTCTCCGGTCAGCGCCGCTTCATTCACCGCGCTGCTGCCTTCAAGCACTACGCCGTCCACCGGAATATGCTCCCCGGGACGGACGACAAACACATCCCCTTTTTGCACCTGTTCAATAGATACCTGCACCTCATTCCCATCCACAACCACCGTCGCTGTCTTCGGCGCAAGCTTCATCAGCCCTTTTAACGCATCCGTCGTCTTCCCCTTGGAACGGGCCTCCAGCATTTTTCCTACGGTAATCAGCGTCAAAATCGTCGCAGCGGATTCAAAATAAAACTCATGCATATACGCCGTCACGCCTGCATGATCCCCGCGCATCTGCGCGTCCGTCATCGCAAACAGCGCATACGTACTGTAGACAAACGCAGCCGTAGAACCAAGCGCCACGAGCGTATCCATATTCGGCGCCCTGTGCCAGAGGCTCTGAAACCCGCTGATGAAAAATTTCTGATTCACCACCATAATTATAACGGTTAACAGCAGCTGGAGCAACCCCATAGCCACATGATTTTTGGCCATCCAAGACGGAACCGGCCAGTTCCACATCATATGGCCCATAGAAAGGTACATCAGCGCTATTAAAAATCCAAGCGACGCCAGCAGCCGGCGTTTTAAAACCGGCGTCTCATGATCCGCCAGCAGCTCTTCCTCCTGCAGGGCCGCGCCGGCAGCCGCTGCCTGCCCGGCTTGCTGTCCGCCTTTTCCTTGCTTCCAGGATGCTCCGTAGCCTGCTTCCTGCACTGCCCGAATCACTGCATCCGCTGCCGCGGTGCCTTCCACTCCCATAGAATTGGTCAGCAGGCTGACCGAGCAGGAAGTAACGCCCGGCAGCTTTGACACGGCTTTCTCCACGCGCGCGCTGCAGGCAGCACAGCTCATTCCGGTCACTGTATATTGTTCCATTGGCTCTAAGCCTCCTTTGCTTTATAAGAAATATTTTTGACATTGTGTTGCGTTTTTTAGTGGCGATGCGGACGCCGGATGAGGGGGAAAGGGCCTGGCTTCCGGCTGGTTTTCTCCGGCCTTACATGTTGATTCGCGAACTCTTATGGGAGAACAAGCGGTTGACAGTTGTTATGGACACAGCTGCTTAGCTATTATATTTCATTGTGATTTCCGTAAAGCCTGTGAAAACCAGCTGGATGAGGGAGCGGGGGCCTGGTTTCCAGCGACGTTGGAAGAATGTTTAGAAGCCCTTAGCATTCTGCTCAGTATCCTAGGGGCGGAGCCCAGCGGCACCTTTAGCTTCTGGCGTTTAGCCAGGGCGAACTAGGTGCCGCGACCGGACGGTGCCACTGCGTAAATGCAGAATGCTTAGGGATTCTTAACATTCTGGAATAGGAGCAGGAAACCAGGCCCCCGCTCCCTCATCCAGCGTCCGGGCAGCCATAAAACGCAACACACTGCCAATTCTGCCTCCAGAATCAAAATGTCCCCCCCCCCAAAAAAAAATTGTTCTTAGCGCCTAACAATTTATTCCTGCCGCTTTATTTCATTAGTTTCTGCAGTGTTCTGACCAGCTCATCTACCGTTTCTTCTTTTCCATCGCGGATATCCCTGGTTACGCAGGTTTTGATATGATTGGCAAGCAGCTCTTTATTAAAGCTGTTAAGCGCAGCGTTAACGGCCGCCACCTGCACCAGGATATCTGTGCAATAAGCATCGCGTTCTACCATCCCTTTAATTCCGCGCACCTGGCCTTCGATACGGTTCAGGCGGTGAATCAGGTCTTTATATTCTGCCTGTGTGCGTTCTTTGTGTTTTTGCGTCTCTGTATCGGTATTCCTGCCTGCTGCTGTGTCTGGTGTGCCGCAGCAGGCGCCTGACCAGGCTGCAGGATCTGCCGGCTCGGATGGGGTGCCGGATGATTCTGAATGGGCGGATAGTTTCTGATTGTCGGACATTGCGGTTCCTCTCCTTCTTTTGAAATAGCTTTTGGTATGTGCAAGTTTCTTTTTTCTTTTGATCATGGATCATTATATACCCCATATGGGTATATTGCAAGCATTTTTTGATATTTTTTACTGGAAATCTCTGGTTCTCTCTGATCACTTCCGAAAGCAACAAATATCAACACAATGCAAAAAGCATCAGCTGTTTTTCGCTGATGCCTAAAATAATTATGGTTGTCGAGATAAGATAAAGCTGCGAATATAATAATTTCATCAAAAAATACCCCTAACCTGGATGAACCAGAAAAGAAACATTTTGATTGGCAAGCTTCCAAACACCTGAGTTTACGTTTCATGTAAAAAGTCTAGCTTTATATGGACTGAGTTTTAGATAATGGCGGTTTTATTCCCCCGTATCTCATTCACAGAACCTCATTTTTTACGTTCTTTGGAGTTTTCCTTTGCTTGAAATCGGCATTATAGTTGTTGTATGGCGTTTCTCGGCTTTTTTACAAGAGGTGCTTTATGACTGCCCAGTGCTTGCAACACCGGGCAGTTTTTTATTTAAAAAAGATTGTAAAATATATCTTCCAGAGGGATGCTGAAATTGTTGTAGAGGGAGATGGGGATTGCATCCGCGCAGGCTTCTTTATCCTTGACAACCATACTGTCATTGGCAAGCTGATAAATTTCATCCAGGCCATATTTTCCATTGGTAAGCCGGTATACCTCTATAGAGCGCATCTCTGTGGAGACAATCCAGTATTCTTTTACCCCTGATTTTTCATAAAGTTCTTTTTTGTATCCCCTGTCATTTTTTGCAGTGCTTGGAGAGAGTACTTCGACAATAAGGTCAGGCGCGCCGTGGATGCCGTCTGTGCGGATCATGTCCTTGCTGCAGATGATCATTGCATCCGGGATTACACGATCGTTTTCTGAAAGGTAGACATCCACGCCATCATTAAACGCCCTGCATGGTTTTCCCTTCAGGAAGCTGCGGAAAGCATAATAGATGTTGGATGCTGTCTGACTGTGATTTACCGATGGGCTGGACATCATATAGATTTCCCCGTGCAGCAGTTCTTCCCGCGGTTCTTCCTGATATGCTAAATTTTCATTCATAGTATTGTTTCCTTTCATTGAAAAAAAATTAAATCAATGTATTTTGCAATTTGAAGTTTTATTGCCTATTATAGTATTGAGGTATTTTTTTCATCCAATTTTGCAACATCAGTTTATCTGGAACAGAATTTTTCAGACAAAGTAAAATCCCGCAGGAGTTTGTGGTTGGACTGCGGGATTTTACTGAGTTTCATGTCAGAGCAGGTAATGGGAATCGAACCCACCCTACCAGCTTGGGAAGCTGGTGTACTACCGATATACGATACCTGCAAAGCATTTTATATTTAATTAACGCCGATGGATATATTATAGCTTATTCCCATCCAGATTGCAAGTAAAATTTATCAATTATTTCAAAAAAGTTTTTTCAAATCAATAAAATTCCAGATTGAGTCTGAAGGATATCTGTGTTAAGATAGAAAAATAGGAAAAGCAGACGATAGGAACTGCCCGGTCAATGCTTTGCGGGCAGTTTCGAAACAGTTTGAAAGAATAGGAGAATTTACTTATGCCAATTAAGATTCAGGATGCGCTTCCAGCGCGTGAGATTTTGGAAAACGAAAATATTTTTGTGATGACGGAGTACCGTGCCATGCATCAGGACATCCGTCCGCTGAATGTGCTGATGCTGAATCTGATGCCGACCAAGATCGTCACGGAGACCCAGTTCCTGCGCAAGCTGTCAAATTCACCGCTGCAGGTAGAGGTGGAATTTCTGCATATGGCCAGTCATGTTTCTACGCACGTAGATCAGACACATCTCAGTACTTTTTACGAGGTCTTTGACCAGATCAAAGACCGCAAGTATGACGGAATGATAATTACCGGGGCGCCGTTGGATTTTGTAGCGTTTGAGGATGTGGATTACTGGGAAGAGCTTAAGCAGATTATGGAATGGACAAAAACACACGTACACTGTACGCTGCATTCGTGCTGGGGTTCCTTTGCGGGACTGTATTACCATTATGGCATTCACAAAAGGGACCGTGTGCCGAAGCTGTCTGGTATCTATTCGCATTCGGTTGTAAAGAAAAATTCACCGTTATTCCGCGGCTTTGATGATATCTTTTACGCTCCGCATTCCCGGGCGACAGAAATCGTACAGGAACAGCTGGAAGCAGTGCCTGAGCTGGAGATTATGGCTGTATCCGAAGAAGCCGGGGTTGCAATTGTCAAAAGCACCGATAGCCGTCAGTTTTTTATTACGTGTCATCCGGAATATGATTCGGATACGCTAAAGCTGGAATATGAGCGTGATGTGGAAAAAGGTTTGGATCCGCTGATGCCGGTGAATTATTTCCCGGACGATGACCCGGCAAAAGCACCGGTTGTTAACTGGCGTTCGACAGGGCAGCTGTTGATTTCGAATTGGCTGAACTACTATGTATATCAGAGTACGCCGTATGAGTTGTAGGAAAGAGCGCTAAAATAATGATGTTACAGGGATTATAAAAGTTTTGCATCTTATGAAACTATTGTAAATTATCGCAAAATAACACTATTTATTGAAAAATATGGGGTACGCTATTACTAGAAATGTGATATGAAATAAGACTTATATTTCAAAACGTTTGTTTTGCTAAAAGGCAAATAATTGAAACATTAACAAAAAGGCATTACTATTAGTAGAAATATAATTAGTAGTGCCTTTATTTTAGTGTTAAATATTGGTAAAGGATGAATTATAAGCAAGGGGGGTACAATTCAACAATGGAAATAACCTTAAACGGATTTAGCGGTTTAGGCTCTAAGAAACAATTTTTTGCGCAAATTGGCAAAATTTTAATTCCAGGCGACAGAATTGACATTGTATTGCGTTTTTGGTTTAGAAGCCCTTGGTATTCTGCTCGTTAAATCAGGGGCGGAGCCCAGCGGCGCCTTTAGCTTCTGGCGTTTAGCCAGGGCGAACTAGGCGACGCGCCCGGACGGTGCCACTGTGTAAATGCAGAATGCCTAGGGATTCTTAACATTCTGGAATAGGAGCAGGAAGCCAGGCCCTTTCCCCCTCATCTGGCGTCCGCATAGCCAATCATAAACGCAACACAATGCCAAAAATGAAAAGAAAAAAACAGCCGTCAACTCTTGATTTTACAAGTGTTACGGCTATCTTCCTTATAAAGGCATTACGTTCTGTAAATGAGATACGGGGGAATCGAACCCCCGACAACTTGATTAAAAGTCAAGTGCTCTACCAACTGAGCTAGTATCCCCGACAATATTCTGTCCCAAAACTGGGCTAACCAGATTCGAACTGGTGAATGCAGGAGTCAAAGTCCTGTGCCTTACCGCTTGGCGATAGCCCATTAGCTTGTCCTTCTGCGTCTACATACCCGGTCTTATACTGGCTGCGATCTGCAACGCAAGGGTGGATACAGGGATTTGAACCCTGGGCCTCCAGAGCCACAATCTGGCGCGCTAACCAACTGCGCTATACCCACCAT
>CANOET010000041.1 GCA_947564835.1 uncultured Eubacterium sp. | reverse complement strand
GAGCCGGAAGCCAGGCCCTTTCCCCCTCATCCGGCGTCCGCATAACCACTAAAAAAACCCAACACAATTTTGCGCTCCTTCCATCAATGCACCAATTTTGTAACAGTTCAGATAACCCATAGAACTGTTACGTATCCAGCCATTGAAAATCGCTTCGCTATGGGCTGGATACCTGCAGCCACTACATTTTCATACGGTCAGCGCAGTAAATGCGCATACCTGCCTGAACTGTCACCCAATTTTTCACAGAAATGGAATTTTGTTCAGTTATGCTATAGATTATTTTTTAAAATTGGTCTATACTTATGAAGAGTGTCCCTGCATAACTGCATTGTTCAAAAGCGGCGGCAGGGAAAGAAAAAAGTGAAAATGGAGCTTGTGGAGATGGAAAGTAAATCAATCTATGAATTAAACAAAGTACAGCGCTACATGATGCAGATGCGTCCGGTGCTCTATAAGCAGGTACTCTTTTCCGACGGGACTGCAGATTACAGGCAGCCGCCGGAGCCGAAGGCGGGGGAAGAGGTTACCATTCGTTTCCGCACGAAAAAAGACAATGTGGACGCAGTGTTTTTGTGCGGAAATGGACAGGAATATTTGATGGATAAAACGGAAACCTGTGAAGAATTTGATTATTATGCATATACAGTTACTATGACTGACCAGCCGTTTGATTATTATTTTCAGGTGGCGGACGGGATGCTTACGTTATATTATGATGATTACGGTCCGACGAGGGAGCTGCGCCCGCAGTACAGCTTTCGGATTGTGCCTGGATTTGCTACGCCGGATTGGGCAAAAGGTGCTGTGATGTACCAGATCCTGGTGGACCGTTTTTACAACGGGGATCTTAGCAATGATGTGGAGACGAACGAATATTTTTATATCCGGACAACGAGCCAGAAAATTGAAAACTGGGATAAAGTGCCTTCTAATTTCAGCGTTGCGGAGTTTTATGGCGGGGATCTGGAAGGCGTGCGCAAAAAACTGGATTATCTGCAGAACCTTGGCGTGGAAGTGATTTATTTTAATCCGCTATTTGTCTCTCCTTCGAATCATAAGTATGATATCCAGGACTATGATTATATTGACCCGCATTATGGAAAGATCGTTGAAGACGGCGGCGCATTGTTAGAGCAGGGATGCGTGGATAACCGGCAGGCTAAGCGCTATATTAAGCGGGTAACGGATAAGCGGAATCTGGAAGCGAGCAACCAGCTTTTTGCGGAACTGGTGGAGGAAATCCACAGGCGCGGAATGAGGGTGATTCTGGACGGTGTGTTTAACCATTGCGGTTCTTTCAATAAATGGATGGACCGGGAAGAGCTGTACAATGGGCAGGAAGGGTATGAAAAAGGCGCCTATGTATCCGGCGACAGCCCGTACAGGGGATATTTTAAATTCCGCAACCAGAATGCATGGCCGAACAATAAGACGTATGACGGCTGGTGGGAGCATGATACGCTGCCGAAGCTGAATTATGAAGAATCCAAAGAATTGTACCAGTATATCCTGGATATCGGGAAAAAATGGGTATCGCCGCCTTATAATGCAGATGGCTGGCGGCTGGATGTGGCTGCGGACTTAGGTTACAGCGAGCAGTTTAACCACCAGTTCTGGCGGGATTTCCGCCAGGCGGTAAAGTCTGCGAACCCGGACGCAATTATTTTAGCAGAGCATTACGGTGATCCGAAAAACTGGCTGGAGGGTGACCAGTGGGATACAATTATGAACTATGATGCATTTATGGAACCGGTTACCTGGTTTCTGACCGGTATGGAGAAGCACAGCGACAGCTTTGAAGGAAGTATGCTTGGAAATATTGAAAGCTTTGAGGGGACGATGAACCATTATATGACAAGTTTTCTGACGCCGTCGCTGTACTGTTCGATGAACCAGCTGTCAAACCATGACCATTCCCGGTTTCTGACGCGGACAAACCAAAAGGCGGGCCGCATTGATACGTTAGGCGCTCAGGCTGCTTCAGACGGCATCAACAAAGGGATATTCCGGGAGGCGGTTGTGATCCAGATGACATGGCCGGGCGCGCCGACGCTGTACTATGGAGATGAAGCGGGCGTGTGCGGATTTACAGACCCGGATAACCGGCGTACGTATCCATGGGGCAAAGAGGATAAAGACCTGATTGCGTTCCATCGGGAAATGATACGCATCCATAAAGAACACCAGGCACTGCGCACCGGATCGGTGAAGTTTCTCCAGGGCGGCCGGAACCTGCTGTGCTATGCGCGTTTTAACCGCAAGGAGCAGCTGGTGATTTTGGTAAATAATGCGGATGGCAGCAGAGAAATCGATGTTTCGGTATGGGCAGCGGGGATCCCGCTTACCGTGCAGATGGAGCAGCTGATCTTTACAAACGAGAATGGATATTCGGTGGTTCCGGTCGGATATATCGTGTCGGAGGGCAGGCTTAAGATTATGCTGCCGAAATATTCGTCGGTGGTGCTGCGCAGAAAAGATGCCGTGCAGCATGCATGAAGCCTGTAAAAGGCGGGGCTGGCAGGGTTAGCGGTATGCCTTCCCCTGCCAGCTGTCCCGCTCGCGCAGACGCCTGGCGATCGTATTGAGCACCCGCTTTTTATCTGCGCTCCATTCCGGAGCGATCAGCAGCCTTTTCGGCCCGTCGCCGGTCAGCCGGTGAATAACCATAGACGGAGGAAGATGTTCCAGGCAGGTTACCACAAAGTCTGCGTATTCTTCCAGTGAAAAAACAGGAAACGGCTCCCTTTCATAAATTTCCCCCAGATCCGTCCCTTTCAGTACATGCAGCAGCTGAAGCTTTATGCCGTCAATCGCCGGAGAAAAATGTGCCGTATAATCCACAGACTGCAGCATCTGATCTTTCGTTTCCCCGGGAAGCCCCAAAATCAAATGCACGATGACCGTCAGCCCGGCTTCTTTTAACTGCCGGACCGTTTCTTCAAAGCAGGAAATGTCATAACCGCGCCGGATCCATGCAGCCGTCTTTGGATGGATGGTCTGCAGACCAAGCTCAACCCAGACAGGCTTTTTCCGGTTCAGCTCCTTTAAAAGCCGGATCTTTTCCGGCTCCAGGCAATCTGGCCGCGTGGCAATCGAAAGCGCCGCGATTTCCTCTGGCTGTATCGCTGCCGGGAATAGCTCCTGCAGACGGGACACCGGGGCATAGGTATTTGTAAAAGACTGGAAATAAGCAATGTAAGGCCCGCCGTCCGGTATTTTTCCGGAAATAAGTTTTTTGGCCGCTTCGATCTGGCCATGTGCAAATTCGCCGGATCCGCCCGCGCTGCAAAAAATACAGCCTCCATATCCTACCCGGCCGTCCCGGTTCGGACAGCTCATACCCGCATCCAGCGCCAGCTTATATACTTTGGTTCCAAACGTTTGCTTAAGCCATGCGTGCAGGGCGTAGTATGGGCGGCCATCCCAATGTTTTTCCATATATGCGCGGTCGATAGGCTCTTTTGTGATTTCGCAGGATCTATGCATGCTTCTTTATTCCTCCTGTTCCTGATTTGACGATGTATATAGGCGATAAACGCTGATTTTTTATGCGGAATTTATGCAAAACTTATGCAAAATTCCGGTTTTGGGCAGAAGCTTTGCCGTTGTATTGCCGGACAACCGGAAACACTGCCTGCATTTCCAGACCGTCCCTCCATTCTGTTCCAATCCGCAGGCAGACCCCCATCTCCTTAGCAACCTCCCCTGCCAGATACAGCCCCATACCCGTAGCCTTTTTCCGCCCCTCTCCAGAATCTCCTGTAAATCCTTTTTCGAAGATATAAGGCAGGTCGCAGCTGCGCACTCCGATTCCGTTATCCCTGACAGACAGCACATAATGGTCCTTTTCCATAAAAGAAGCAATATACAGCTCTGGCTGCCCGCTGCAGTACTTCACGGAATTGCTGATAATCTGCCCCAGCAAAAAGCAAAGCCCCCTGCGGTCGGCATAAACGGTGTCGTCGGCCAGGCTGCACCGGATTTGAAATTCCTTTTCTTCCAGCAGCGGGCGGTAATCATCCAGCAGCTCTTCGATGCAGGTCCGGATCCGGATATGTTCAAACTGATAATCTTTTCTTGCCCCTTTCAGGCGTGCATAAAACAGCATCTGGCTGACAGATTCCTGCATCCGGTTTCTGATATGGTCCAGCTTATATTCCATCCCGGCGGGCAGCTCTTCCCGGCGGTTATCTAACAGCAGGGTCAGCAGGGAAAGCGGTGTTTTTATTTCATGCGCCCATGCTTCGACATATTCTTCATAATCACAGATCTTTTCCTGCATCCGGATCTGTGCTTTGGATTTCTCGCGCAGACAGCTGCCGAGCTGGCGGACAGGCTCCTGATAGGCCGGGCCGGCGGCCCTTTGCAATAATTCTTCGTGATATTCATCCGGCTGCTTTAGAAATTCATAAAACGCCTGCTCTTTCTTTTGCTCCAGACGGATCAGCACATAGCTGACAGCTGCAAACAAGCCAGTCCCCGCAAGCATGATCGCAGCTGACATAGCATAAAACGCCTGCACATCCGCAATCCACAGCAGCAAAGCCGCAAACAGGCCAACCGCCAGCAGCAATAGCAGCCACGGCAGATAGGGCATTAGAAATAAAAAGAGATGTTTTGGCTTATTCCTCCTCATTTGCCTGTTCCTCCTGCTTTGGATCTGTAAGCTGATAGCCGACGCCGCGGACCGGCAGGATCTGCTGGCGCATGTTAAGGCCCGCCATGGTCTTTTTCAGGCGGGTAAGATTGACCTGCAAAGCATTTTCATCGATAAACTCCACAGTTCCCCACACTGCCAGGCACAGCTCTTCTTTTGTGACGGTTTCATTGCGGTGCAGCAGGAATACCTCCAGGAGCTTTCCCTGATTTTTGGGGAGGATTACGGAGTAGTTATCGATATATAGCGTATAGGTCAGACGGTCCAGCAAAAAGCCGGCGCCTTCCAGCAGATTAGAGCGGCCCTCATAACGCTTCATCACGTTAGAGATACGCGCTAGCAGCCGCTCCTTCCTGCATGGCTTGGTCAGATATTCATCCGCTCCCAGCTCCAGCGCATGCAGTTCATCACGCAGCTGGTCGCGGGAAGTCAGCACAAGGACGGGGATGGCGCTTTTTTGTTTGATTTCCCGGCAGATCTGAAATCCGCTCGTTCTGGGCAGGTTCAGATCCAGCAGGATCAGGTCCGGGGCCATTGCGGACAGCTGTTTCGGCACATCTTCAAATGACTGGATTTCTTCTGCCTGATAGCCTGCCTTATTCAAAATATCCAATAATTCTTCCCGCATCAGCGCTTCATCTTCCACAACTGCGATTCGCTTCAGTATCTGTTTCGTGTTCTGTTTCATAGAAGTTCCCATCACCATCCTTTCCACGTCTTTTTATAATAGCATAACTCCTGTCCTGGCTCAATACCATAAAACGATATCTGGTACTGCGTTGGTTACAGTTCGTTACAGTTCGCACCTGTCTATGCTGCCCAGAACAAAACTATACAATGCTGAAATCGGGTCTTCCTGAAGACGCTCATACTGCTTTCTTGTACGGATATCCGCCTCCATAATAGATTTTTCAACTGAGTTCCATGATCTCCTTGTGTCGTTCCATGAATGCACTGCTGCCTATTCCAAGCTGCTGCGCCTCTGCATCCGCCATCGCATTTAATTCTTCCTGAGTCATATAGCCACCTTTACTGCAATGTTCACCAAAGCTCCGAGCGTTTCCTTATAGCCGTATCCGCCGATTACCTATACATCTGCCTGTAAGCCTATTCCCTTATCTATCCCTTTGGCAAGGCTCTGTGACAATCCCTTTGGCAGATACCCGATATGTGCGTAGCCTACATTACAGATCCCAACTACTACGGCAACTGCATTCTTATCAAATGTGTTCGCCCTGTCCCTCTGCAGATAGACTGTCAAGTCTTCATGCTTTCTGCCAGCTGTAAACTGCAACAACTGCTGCCGCTTCTCATAAGTAACACCGGCTACCCTGCATTTCATACAATTCTTGGCACGTTTCCATGCTGACTTGAATGCCTGGGATAAGGAATATCCGAGTTTATGAAGGTGATTTGCCATTGCTGTAACTGCTTTACGAACTGTATTAATATCTTTCATGTGAATCTCTCCTTTCTTTTCAATACTCCAGTCTATCTTCTCTTGATCTGTTTTGTTTCTAGTGTTAACATAAAGGATTTCCTTTAAAATGCCAAGGCTTTTCTTTAAGTTATTTCTTGATATTTTCAATTTTTTTCTTTTCATTATAAAGGTTTACCTTGACATTTCCCTAAAATAGATGTATTCTTTTATCAAGGAGGTGAACATATGGGCAATTCACAAAAAATCAGAATGGCGTTAGCATATAAAGGGATGAGCGAATCTGAACTTGCCAAGGCCTTAGGAAAAACCCCCCAAGCATTTAACCAACGAATGAAAACTGATAAATTTTCAACCGAGGATCTCTCTAAAATTGCCGAGATAATGGGAGCTTCTTACATTTCACAATTTTCTTTTCCTGATGGAACTAAAATATAAAGCAGGAGGCGTTGCCATGAATATATCAAAGCGTTATTGTATCGAGCTGAACAAAATCAATAACCATTTGACCGATCTGGAAAGAGGGCATATCTACGAACTTACCAGAACTCCCGGAACACCCTCTTGCGCTACCTTGGCTCAACATCTGAAAGAGGACATTGCCTCTCTGCTTGACCTTATAGAGAATGACAAGCCGGGTGTGGCTGAATTTGACTGGTTCTTTGGTAATCAATCCGGAAGTGCTGTCATTGAATTAACTGATTCTGGATATATAGACCAATCATCCACATTAAACTGTAACAAAAATTGCTATGATTTTTCTCGTCCTCTGGGAGCCTATAATGACGATACTCTGTATGATGTATTCGGAATGATGTTGCGTTCTCAGAACATTAACTACAAATAAGCGTTATGCAGAGAGGAAGTGAATACTATGCCAGCATTACAACCGCAAGTACAGTTAATCACTTTGGAACAGTACGAAGCTTTTTCAGAAGATAAAAGAGTGGAAGTCTTCGATGGTGTTGTCTACGATATGGCCAGTCCGTCACAAATACATCAGACAATCTCCATGGAGCTATCGAACATCATTTACAATTACATCAAAAGTAAAAAAGGCTCATGCCAATTATTCAGTGCTCCGTTTGATGTAAAGCTGTCTGATAAGCCTTTTACGATCGTTCAGCCTGACATAATGGTTATCTGTGATAAGGATAAGCTGGATGGAAAGAGGTGCAATGGTGCGCCTGATTTCATCATTGAAATTGTTTCTCCCAGCAATCCGGCAGACGATTATGTCCACAAGCTCTACTACTACAAAAATGCAGGAGTTCGCGAATACTGGATTGTAGACCCTAGAAGAAAGACCGTTACCGTAAACTACTTTGAGAAGAATATGCTTAATATCCAATACTCCTTTGATTCCATTATCAAGGTCAATATCTATGAGGATTTGCTGATTAGCTTCTCAGAAATTGCCGATATGTTAAACATCTAACCTTTGCACTGTTGCCAATGTAGCACTATATTGAATATACCAATGGTGTAGTTCTATTTGATTTAGAATTTTACAGACAAAGACTCATGCTCGTGCATGGGACTTTTCATTTATTGTAAGCGATGAATAACATACCGTTCCACAAGTTGCCGATTTTGTCCTATAATAGTAGCAGCTTGGAGCGGATATCTATATCAGTAAAAGCCTGTGAAATACCAAAAACACAGGCAGCCGCATCCAGAGAGAAACATGAGGTAGTCCCACTGGAACTTGCCGGCAGCCCTGCCCCCTGCCCGGAGCATCCTGCCAATGACACGGTACGGGTTCCAACCGCCCGTACCGCTGTTACGGTCAGGATGCCGGGGTACAGCATTGAACTGGAAGCTGACGCGGAAAGTTATCCGCACCGATGGATTTTTCTGGAAATTGTCCACGCATAACGCCGGGCAGATCCGCAAAACGGTGGACAACCGCCAGCAGAACAGCATTTTGGAGGCTTTTTCGGCGCTTTTTCAACAGTTCCCGGCCCGTCATTCTGCCTGTAATGCATCTGCGGGCATTTTTCAAAGGCATTCCTGGATGGATTTTCCGGCATCGTCCAGTGCGACGGGTACAGCGGCTATAACAAGGTAGAAAATGTAATTTTTCATAAACAAAACGTGATAGTACACTATCAAAAAATGATTTGAAATCTGCACGAATAATTACAAAATCATTCATATTTTTCAAAACAGGTATTGTGTTAAAAAGCAAGCTAATAATTATACTCTACTTGCATACTTAATCTTAAAAACTTTATCTAACCGTTTTTTCAAATAATGACATATAAATTTTCAATTGATAATTTAGGATAATGATAGATAACTCTCCGTTTTCCGGTTTGCGTAAAAATTTCTTTTACTTTTACAGAAAAGCCATATGTTCCATTTTCTACTGCCTCAATACATTGACAAGACTGATTATCAACATCGCTATCCGTTAAAATATAATCTATTCGTCTAATTACTCCTTGAATATTTTCTATTTCCATTTTTTGAATTTTCCTCTTCTATTTTTATGCATTGTAATCTTCCAGCGTCGCCTTATTCTTCCTCATTAACACTATAATCCACAGGCTTTTCCGCAATCATCATCGGCTTAAACTTGTCATATTGATATACAATCCCACCTCCCGCATCTTCCCCGTTCCGTAAACTATGATAAGTATCACTCAAGAACAATCCCAGCACTTCATGTTTAATTTCATCATTCTGCAAAAGCAGGGTAAAGAAATCCTGATTCTGCTCCAATCCATCTATCAGCGCATCATCCACATGGTCAAAATACGCAAATTCAAAATCCTGTTCCGAATTATTCTTTGCGCTGGTCTTTAGTTCCTCGGACTTTTTCATAATATCCCGAATCTGCAATGCTGCCTTGATTGCAACATCATTGTCATATTGTCTGCCTGTCCTGCTGTTTATCTCTCTGATAATCTGTGAAAGGCGTTCTTCCTTTGCAGGACTCAATACAATATCATATGCTGTGGGCAGCTTCATCACAGGACTTGCGGTTATATTGCTTTTCTTGTGTTCCTCTCCTTTTTTCTGGAGAAATTCAGATGCTTTCATCATGCCATCAAGATTATAACCTCCCCCTCCATGATTAATCCTGATATATGCTATCAAATAGGACAGGAAATTATATTTCTTATGCAGCTCCACATCCTCAAAGCAGGAAGCCTGTAGCAGAAATTCATAAAACCTGATAAAATGCCTGATGTCTAATGGTATCTGCCCTCTTTTATCGTCTGCAAAGCCATCTATCACACGTTTTGCTTTTTGCAGATAAAAGGTCATCTGCTTTTTATCCTTCGCTGTATGTGTTGATTCATACAATACTTTATTAAAGGATTCCACATCGGCAGGATCTAAGAAAAAATAACCGTCTATCTTCGCTTCAATATCATAAATTGCACGAGGTGTAACCGAATTGGAAAGAACTGTTTTTGTGTAATATTTGGAAAATGCAGCCACAATATCCTCATATTTGTTGACAAAATCTAGCACAAATGTCTTTTTCTCATAAGGCGGGCAGATACGGTTCAATCTGGAAAGTGTCTGTACCGCAGTCACGCCATGCAGCTTTTTCAGAATATACATAGCGCACAGTTTCGGCTGGTCAAATCCTGTCTGGTATTTATCTGCAACCAGGAGTACCTGATACTCGTCCTTGTCAAATTCGTTGGGCAGATTTTTCTCTGATATGCCATTCATTCCTGCTTCTGTATATTCTTTATCGTCCAATGGCACCTTACCGGAAAACGCCACCAAAGCGCGAATATTCGTATAACCTTTCTTCTTTGTGTAATTTTCAAAAGCTTGTCTGTATTTGACTGCCCCCGCCCTTGATTCTGTTACCACCATAGCCTTTGCGTGTCCACCCAGCTCCTGCATGACCGAGGTCCTGAAATGTTCTATAATAATCTCTACCCTCTGCGCTATATTTACTTCATGCAGCTGAATAAACCGGGCAATCTGCCTTTTGGCTTCATTTGTCTGCAAGGTAGGATCGTCCTCAATTTCCTTGTTCAGCTTGTAATAAGTTTCATAGTTTAAGTAATTATCCAGCACATCGAGAATAAAGCCTTCTTCTATCACCTGTTTCATCGTATAAAAATGAAAAGCCTCTTTCTGTCCCTTTGTATTCTCTCGCCCGAAAAGCTGTATTGTTGTAGGCTTTGGCGTTGCTGTAAAAGCAAACATGGAAACATTCGCCTGTTTTCCCTGTTTGGAAATCTGGTCAACAATCATATCCTCCGTATCATATACCAATTTATCTCCATTGCCGAGCGTCATTGTTACCGCTGCCATGTTCTTACCTGCAGTAGACGAATGAGCCTCATCTATAATAACTGCAAACTTTTTATTTTTCAGCCCCTTTACACTGTCAACAATGTACGGGAATTTCTGTATTGTAGTGGCGATAATTTTCGTATTTCCCTGAATCGCAAGCGCAAGGTCATTGGAATTGCACTTTTCATCCATAACCCGAATCATCCCTGCCTTATGTTCAATTCCCATTACCGCCTGCTGAAGCTGCCTGTCCACAACTACCCTGTCCGTACAAATAATAATATTATCAAATATGATTTTATTCTCTTTATCATGCAGAGATGCCAGTCTGTGCGCCAGCCATGCAATGGAATTGGTCTTGCCCGAACCAGCGGAATGCTGTATCAGATAATTTTGGCTGGAACCCGTTGCCGCCACCTCTGCCAATGTCTTTCTGATGACATCCAACTGATGATATCTTGGAAAAATAACCGTTTCAGAGCGTTTCATTTTATCTGTCAAAGGGTCTTTCTTTTCCTTGACTTCAATGAACATAAATTTGCCAAGTATCTCAATCAGCGTGTCTTTTTGCAGAATATCTTCCCACATATAGGATACGCTGTATTTATCTTCATAAACCGGATTCCCTGCTCCTGTATCAATCCCCTCTCCCTTTCCCATGTTAAAGGGCAGGAAGAACGTTGATGCTCCGTCCAGCTTCGTAGTCATATAGACCTGTTCCAAATCCATTGCAAAATCCACCAACGCCCCTGCTTTCCACCTGAAAAGCCTTGTCTTTGGGTCGCGCTGTGTGCGGTACTGATATATCGCATTCTGATAGGACTGGCCTGCTGCATTGCATTTCAGTTCAAATGTCATGATTGCCAGACCGTTTAAGAAGATTACAAGGTCTATCCTTTCCTTGTCGCTTGCCCAGACTTCTTCGGATACGGAAAAAATATTCTGCTCATATAGCCTGTTAAGCACAGGGTTAAATGTGGTTGCCGATTTTGTATACATAAGCTCCAACTTGTGATTTGCAATTTCTATTCCATGTTTTAACACATCCAGCCTGCTTCCTCTTGTCCCTGATAGCCTATTTCTTTATCAGCCATAGTAAAACCATCTTCTCTCCGCCTGCTCCTAAGGGTCACTTCACCATCACGAAAACAGGTTATGACACCATCGTTCTCTTTTACTGGCTTTTGAATATATTTCAAAACATACTTGCCACGTTCAAACTCCCAATGGGCAGGAATTATACCAACCCAATCAATTCCACTGTCCTTCATTTCAGCATTTAATTTTAAACCCTTTGTCACTTTTTCTGTAATTACAGAGCGTTTGTATTCTTCCAATATGTCAATCTCTGCTTGAATATCCATAGTAAGCGCATCTATCTCAGAACATTTTGCATCTAAAAATGCTGCTATTCTTTCTTGTTCCTCTAAATCAGGCATCGGTATTGTAATTTTCTTCATATCCTGCCAATTTGTTGTCCACAAATCATCTACTATACCATGTCCCCACTTATAAAATTCATCGCCAAATTGTATTGTATGAAAGAGCCAGTCATAATAACGTGGATTCATCTCTCCCAATGGTGCAAGAATTGTATTTATCAGTGACACTGACCCCTCATATGATGAGATACCACACGAACCTCTCCTGTCGGAACGACTATTGATTGCGAAGTCCCCTTTTTTTACCAGCTTTCTATCATCATGTGCATTTGTTTTTGCTGCTGTTTGGAGTTGAGGAACAATTCCTTTGTTCGTTACTGAAAGAGGGGGATATTCCTTATCACTAACCTTTGTATTTCTCAACTCATATACACTTCCTATACGTGATAATCGCCACGAATCTGGAATCTCCCCCAACCATTCAGTTCCTCTGTCTTTTAGTTCGCCCATGTTATATACCCCCAAACAACTTAGCCACACGCTCACTAACCAACCGCTCCAATTCACTAAATCTGGCTTCCAGTTCCTCACTCGGTGTAGGCTGCTGATACTTATAAAAATACCTCGTAAAGGGAATCTCCGCTCCTGTTCTGATAACAGGGTTCTTCGCTTCAAGATTCTCTTCCCAAAAAGCTACTGCATCCGGGATATGAGGCAGCACTTCCCTTTCCATATAAGAATCAATATCTTCTTCCACCTTTACGACTTCAGTATCTTTCGTAGATTTATCAAACAGAATGTTCCCTTTCTTATCCTTCTGAATTACTGCCTCTTTGTCCATAACTGAAAGACCATCTGCAATCTTCTGTATTGTCTTATTATCCGCTACATCTGAAAGAATTTCTGTTATCACTGGCGTAAATTCATCGGGAGAAAGCCATTTTTGATTGGATACCGATAATTGCAGTGCATCAAGAATTGCATCATACACTGGCTTGTTCTTATAAAAATTATCAAGTGCTTTCTGTTCTTTCCCTGTAATCGCAGTTCCCAATTCCTCAAACTGCGCTACTTTTATTTCATCCCACAGATTTTTTAGTGTACCCTGCCGCAGCATCGCCTGTATACTATCCTCTGTAATAGAATAGCTTCTCTGTAAAGGCTGCATAATGCATAATCCTTATCCATTTTGTTGATATGCTGCTCCATTTCCAGCTCTTTCAAAATGTCCTGCACATTTGTGGAAAAGCCTGCTATATATGCCTTAAAATTTGCTGCTACATGGTCAGCATCATTGCAAAGCTCCTGTAACGTATAATCGCTGGTATTATAAAATTGAAAACCTGATTTTCTGAATAATGCTTTTTCTGGGTAGTTCGGATTCTGTTTAAAAGTATCGATAACATCTTTTCTTTTCACTTCATCATCAAGCAAAGCACATTCAAAACGTCTAATAATCGTCATAGGGATAATAACGTCACCATATTTATCGGGCATATAAGAACCTCGTAATTTGTTCGCAATACTCCATATAAAGTTTGCCTCTGCTGTAACATCTACAGGGCTATCATCCCACATCACATCGATTGCTAAATTCGCCATTTATTTGTTCTCCTCAGTCATTTGTTTTTTGCCATATCTCAAATCAGCAGGTTTTTCGGCATCCTTTGGTATCAGCCACATAAGCCCCTTTTTCTCTGCACCTGCTATTCTGCCTTCATTACACAATGTGTTTATTCTTCTTCCGGAAATACCCCACTTTTGAGCTGTTTCTTTTACTGTTAAGTATTCCATATCCATCCTCCGTGTTCACGACTTGACCTGTCATATATTATATTCTAGCTTTGGAATAATAGCAAGTGTACTTTAAAACAATTTCACATAATATTCTTATTTTAAATACAACAAGATACAGCTACACGCCATACCCTGTACTCGGCTATAATATATAAATTATCTCTTCCCTCACTATCTCCTCTGCTCTCGTCCGAATATTATTCATTCTCCGAACCCAAAGTATCTGATCCTGTGCTTTTAACCTTTCTGTCACTCCTTCCTGCTTTGCCATCTGCTCCACAAGCAAATCTTTCCTCCGCCTGTTCCTGTATCATCAGCAGATGCTTCTTTCATTCGCCCGATAACAGCAGCCCTGCATAAATGCCCCGTCTATGGTTCTCGAAATAAGATTTCCGCATCAACCCAAACTTTCTCAACCCTCCCTCCGGCTCCGGATCAGGGATTAGATTCGGAATCAAATAATCTCCACATTTCTCATAAGTTAAATTCATTGTCTGTTCCTCTCTTTCTTTTAAAATTTACATTTCCTGTTGCCATCGCTTACTTTTTTCTGTCTGTTATGCACATCTGCCTCTGATTTTGCGTTCTCCAATCGCTGTTTCATGGTTTTCGGTGCAAGTGATTTTACAAACTCCACAAATGCCTCTCCAAGTCCCCTTGATGCTACAAACCGTTTTAATTTTTCAACTTGCTCAGTAAGCGTATCTATCTTCCGCTCCAAGCCAGAAATTTTCTTCTCATACTTTTCCAAGAGATGATTTCTTGATACTGCCTTGCTGAAAGCTTCCAGTATTTTATTCCAGTCACTTTTCTTTACTTTGACATATTCCTCGCTACCGAAAAGATTTGTCACTGGAACAGCAACACTTTTCATACTTTTTGTTTTCGATGCCACTTCCTTTGAAATCATTTTAAATGTTTCCACCCTTGAATCATGTTTCAAAAGCATTTCCTTCGCTGCTTTTTCTTGCACTTTCGCTTCCTCAATCTGCTCTGTGAGTTTCTGTGCCTGTAACACCAGCTCATTATTTTTCGCCTCCATTTCCTGCACCTGTCCGCAAAGTTCCGATGTTTTCTGCGCAAGATCATCGTTCTGCTGTTCAAGAATTTCGTTCTGCCTATCCAGTGCCACCGCCTGCTGTTCCAGTTCCTCCACTTCACGCATCGCTGCTTTATATTCTTGCAGTGACAGGTTATCCCTCTGTACACCGAGGACTTCTATCTCAATCCCCTGCTCCCTGCACAGTTCTGTCAGATATTCCCTCTCCCGTTCCTGCCATGCTACGGTTTCATTCTGTTTTCTGCTGACCGCCTTTGCAAATCCCATCTGCTGGAATGCCTTTGTTAAACTTGGTCTTTGCATACCGATCCAAAACTTCTATCGCCGCCTTAGCCTCCTCTGTCAGTGCCCCGTTTTCATCTGTAACCGGAGTATCTGTCTTTTTGCCTATCTGTACGATATTTTCATAAAATGTCTTTTCCTTGTTGCCGGAATTTTCTATCTCTTTCAGATAATCGTCTTTCTGCCTTTCCTTACGTTTCTGAACAGAATTATAATCCCGAAGCGCCTGTCCGAAGCATTTCTCATAAGCATCTATTAACGATTCCTGTATGTGAATCCGGTTCCAAGCTGTTCTTTCCGGCACCACATTATTGCAGATAAATTCCCTATTATTGTGCGTAAGATGACCTTTCCCTTTTGGAAAAGAAATTGTTTTTGCTGCCAATGCATCACTCTCTTTCTTTTATTTTTATGCATCAAGACTAACTACGGTTTTGTGACTTTTGTCAAAAGTGAGCCTTATTACTTCTGACGCATACGCATCAGAAGTAAGGCGCTCTCACGGAGTACCGTGCCATGCAAGCGGAATTGGCGGCGAGTGCGCCGGAAAAGGAAATGCGCCTGCTTTACGGGAAAGGGGACGCTTTCGGCATTTATCAGCTAAAGGACGGGGACGGTATGAGTAATTACCACTTTGAGCCTTACGACCGCCTGCAAGCGGCGGGGCTTTCCGTGGAAGCAACGAATTATAACCTTGTCTATACCGCAGAGCTTACGCCGGGGACTTCCCTTGAAGATATTTTTACCCGCTTCAATATCGACCGCCCCGAAGATTTTAAGGGACACAGCCTTTCGGTATCGGATATAGTGGTGCTTCATCAGAACGGGGAGAACACGGCGCACTATGTTGACAGTATCGGCTACCGGGACGTGCCGGAGTTTTTATGGGAGCAGGCACAGCAGCTTACCACGTCGAAAAATTACCTAAAGGCAACCGAGCAGACCACCGAACAAAACGGAAACATGATTGACGGGATCATCAACAACACCCCCAACACGGACGCACTGGAAGCAAAGGCAAACGCCGGGGAGCAGATCTCTCTTGAACAGTACGCCGAAACGCAAAAGCAGGACGAAGCCGCCGAGCCGGACACCGCCCGTATCACAGCCACCGCCAAAAACCGCTGTGACGGCATGGTAGCTCTCTTTACTATGGACGACAAAATTTATATCGGGAAAAGCGAGAACTACGACAGCAAAGTCCAGCTAAGTAAAGTCAATAGATAAATCCAAAAATTAAAAAAAAGTTTGTTAGAAGATATCTTAAAAAAGGAAAACTTGAATAAGCGTATGTCTTTTGACATAAAACGAATCAATTTTATAGTTTTATTTTATGCTGCCGTTTTTTGTTTTGAACGGCAGGCGTATTGTTCACAGTGCTCCTGCGGTGTAACCATTCGGAAAGGCTGGTTGTCGCGCAGCATTGCATAAATTATATTACAGATTTTATGCATGACTGCACCTATGGCCACTTTTTTCTTTTTACACTTGCACTTTTCCTTATAATAATTGTAGACCACCGGATTTACCGGTTCTTTCGTTATGCTGCCCACCTTCAGGTTGTTGAGTGCGGCCATATGGAGGATGCGCTTGGCAAGGCTGGGGCCCCGTTTCGACATGTGCTGCTGGTCCCCTGTGAATTTTCCCGACTGTTTTACGGCAGGGTCAAGCCCAAAATAGGCGTACAGCTTTTTTGGGGAGCTGAACAGGTCAAAGGACCCCATTTCCGCAACCAGTACCGCCGCACTTAAAAAACCGACCCCCTGCAGCGTCTGCAGAAGGCAGATGCGGTTACGGGTTTGTGCATTTTCCAGGTTGTCCACGGGTTTGTGCAGTTCTTTGAGGATACTGTCCAGATGCGCCTGGTATTCCTGGAAGACGCTGACATACAGCCTGATGCGTATGGCGCTGCTTGGAAGTGCCCGCCCAAATACTGCGGCATCCCTGGCAGCGGCAACAATGGCGTTGTATTTTTTCTCCGCACGCCCCTGGCCGAAACGCGCGCAGGCCCGCACGGCTTCGATGACAGTGTCCTTGTCTGCAGCCAGTATGTCGCTGGCCAGCGGATATTCTGCAAGGAGCATGAGCGACGTCTTTGCAGTAATGCTGCTGAATACTTTCAGATACTGTGGGAATGAAACACGCAGCTTTGCACTGAGTTTGAGTGCAATGGCCGACTGCTGATCCTTAAAGTAATAATAATCGCGCACGAGGTTTCTAAGGCCGGTGGTTTCGTCATCCGGGATGATGGAAACCTTTACAGATGTGTTCAATCCAATAAGTGCAACTTTTCTGGAATCAAACCGGTCATTATGTACTTTCCTTATGTTCATATTTGTGCTATATTTGTGCTATTCTTAGTAATGATAGGATTTATAACGGAACAGTTAAAACCCTTATCAGCCAGGAAGCACATCCCCTGTGCTTCTTTTATTTTGGAGACAGCCCGCTCCCTGGACTGCGGGTCTGCGTGGATAATCTTGAACGGTTTGCCGATAAAGGTACCGTTTGGACGGGCAATCGACATCCATGTGAAGTCTGCGCCAACATCCAGGCCGACAGACAGATAAGGCCGGCTGTTTAACAATTGGGTTACAATTTGTTTTTCATTGGTTTTTTCCTTTCTGACAGGTATCCATTTCCATAAGGCGGGTACACAGCCTAGCCCTGTCCAGCCCTGTCAAAAGAAGTGTCTTCACCAAGCAGGTATTTATAGATTTCGATGGCGTTAAATGCGGCATCCCCAAGGAAATCCTTTGGTTTTATAAGTGGATGTACCCGGAAGAAATCCCTTAGCACGGGGATCAGCGCTTTTGCATCTGCAAGGCTTTTATCTTCATCCGGGGAATCGGATTTTTTTTCAATCGTGATATCCGGATGGGATTGCAGAAAATCTTTATTATAGAAAGTAATGTCCCTGACAATGCCAAGTCCGTTTGTGAGGATGCCGAACTTATAGGCATAGCAGAAATGCCCGTTGATATACATCTGTTGTATGGCAGGGTTTGCCTCTGCATGGGGCGGCATGGAGCCATAGGCAGCTTTGTAAGGGTCATAGGAATCATCCAGGTTTTTAGCTTTTTTATAGGCTTTCAACTGTTTGATGATACGGTTGGCGTATTTGGGGTTGTTTTCCGTAACCCATGCCTCAATGCCGGAAGTGTCAAATAAAAGCATGGATGCTTTCGCAGCGTCAATCTGCTGGCAGATTGGTTCCGTCAGGTCTACAAGTCGGTTGAACAGGGATTGTAAATCATCCAGGAAATCCTGCTTAAAACGGGTAAATTTAGAAGCGTCCGGGACAACGCTGGAACCGCAAAAATCGCGTAGTTCCTGGGAAAATTTCAGGAAAATAATCAGCAGTGAAACCGTTGGGATTGAAAAAATAAGCTGTAAAAGCAGGGCTTTCCGTATTGGGAAAAGAAGATGCCTGCGGGGTCTGCCGGTAGAAGCATGGAATGGTTTATAAAAGATACAGGGACGATATCTTCAAGGTCAATGGTTTCATCAAGCAGAGTAAGAAACTCATATTTGTCGTTGTCAAATTTATTTTGGCAATCTGTAAAAATATCTGCCAAAGAGAGCTGTTTATATGTTATTATGTAAATACATCTCCTTCCTGGTGGATCATTGGTGAAAAGTTTCGGATAACCTTATTATACCATAAACTATACCATAAACCAGTGAGGAGATGTTTTATTTTTAAAGCACCAGTTTACAACTTTTGAAATTTCTTAAATCCTGATAAAATATAGCTTTCTATGACCTTTATCAGGGCAGAACCATTTTTAATGGTTTCGAGAAATCTCCCGAAACTGCATAAAATTATTTCCGATTGAATTTGCTGGCCGATTTCGTAACGGGTTTCCTGAGCACTGGCAGACTGACACCCGCAAAAAGCCTCATCACTATAAGGAAGCAGAGTCATCGCGCTGTAGGACAGACTGATCAGATTCACCAGCCGTTCGATTCCTTCCTTGCTGCGCACCCGGTATTCCTCCATGGACCAGAAGGTTTTCTCTTCATAATAAGAAACTTCAATGTTCCATCTCAGGCCATACCAGGCTAACGGAAGATATAACACATCTTCTGCTCCATACAGATATGCTGTTTTGTCTGCACTGTTCTCCCAGTCAAAGGAAATGGCCCTGGGATCAGCCGTGCATAAGAACAGACGGCGGCTTCCTTTCCCGTTTTTGGGCGCAGTGACCAAGGCATATACCACTCTGTCTTTCCAGAGGTTGGTGATGACCGGAATTATGCCAATCAGCCAGTCACCGTTTTTCGGTTCGCTAAGGGCAATATCTTCCAGCTGAATCCGGTTCCCGCGCTTTCTGGGCTGGCGGTTGGTTTGGAAGTGTTTGAAAAATAATCCTGAAAATATAAAAACAGTCTATTAAAAACGGAATTTTTAAGGTATAATAAGCGGTAGATACAAACTCATCTCTTTTCGTGTGGATTTTGGTTAACTACTTAAATTATACCGCAAAGAGGCTGAGTTTGTATTTTTATTTTTAAAAAAGTTGTAAACTGGTGTAATATAAAAGGATTCTGCATTTTTAGATTTTGAAGTTGATACATATAATGTACCCATAGGCGTGGACACGAAAAGTTTTTAGTCCCCCTCATAATGG
>CANOET010000040.1 GCA_947564835.1 uncultured Eubacterium sp. | reverse complement strand
CAAAAAGTACACTTTTTGACATATGCCGTGAGGTTGTCAAAAGGTCAAACATAAGTATATGGATTGCTAATTGTTACAACAGAGCGTTTAGATGATACAGCACAAACAATGGTTAAGATGGCTGCAGTTGTTATAGGTGTTAGTCAAATAGTGTATTGGTGTAATTCACAGATGCCGTAAACACTGTATTCCTACGAATCAAAAACCTGTGATCAACACAGTCATTGATTAAGGGTGCAGATATAAAACATTGGTTTTTGCTTCTTATTATTTACAATATCGTGAATTGATGTGCAAAATATCGCAAGATATAGTGTTGAAAATACCATTTACCAACAAAAAATATCTGTACCCATTGATTAAAACCTTTTTATAAGGGGTGATAAAAAAATATAGCGATTGCTTGTAGTATAAAATTAAAAAGTGATGAGAATCAGAGTATTTATAAAGTTTTTGTGTACGAAGAGAGGGGATTATAAAGATGAAAAAGTATGTAATACTGACAAGAACTGTGATTTGTGTATTAAGTTTCGCATTGGGGTTAACAAGCATATCGGTTGAAAACATGATACTTGCCTGGGCAGATGTTAAAAATGGTAACACTGTAAAAATTCTAGCGGATTCTGAAAGTACAATTACAGTTAATAAAAAAGATGAAGATAGTGAAGAACCGGGTAAAGAACCAGATATAGAACCGGGTAAAGAACCGGATAATGACATATTGAAAATTGTATCGGATAAATTTTCAATAGAGCGTGATTATGAGCAAAAGTGTATCATTCGTGTGCAGAATACGTCAGACCATACGCAGCAAATATATTTAGAAGCTGAGAATCCATACAAAGATTTATCAATGGAGATTATAAGAACTGGTTCTAAGAGTAGTCCAGTTATACTAGGTGCAGATGAAAGTGTGGAAATAGAATTATCTGTGTTTGCCCAAAATGCATTACAGGAACAGTATACAATTCCAGTTTCAGGATATATATTGACAGATGAAGAATATAAAAAAAATATACATAAAAATATAACGTTAGAATGCACACTGCCAGGAATGGCTCTTGTATGGGAGAAACTTTCTGAGAATGCAGCTACATTGGCGCAGGAATATCAGATAACGAATCAGGGGGATATGCTGAATGATTTAGTAGTCACGGCGTCTGATTCCCTGGCAGAATATATTTCCTTCGATCCCATTGTATCAAATTATCAGCTATACAAGGGTGAGAGTGTTAAATTTACGGTGCATCCTGATCTGGCCAAAATGAAAAATGCAGGAATAACGGTATTAACGGGACAGTTAATAGCTGTCTGTGCAGGAAAGACAAGTACATTTGAATGTAGTATTGATACTAAGGGGCAGGAAATCACATTGACGACAATGGGAAAACTTGCTTTGAAGCAAAACGGATATCAGTTTTCAAAATTTGAAGTGGATCAGACAAGCGTTTTCTTGCAGTATAATAATGGTACAGGATTTGAAGATGCAGGTAATAATTCAGATTTTTTAAGAGATGACAGTACGGTTCATGTAAAAAGCGGCATTGATATTGATATTGGCATGGAGAAGCCATTGAAACTGAATTCAGAACTTCAGGCAAAAGAAGTAAGTGAGAATATGGGAAATGAAAATTTTAACGTTTCATCTGAATGGAAAGAGAACGGCCTTCTTCGGGTTTCGGTCAAGCTATTCGTTTCGGAAAGTGAATATCAAGAGTTTGTCAGTAAAGTAAAACCGGGGACAAGCAGTAGAAAAAAAAATTTTTTGCAGATATGTGCAGAGGGGGATGATATACCAGAAAGTGCAAAACAACGTGAAATAGAGCTTACTTTTGATTTTAACGATGCAGCTGTGTTTTTTGGAAATAATCTGGAAACAATAGACGCATTAAAACAAATTTATCTTTTGTGTAGTATGGATGAGAGAATAAAGGAAGTATATAGTATGTCTAATCCATATATTTCATCTACACAAAAAATTGATTATATGGCATCTGTAATCAGCAAAGACTTTTTAGAAAATATTAAAGATCTCGTAGATCCTTTTTCTCCAGGAATCGGATTTTTGCTGGAACTTATTAATAAGGACCTTCAGAACAAATTGACTCTATGGCAGGAGGAATATGATATAAGCAAAAAGCAGACTGACTATGTAGTTAATTATGATAAAGTCGTAGGGCATCAATGTACGAATCGCGGACTTGTCCAGACATCGTTTTATGTTCCAAGCTATAATAGTAAGGAACGTGGGAGCGCAAATGTATCCATGTATGCAACGAATCGATTATATGCGAATGGCTATGTAAATATGCAGAATACAAATTATGATATTATACTAAATGGTCAGACAGTGAAAAAAGTTAATGTATCAGGGCTTACACAGACAGTTATTACAGAAGTGCCTAGTGATTATCTCAAACCTGGTATGATGAATACGCTGGTGTTTGATTATGATACAAGTCCGGGAAGTCACTTTGTAACTACAGATACAAACATATCATTCCTTTATCCGCGAGATACGGAAATTGGTTACATTGGAACGCCGGATATGCAGCAGGAAGTCCGGGCACTGCCTGATTTTGCAATATATCCAGAAAACATTTATACAGACAATGAAGTTATGCAGGGCGAAAATACGAAACTGAAATTTAATGTATATAATCTTGGCAGCGATTTCGGATGGTTTACAATAACAGTATACAACGGCGATAATGTAATATTCCAAAAAGAAAATAATTATCTTGATGCTTTTGGAAGTGAAACTTTTATGGCTGCATGGGTTCCGGAAAGTGATAATAATAAAATTAGAATTGTTTTAAACAATACAACAGAAGATGTTGAAGAATTGGATACGGGTAACAATTTAGCTGAAAAGATCATACAGACATATCAAATGCAGATTCCGGTAATTGGGGAATTAAACGTGGGAACGATATATGAGCAGAGACCGTATTCTATGATCCTGGATATATCTGACAGTGCGGATGTGGAAGGCATTAAATTTATAATGGATGGAACAGAGATAAATTATGGTGTTAAAACATCTGGTGATGATAGGAAGAAACGTTATCTCTTAAATTCTAAGCAGGGTTTAACAGCAGGTGAACATCAATTGTTATTATCGGTAAGATATAAAACATCCAATGGGATAGAAACGCTGACAAAGGAATTTCAAATTGATGTACAGGAAAAAGAAATAACGGTGCCTTATATATATAGCCGTTCAGAGGGAACATTATTATATGATGATGTTTTTTCTTTTAGTGTTGCTAACATTGAAAATTTAAAAAGAACGGAATTGCAGATAGATAATGAAAAACTGATCAATGTAGATCCAGTCAGGTCGGAAGAAAAACGCAGCTATTATGATATTAATACAAGGGAAATAGGCGCTGGCAGTCATGACGTTAATATTAAATTGTATTATTCAGAGGGTTATTCAGAGGAATTATGTGTAGAAAATCCAATAGAAGTTAGGATTGCATCAGAGGAAGAAAGTTATTTGATGTTTGACCTGGATGAGACTGTTGCAGATCCGGTATTTTATATATCAGATGGTGAGGATACTTATACTCAACGTTGTGAAAAACTGGAAGGTCAAAAATACCGATTGAAAAAAAATCTGGATATGCTTGAGAATCCGAAAAAATACTATTTTTATATCCGACATAATGCAGGGATATTTATGCAGAATCTATCTCAGAATCAGCAGAGCTATAGTACACAGGGCTGCCCTTCCGTGACATTTGAAAAAAATGGAGATCTTCAGAATGCTGAAATAACGGAAATGAAGATATATACAGCTGGAGATGTGACTGTAAATATTCCTTTGCAGGTGTCAGACACACTATATTTATCTCAGGGGATCTATAATCTTAGGATCAGTGGCAGGATTGGGAATGGGTATTTTAACAGGGCAGTCGATATTGATGTTACAAATGGAAACCAGACAGTTGCGATGGAGGATCTATTTTTCAGTTATTATTTTAAGATAACGGGAACACAGACAAAAGACTGGTTTGCGTATCTGTGTTACAGGCAACAGGGGAAAACAGTATGGAATTATGAGAATATGAGTACGGTATATGATGCCCACACTGGACTGTTAAAATGCTTTATCGCATATGCAGATGATTCAGAAATAGAACAGGCGGAAGAAGCCATGATAGTTGTATATTCGAGAAGCGAGATATTCAATACGCCGATTGACGTTACAAAATTAGGCAGGACAAGAACTATGCGTATTGATGAGGAAGAAATATTGGATAATTATGCGGCACTGGATCGTGGCACATTAAATAAAGTATATTTAAAATGTACTTCCGAAGGAGTAAAAGCAGTTTCAGTAGGGGTGGGTACCAAATTATTTTATGTGAATTTATATGCGGATACAGTTTACCTGCCTGCAAATACTTATGTATTGAGGGTTACATTAAGCACTGGAAATCAGAATATGACAGTAACACTACGTACTCAGGTTAATCATGTTCAGGACATAATCGTGGATAAAGAGATAGAAAATTATGTGGATATAAAAATTAACTGGGCGCAGCAGTTTAACAGAACAGGAACGGTAAGCAGTACTACACCGTTAGGAGGACAGATCTATGCAAGTGATTTTGTATCAGGAAATATTTTAAAGACAGAATCGGGAAAGCAGACATTGCGCGCATCTTTGAGACAGGGCAAATACCGTTTTACTGTTACAAAAGATGCGGAATTAGCTGCAAATAATCCTGATATGCAGATTGGCAATATATTTAAAGGGAAAATTACGAATGGGTTCAGTGGAAGCTACTTGGCAGAAAAAGCAATTTCTATTTCAGTGGCAAACTTACAGGATGAAAATGGAAATACATTGACAGATTTTTATGGAAGTGGAAATTCATTTAAGGGGACTGCAGTTTTTACAGACATTAATGATGAAAACCGAAAATTTACAATGCCGGTTACAGCGTCTTCAGCATATAGTATTAGAACAACGCTGCCGGAAGAAGCAGGAACTTACAAAGTTTCGGTAGAACTTTATACAGATGAATCTGATTCGGACAAACAGAAATTAGTAGAGTCATTATTGCTAAAGATGGATAAGAAATCTGTTGTCAATGGAAACACATTGCAGATAATGGCAGAAATACAGCCGGAAGATGCTGAAAATAAAAAACTAAACTGGTACACGGATGATGCCTCTGTAGCAACAGTGAACCAGGACGGGCTTGTAAAAGCAGTGGGCATTGGAAAAGCAATGATAACGGCAAAAACTACAGATGGAAGCAATATTAAAGCTTCATGTGTTATTAGCGTTGAAAAAGGTTTATCAAATAATCCTGATTATGGGCATGGGGGATCAAACGGTTCAGGTGGATCATATTATCCGGGAGGATCGGTTACTCCGGGGAATGATAACAAGAAACCTGATCAGGACATTCCAGGGGATGATGATAAGAAATCAGATTCGGATGATCTGACAGTGAAGATTCTTTATTATATTGTTGCATTTGACGCAAATGGAGGCACTAAATTAAGCCGTAAAAATATGACGTTACTGAATGATGATTATCTTGGTATTCTTCCGAAAGTACAGTACAGGAATTATACTTTTGATGGCTGGTTTACTCAGAAATCTGGTGGTGAGAAAGTTAGCAGCAATTCAGTCTTTAATGCAGCAACAACGCTTTATGCACATTGGACAAAAACGGCAAAACCAGCGAGAGCTAAAATAGCAGCATTAAAGTCTGTAAAAAGAGGACAGGTTACTGTCTCAATGAAAAAAGTGAAAGGGGCGAAAGGCTATGAAATTCATTATTCTACAGATAAAAAATTTAAAGCCAAAACAGTTAAGAAAGTTACAGCAAACGCAGTTAAAAAGACGCTGATAAAATTGAAATCAGGAAAAAAGTACTATGTGCGGGTACGTGCTTATAAACAGGATTCTACAGGTAAAAAAGTTTATGGGGCATATAGTGCAGCAAAAAAAGTTAGCGTAAAATAATTAAATTGTCTGCCGGCCTGTATTGGCCGGTGTGACAATGCATTTATACAAGGGAGGTAAAATTGTGCTAAAAAGGATATTGTCAGGGCTGATTGCAGTATCAATGATGTTTGAAGCAAATGGAATTGCCACGTTGGCTGATACTGTAGATGAAAATATAAATACAGTCATTGATAAAAATAATGGGGAAAAGGTATTGGATGACGTATTAACAGAGGGAGACTGGAAATATAGGGTTTCGACGGATGGGATAGAGATTGCAGGATATACTGGGTCGGCAGATGCAATAATAATTCCGGATACAATAGACGGACAAAATGTGACAAGTATTGGAAATTTGGCGTTTCGGGGATGTAATAGTCTTGGAGAGATTACCATTCCTGTGGGAATTGTGAAGATAGGTACTTATGTGTTTACAGAATGTAGCAATTTAAATGTGATAGAGGTAGCTTCGGAAAATCCGGCATATAAAACATTTGATGGATGTTTGTATGATAAAGATTTAACGGAAATAATCTGTTGTCCAGCAAATAAATCTGCGATTAATTTTGCAGAAAATGTTGAAAAAATAGGGAGTGCAGCATTTTATGAATGTAAAAAATTACAAAATATTTATCTTCCGGACAGCGTAAAAAGCATTGGGATAGAGGCATTTAGAAAGTGTAGTGATTTAGTTTCAATTAAATTGCCTGTTCGGTTAGCAAGCATTGGGTATAGTGCATTTGGCGAGTGTGATAGTTTGAATGAAATGGAAATACCAGAAAATGTTGAGAAAATGGATGATGGAGTATTCTATAATTGCGGCAATTTGAAAATAGTAAAATGTTTTGCACGATTAGTAGTAATGGGTAACAGTATATTTGAAAAATGCTCTCAATTAACAATCTATGGGTATAAAGATTCAACCATTGAAAAATATGCTGAGCAACATGGAATAGTATTTGAACAATTTGCCGAACAAATACCGGAAGAACCAAATGAATCAGATGAATTTAACATGAATATATATCGTGCTAATTTTTTAGTGGATGATAATTATCCGGCAACAAAAGGCTTAAATTATGATATGATAGGAAAGACGCCTAGTGAAATATTTATTTCAGCAGCACAAGAAAATGGGCTTCAATATGCTGTAATGGCATGGGAAGCAGTGACAGCTACGCTGGATGCCGTAGATTCACCTTCATCTTTGATCGATTTTACTATGGAAGAAAAAGACTTATATTCAGCAGTTATTTTTGATTTATTGCAAGTTTCGGTGGAGTCTGATATTGCATCATCTTGTCAGGATGCAATAAAGGATGCTAAAAAGGTTTCATCAAAAGTAAAATCATGGATGCAAGAAAGTTTTAATTTAGATGTAGCTAAAAAGGAAAATTTCAATACGATGACTTATGAACAGAAACAATCGCTTATTTCTAAAACGGAAAAAGATTTTAAAAAACAATACGATAAAGATTTGAATTCAATTAACGAAGTGTTGTCAAATATCAGCAATGTTTTAGAGGCTGCAGACTGCATAGAAACATACATGGAAAATGTAGCTACTATGTGTGAACTGGCCAAGATTAGTGATTCTATGAAAATAGTTCTAAATGAAATGTATAATAATTGTCCTGAATCGAAAAAAGCATTAAAAAGTGCGCTAAGGGATTGTGTTTCTATTATTAATGCAAGTTCGGATCAATTCATTGGCAAAATAATAACATGTACAGGAATGTATGTGGGACAGCAGGCTGTTAAGTTTGGAATAGATGAATTATGGGATGGGATAAAAAAGCAAATTAATTTCTCAAATCCAACACTGTTTATTTTGACAGAATGCTATAAGGTTGATAAATATATAGTTAATGAATTGTTTAATACAGATGCAATTAGTGAACAGTATATGAATATGTTGGCAGTTACTGATGTGAAAGATTTAATCATAAAGGTGTTACAATTTAGTAAGAGTAAATATAAAAATAATCCGTTAGAAGATAATGCCAAAGCATATTTGAGCGCAATTGATTTTTTCTATGCTGGATTAGACTATAATTGCAAAAGTGCGTATAAATTTGTGGATGCGGTAGATGATGCATTGATTTCTCAAATAGCGGCTTTATTAGGGGGTAATAATAATGAGGAAGTGAAGAAAAGCATAAAAAGCATTCAGCAGACTTATTATTCAAATTATGCAATATCAATATTATCATCATGGATTAATGAACTAGACGTAGATTATCCGAATTCTGGATTATATGAGAAATATGAGTCATTATTAGATGAAAATTATAAAAAAGCAGTTACTAAAAAGTATGGTGTGGCATGTCCGGTAGATGTGTATGTTTATGATAAGAATAATCAATTAGTTGCATATGTGATAGACAATAAGCCATATTCTGCAGGGGACATTACAGTTGTTGTTGAAGGGACATCTAAAGAACTATATTTCTATGATTCTGACCAGTATCATATTGAATATGTTGGAACTGGTGTTGGAGATATGGAAGCTAGCATTGAAGAATATGATCAGGCAGGAAATATAATGCGACAGGTGGATTATTGCAAGATTCCTTTATCAGATGGTCTTACATATGAAACTGAGATAAAGGAAGATGGGGCAATTACACTTTTAAAAGATAATGAAGGAAAAATTATTACAGCTGATTTAGATACAAATGTACTGCCAGGAAATAATAGAAAAGTACAGATAGAAAATGGGATACTTTTATCAGCAGATGGGCCGGTTTTTTCAGCGGAAATTCCATTTAATAATGAAGTTTCTGTTTATGCATATATTCCTGAAGGTTATACTTTTGAACATTGGATTATAGATTCTGGTGAAGATTTGTTTGAAGATTCTTATAGCCAGGTTACAACGTTTAAAATGCCAGATAATGATATAAAAATATCAGCCGTTTTAACTAAAAAACAGGTAAAAGTAGAAAAAGTAACACTCAGTTTATTGAGTCAAGGTATTGAATCAGGAAAAACATTGCAGCTAACAGCAACTGTTGAGCCTCCAAATGCAGATAATGTAAATCTTAATTGGATATCCGATAATACAGCAGTTGCCACAGTGAATCAACAAGGTCTTGTTACGGCTGTAGGCATAGGACAGGCAACAATTACAGCCGAAAGCCAGGATGGAAGCGGTATCGGGGCTTCGTGTGTAGTGACTGTAACAAAATCATCTGAAGATGAAGACAAACCAGAAGATGATGATAAGCCAGGAGATGATAATAAACCAAGTAACGACAATAAACCAGATGACGATGATAAGCTAGGAGATGACAACAAACCAGGGGATGGCAATAAACCTGGAAGTAACAAACCAGGTGGTTCATCAGGGGGAAACAAACCAGGTGGCAGTTCATCAGGAGGAAATATACCGGGTGATAGTTTGTCAGGCAATAATCAAAATGGCAATAACGGGAATAATGGAAATAGTAGCGGGGATGATCAGAAAGAGAGTCCAGTAAAAATACAATTGTTATATTATATTGTAGAATTTAATGCGAATGGCGGAACCAAACTTAGCCGTAAGACAATGACATTACTTAATGATGACAATCTTGGGATATTGCCTAAAGTGCAGTTTAAAAATTATAGCTTTAATGGATGGTATACGCAAAAAAGCGGCGGAATCAAAGTAGATAGCTCTACAATACTGAATGCGGGAACCACTTTATTTGCACAATGGACAAAGATAGATAAGCCGTCTCAAGTAAAAGCGCTATCGCTTAAATCCAAACAGGTTAGGCAATTGGCTGTCAGCTTTCAGAAGATAGCAGGAGCTAAAGGCTATGAAATAGCCTGCTCTACAAATAAGAAATTTCCTTCTTCGTCCACGAAGAAAACCATTTCAAATTCACCAAACATAACGCTAAAGAAACTGAAATCTGGAAAGAAATATTATGTCAGGGTACGTGCTTATAAAGAGGATTCTACAAGCAAAAAGATCTATGGAGTTTATAGCAAGGCCATGAGTATTAAAGTAAAATAAACAGCAGCCATACAGACAAAAAAGAGATTGGCATGGCTGTGACTACAAATTAAGAAAGGAAACGGATATGAAAAACATAAGGAAAGATATAAGAAAAAACCTACCATGCATGCTGATAGTCCTTTTATTTGTTTACATAATGCAGGTGCATACAGCAAATGCGGCAGCATCCCCGTCCCTGTCCGCTTCGGCAGATGCAGCAGACGTGTCAGAGGGCGGTTATGTAAATGTAAGTGTAAACCTGAGCGGCAATCCATCGATCAGTACGATAGGGGCGGCGCTAGCTTATGACAGCAGTGTGTTAAGTTATGAAAGCGCTTCCTGGAGCAGCAGTTTTTCCGGCAGTGATATGAAAATGGCATCCGATACCGGCAGTGAAGTGAATTTATCCGTAGTCTGTGACAGCAGCTATTCTGCAGATGGAACGATTGTAACCGTTCGTTTTCAGGCGGTTCAGAATTCATCTTCCATTCCGGTTACGCTGTCCTTAAGGGACATGGCAGATGCAGATCTGTCAGCGGTTTCCAACTGCAGGGTTTCCAGCCAGGTTCATGTACCGGAAACAGCAGGAAAAAAGAATGCTGCAGCAGATAACAAAGATGATATGGTAGAATTAAAGGCACCTGAAACGGATACCGGCAGAGCAGAAAGTGAAAGCGGATCTGATGAACAGATGGCAGTAAGTGTTGCAGATACAGGTACTGATCGTGTGCAGAGCGAATCAAGAGCGTCTGCAGGCAATACGCAGGAAGCATCACTGACGCCAGGCGGCGGGGTTCAGAGCACATCTGTACAAAATGCACAGTCTGCCCCGGCATCAAATACTGGCAGTGCAAAGCCGGATCAGAATTATAAAACAGGCGCAGGGCTTGGAAATGATATTTTCCTGATCATTGCTGCAGCATGCGGTATTCTGACATTGATTCTGGCTGTAAGAAAACGCGGGGAGGAAAAATAGTGAAAAAAGTAAAAAGGGCAGCAGCTATCCTCATAGGACTGATGGTGGCAGTGTTTGGATTTGCAAATGATACCTATGCAGAAGAAGCTGTATGGGATATTGAGAATACATTAGACATATCGGAGTGCAGACAGGGAGACACAGTTACAATGTCCATAAATTTAAAGGGAAGCGGTACATCTTCGCCGCAGGAGATCCATTCCATGAAGGGTACGCTGGAATATGACAGCAGCCTGTTCACAGTGGAAAAAGAGGATATTCTTCCGGCAGAAGGCGAAAAGGTGCAGTCATGCTCTTTTGACCAGTCTTCTGGAACGTTTGAACTCAAATATGCTTCGGACATTACTGTGCAGGACGGTGGCCGGATGCTTCAGATCCGGCTGCATACAGCTGCAGATGCTTCAACCGGAAAAACAACGCTGTGTGTGACACAGATGAAATGGGAGAGTTCAGCAGGCGGGCAGCCGATAGAAATAGAACACCGCATACCGGCACGCATTACAATTGCCGAAGCAGAAGCCCAATCTGCGGCAGGGGATGTAAACCAGGACGGAAAAATAAACCTGACAGATGCAAAGCTGGTTATGCAGCATTACAATGGTGCAAAAACACTGAACAGCCAGCAGAAAAGGAATGCAGATGCGAATGGAGACGGAAAAGTAAATCTGACAGACGCAAAACTGATTATGAAATATTATAATGGCGAAATCAAAACATTCTGAGGAGAAAAGCATTTGTATATCACTGCATAGGGACTTTCTGTATCCAGATACGGAAGTGCAGCACAAAAACACAGATGATCAGGAATGGCATTATAAACAGACACGGGGAGGGAATTGACAATTGGAAAGCCGGATAAAGATCAGACTGCTGTATATAGCTTTGGCAGTAATCATGATGATGGAAGTATTTTTTACAGGAAATGTTATGGCAGAAGAAAAAGCAGGAGAGTCTGGAGCGGAATGGCAGACAGATACAGTATATGAAGGAAGAAATATAGAAAATCAGAATTATCTGACCTGGAGCCATCCTGTCAGGTCATATCTGACAGCATGCCAGAATGGCGGTTTCATGCGTGTCCAGGATATAGATTCTGATGCCGGCATACTGGTTGAATATTATGATCCGTCCTATCGACTGCTGTCTTCCAGGATGATCGAAAAGGAACTTCCGCTTTTTGGTGCATTTTATGAAACAGGACAGTATTATTTTCTTCTGACCGGGCAGCTGAATATGGATGAACGACCAGATGTGGAAGTATATCGGATTACAAAATACGATAAGGATTGGAACCGGATCAGCTCTGCAGGATTAAGCGATTGTAATACGGTAGAGCCTTTTCGTGCTGGTTCTGCCCGTATGGATACGGATGGGAAATACTTATATATCCGTACCTGCCACAGCATGTATAAGTCATTAAGAGATGGATTAAACCACCAGGCAAATGTATCTATCATTTTAGATATAGAGGCTATGAATATTACAGAATCTTATACAGCGGTCAGCCGTTCCCCTTTTGGCTATGTGAGCCATTCGTTTAATCAGTTTATTAAGGCTGATAATGATATGATTGCTGCAGTAGATCATGGGGATGCGTATCCCAGGCAGATTCAGCTTGTAGTAAACAGTACAAAGTCGCCGAGTGCTTTATCCGCAGGAGGGAAAGGAACCTGCATCCTTTCATTTCCGGGAAGGACAGGTGAAAACAAGACAGGGGCATCTGTCGGGGGCTTTGAAATGTCAGGCTCATCCTATCTGGTGGCAGGAAATTCGGTTATTCAGGATGAAATGAACCTGAAAAGGGAAACACGGAATATTTTTGTCGCATCGGTGGATAGGTATACAGATGCAGTATCTGTAAACTGGCTAACAAATTATCTGGAAGGTGAAGAATCCGTGTCCACACCATGCATGGCCAGGCTGTCTGACAGCCGGTATATGATACTCTGGTCGCGTGGTGGGACAACTGTATTTTATACACTGCTGGATGGAAACGGAAAACAGGAAGGCAGGATATACGAGCTGAAAGGCAGTTTATCTGACTGTGAGCCCCTTGTTGAAAATGGCAGGCTGATCTGGTATACGTGGAAAGATGAAGCTATTAGCTTTTATGAGATAGATCTTCAGGATCTGTCACAGTACCGGATAAAACAGATTGTAAATGGCAGGAAAGAAGATGATAAAAAAGAAAATGATAAAGACAGCAGCAGGGATCAGGAAATTATATCTGAAAATGATGGGAAAAAAGACCCGGATGATTCAGAGTATGGGAATAAGGATCAAGAGTATGAAGGTGACGAAAATACAAATGACGGCAGCAATGATGGGGATACAGAAGAGAACGGCCAGCAGGAGGATGTGTTTTCTGCACCTGCTGCCGGCACAAGGCTGACAGATCGAAAATCCAAAGCAGTCTATAAGGTGACAAAGGCCGGACTTGCCGGAGGGACTGCAGCATTCCTGAAACCATCCGAAAGCAGCATAAAAAAGATTACGATACCTGCTTCCGTCAAACTGGACGGTATTACTTATAAAGTAACCAGTATATCTGCAGATGCATGTAAGAACCATAAGATGCTGCAAAGTGTATCTGTTGGAAAAAATGTTTTTTCTATAGGCAGGAATGCATTTTACGGATGTACAAATCTGAAAAACGTGTCCGTTGGAAAAAATGTAAAAACGATCGGAGACAAAGCATTTTATAAGTGTACGGCACTGCCGCAGATTATAATCCCTGAGAAAGTTTCAAAGATTGGAAAACAGGCATTTTATGGAGACAAAAAGCTGGCATCTATTGTGATCCAGACGAAAAAACTGACGAATGGCAGAATAGGAAACGGGGCATTTGGCGGAATCGGTTCTGGCGCGGTTTATACTGTACCGCGTGTAAAGGTGCAGGCATATAAAAAACTGCTGATTGCAAAAGGAGCTGATTTGTAAAAGACATTACAAATCACATATTCATATAAACTCAGTTGGGATGCAGGAAATGAGGGGTATGTACAATTTACAGAAAAAACGGATCTTGTGGTACATTATCAAAAACGTTGAATGCACAGATGATTGACTGGCATAATATATATAGTTTCACATGGAGCTATCGAATTAATAAACAAGTATTTCAAGGGAGGTTCAGTAATCTGATAGTAGTTGAAAGGAAAAACAAGACGGTTTTGGATAAGTTTGACAGATTTGGTAAAATGATGACAGATGGCAGGTTAACAATGCCCTCAGATGGGAAAATATATCGTCTGTGGGAAGCCATTTTATTATCTAAGAAACTGGGAAGGACTTTATCAAAGGATATGAAAAACCGAAATCAAAAATATATAATTTTGTAACAAAATTCACAAAATTGAAAAAAATAACGGAAAAAGCCTAAAAAATTTGCGCTGTTATGCCGAAAAATATCTACAAAGAGTAATCACCGTGGAAATGGATGTAGGATTTTTCCGCCATACAGCAAAATCCCGTTACACAAGCTGGCAGCCGCGGTTGTTATTCGCGGCTGCCTGTTTGCAGCGTTGAAAATCTTATCTGGAACTCAGGTTCCGGTTCCAGGGAATGCCGTGTCAGATCTTTAGATCCTCTGTCGACAAACCTGTAATTTTTTTCCTGATCGGCCACAGGTCTTTTTCTGCCAGCCCTTTTATGTTATCCTTATCATAACAACATTGTCCATAAACAGTTCTTGCAGCGCAGGAATGAACCTGTCAATGGCGGCTATTGCAATGCAGGGCCGGGTTTAGAAAGGGTGGGATTGTAAGAGTGAAACGAACAAAAACCGCAAAAAGAATCGTATCGGGATTATTAGGCGCTGTTATACTGACTTCATTTATTTTAGTCGCTGTGGATGCATATCATGCCGGACGGGAATTTTCATACTCTGCAGCGGCTGCGGAATCTGAGCCTGCAGATACATCCGCAGGCAGTACCGTTTCCGGCAGCGGGCCGGATCTGACTAACAGGAACTTTCTGCATGCAGCGGATGCGGACCTTTCGGTCGGAGCCAGTGAACGGCAGATGCTCTATCAGTCTCAGGATGCAGAGGGATTCCGGACAGTTCTGCCGGATACAGGTAACAGTAACGGGAATACAACCCTGCAGGCTGGTGCGGACAACTATGCACCAAGTAACAACCAAACACAGTCTCAATCTGACGGAACTGCAGAACAAACGTATACAGAAATGAAGAATGCAGAAACGGAGCATACAGAAGAGACTGACGCAGAAAATAACGGTACAGAAACAGAGGATGTAGAATGTAAAGATACTCAAAAGACAGATACTGGAAATAAGGATATCGGAAAAACGGATCTCGAAAATAAGAATATCGGAAAAACGGATCTCGAAAATAAGAATATCAGAAAAACGGATCCTGAAAATAAGGATATCGGAAAAACGGATGCCGAAGATAAGAATATCGAAAAGACAAATACCCAAAATAAGGATATCGAAAAGACGGATCCCAAACATAAGGATATCAAAAAGACAGATCCCAAACATAAGGATACCGAAAAGACGGACACCGAAAATGAAAAAAAGAATAAACCAGCTTCTGAAAATTCCGGCAAAACATTTCAGACGGTTACAGAGGAATATTTTTCAGATGCATTGTTTATCGGAGACTCAAGGACCGTCGGTATGTTTCAGAGCCATCTGCTTCCGCAGGCTGCGTATTATGCAAAGACCGGAATCGGTATCGGAGATATTTTAACCGAACGGATTGTAAATGAGGGCGGTGTAATGATTTCCGTTACGGAAGCGCTGCGCAGGCATTCTTTTGGCAAGGTCTATATTATGATCGGTATTAATGATATTGCCAGAGGGGATGTAGAGTGGTTTACGGAACAATATAAAAAAATACTGGCTACGGTCCGCCAGACGCAGCCGGATGCGGTGATCTATATTCAGGGGAATATTCCGATGAGTTACCGCACGCAGGACCTGGACGGCGCGCTGAACAACCGGAATCTGTCGCAGCGCGACAAAGCTTCCCGGGAGCTGGCGGATTCTGAGCATATATTTTATCTGGATATCAGCAGCATTTATGCGGATGCCAACGGGCATTTGGCGTCTGCTTATACGAGGGACGGCCTGCATGTATGTACAGATGATTATCCGCTCTGGGTGGATTATCTGCTGCAGCATGCGGTTGTCTGTACATAAGGCGGCGGACGCATAGGCGGCTGGCAATTCCGCAGAAAACAAACAGGAAAGCAGGAAAATAGAATGAAATATAAAGCTGTGGTCTTTGACCTGGACGGAACTTTATTGGATACGCTGGAGGATCTTATGGATGCCGTAAACGATGCACTGCGTAAATACGGCTATCCGGTCCGTACGTTGGATGAAATACGCAATTTTGTCGGCAATGGTGTCCGCAGGCTGATGGAGCGCGCATTGCCAGACGGTGCGCAAACGCCGCAATTTGAACAAATACTGGCGGCATTCCGTGCCTATTATACGGTGCATTGCGAAGATAAGACGCATGCTTATGACGGTGTGCCGGAGCTGATGCAGCAGCTTAAGGATGCCGGCTGCAGGATGGCGATTGTATCAAATAAGCTGGACAGCGTGGTGAAAGAGCTGAACCAGTCTTATTTCAGCAGCTATGTCCGGGCGGCGATCGGCGAAAAGGAAGGTGTCCGCAGAAAACCGGCGCCTGATATGGTAGAGCAGGCGCTGGCGGAATTACAATGCAAGAAAGAAGAGGCCGTCTATGTCGGGGATTCCGAAGTGGATATTCAGACAGCCTCAAATGCAGGGCTTGCCTGTATTTCTGTTTCCTGGGGATTTCGTGATAAGGATTTTCTGCTGAAAAACGGAGCGGCGGTCATTGCGGATACACCGCGGGAGGTATGGGATCTGGTCAGCACTCACGCTCGCCCGGAATCTCCATGACCGGAAGCACCTGCTGGATGGTCGCATAGCTGGTAATCCCGTACCCGCTGTGCAAAAACAGTTCCCGCTGGATCGGGGTCATGGTCCGGAACAGGCTTAACAGGCTCTGCTCCTGCTCGATCGTGGGCAGGGTAAAGGTATCCTCCAGCGTAGGTGTCACGCATAAAATATAATCTGCAGACACCTGGAAATAAATTGCCATTTTGCGTACCATCGCGGCATCCGGGCAGCGCCGGCCGGTAATGTAATTTCCCAGGCTGTCTGTCGAAATATATAAGTCTCCCGCAATCTCCTGGCGGCTCTTTGGGTGTCTTTTTACAAGGTAACGGATTCTTTCTGCCATGGACATGATATCACTTTCTTTCTGATGGCGCAAGTAAGACTAACTGGTTAATTCTTTCTAATCATACCTCATTCCGCGACAAATGTCAAATCCAACCTCCGTCTAATTTTATAATTTGTCCGGTCAGATAGGCATTTGCATTCAAAAGCTGCCAGGCAAACGCGGCGACTTCCTGCGGCGTACCGTATCTTCCGGCAGGGATTTCCTGCTCCAGCGCTTGCCGTTCCTGCGGATCAAAGCAGCTGTTCATGCGGGTGTCAATGCAGCCGCACGCAATCGCGTTGACCTGGATGCCACTTGGCGCCAGTTCTTTCGCCAAAGCCTTTGTCAGGGCGTTGACGCCGCCTTTTGCTGCAGAATAGGCTGCTTCGCAGGAGGCGCCGGCTTCGCCCCATACAGAGGAAATATTCAGGATTTTGCCGGCCTGCCTGCGCACCATGCCAGGCACTGCCATTTTGCAGCAGTAAAAGACAGACGAGAGGTTTGTATCGATCATACGCTGCCAATCCTGTACGTCCATATCGCTCAGCAGGCCGACCCAGGAAATGCCGGCATTATTGATAAGCAGGTCAAGCTCGCCCAGCTGCTGTCTGATTTGCGCAAATATCCTGCATACAGCCGTGTAATCTCCGATATCACCGGCTAGCGGGATTGCCCGGATGTCATACCGGCCTTCCAGTTCCGTGCAGAACTGCTTTAATTGTGCTTCGCTGTTTTTACAATTTAATGCCAGGTCGCATCCGTGTGATGCAAGCTGCAGGGCGATCGCTTTTCCGATGCCGTGTGATGCACCGGAAATAAACGCTTTTTTCGTCATAAAGCTTCTCCTATTTTCATGTGCAGTCTGAAATGATTCCTTATGTATGTTAACATATCTTTGTACGGAAAACAAATAAAAGCAGCCAGTCCGTAACCATCCAAAAAAAGAGATGGTTACGCCTGCCTGATCCGGCTGTGCTGCCCTTGTTTGAAAAGCCAATGGCTGTAGTATAAGTGTGATTAAAGGGAATGATTAAATGGTTTCTTCGCAGTATAGTAAAAAATCCCGTTCCAGGACCTCTTCCAGCGGCTGGTCAATCTGCATCTGGCGGCTCCAGAGAAAGATATTTTTTCCAAAGGAATATAAGGAGTTCGCTGCTTCCACATTTCCTGATTTTAACCGGAGGATAGACAGCTGCATGATCAGTTCTGGCATGCCATAGAATGTGCCGGTGCCGAAGCATCTTTTCAAGCCCTGGATCAGGACCTGCCAGGCTTCTTCATAGTATCCGGTCTGGCGGAGCATATTTCCCATATTGCAGCTGATCACGGGCATAAGCGCCTCATAATCCTTGGCATTGCGCTGAATTTTATGGTACAGCTCGTCCCAGATCTGATAGGACAGGTTATGCAGTCCAAGTTCAAAATATTCTACCGCTACGTTATTTAATGTGCGGATGCTCATCTCGCTTTCCGATGGCATCATAAGTGTTATTGCCATGTGACTCCTTTCTTGGCTCTTCTCTATTATTGTAGTATAGATTGCTGTAATGGAAAAGTGTCAATCTGGCCCCTTTTAACGCCAAATTGTACAGGATGTGTCAAAATATGTCAAAATATGATACAAACAGACACAAAATACAGGCAAAGCCGAAGGAATGGCCATGCCTGTTCATATATCATAGAATACGATCCAAACAGACGAAAAAACAAGCAAAGCCGAAGGAATGGCCATGCCTGTCCATATATCATAGAATACGATCCAAACAGACGAAAAAACAGGCAAAGCCGTAAGAATGGCTGTGCCTGTCCATGTTTAGAATGATTCTGGAGAAATCAGATACGGGATTTGCAAGATCCGGCTGCCGTGTTAATTTTCAGCCTCGATCAGACCGTAATTTCCATCTTTTCTTTTGTAAACAACATTTACTTCATCTGTCTCAGCATTGCGGAATACAAAGAACGTATGCCCTAGCAGCTCCATCTGCACGCATGCGTCTTCAGGAAACATCGGTTTCATTCCGAATTTTTTGGAGCGGATAATTTTTACTTCTTCTTCCTCTGCCGATTCTGCTTCTACAAATTCCTGTTTAAAGCTGCCTGCTCCCTGCTGCTGGCTTACCAGCTTCTGACGGTATTTTTTTAACTGTGCTTCAATCACTTCTTCTACCAGGTCAATGGTTACATACATATCGTCGCTTTCCTGTTCCGCGCGGATAATATGCCCTTTGACCGGTATGGTAACTTCCATTTTCTGATGGCGTTTTTTGGTAACGCTGAGTGTAACATTCACAATCGTGTCAGGTGTAAAATATTTCTCCAGCCGGGACAATTTTTCCTCCACTGCAGAGCGCAGACCTTCTGTGATGTCAAGATTTTTACCGCTGATTGTTATGCGCATATAATCACCCCTCCATTATTTTACTAAAGTTACGAATAACCTCGCCATTATTGTAGCACAATTCACAAAAATTTCCTAGTAAAATATAGAAAATTTATTGTCATCTCCGCTCAAATGGTTTACTATAATACAAACAGAGGCTAATGCTTCCCAAAGGATTCTGATTAGCCAGGGGGATGTGGCTAAGCGGATGACTCTGCGGGTTATGGCCAGGGGATGTGGCTAAGCAGACGACTCTGCGGGTTATGGCCAGGGGATATGGCTAACCGGACGACTCTGCGGGATACGGCCAGGGGACGCGCCGGGAAACACACCTTGGGCGGACTGGGGCAACGCTGCGGT
>CANOET010000039.1 GCA_947564835.1 uncultured Eubacterium sp. | reverse complement strand
GCTTTTTGCGGATTGCTTTTTTATCAGCGTCCGAAAGGACTGGCTTTGACGGCATTGTTTCACTTCTCCTTTCTCTCGAATTATATTTACGAATATTCGCAATAAATATTCATAAATGAATACTAGCACGATTGATAGCTGTTGTCAAGTAGGGAACTTGATTTCTAATTTTCTGTTGATTTCCCTTTCTATGTCGAATGATAATCCTATCTTTGACAGTTTTAGGTGCTTAGGAACGATTTTTTACGTAAAATGGCAAAATTTTAATTCCAGGAGACAGAATTGACATTGTGTTGCGTTTTTAAGTGGCTATGCGGACGCCGGATGAGGGGGAAAGGGCCTGGCTTCCGGCTGGTTTCACCGGCTTTCCATGAAACGCAAATTCAGGTATTGTAAAGCCCGCAGAGTCGTCCGGTTAGCCACATCCCCTGTTCAATCAAGCTCTTCCAGGAAGTAATCATTCTTCATCTGTTTCAAGCGGAAACGTAACCCTCCACATCCCATCCGTCCTTTTCCCTGCAGTTACAAAATTTCCATATAACTGATACTTCTCCAATTCATCACACCCAATCTCAAACACTTCCTCATCATAATCCACCCGTTCCCCCTGGCTTGTTTCCTCAAAAAAGGAAAAAGAATAAATACTGCGCACTTCCTTCCCCATACGGTCCTGAAACCAGAACCATCCATGGCTATCGTTTTCCAGCACATTCCCGATAGCTGTCTGTATATGAAGCCTGCCGTCTGCATATCCGACGCCTGTCAGACGGATGCCTTCGACCGGAAATCCCTCCAAAGGAGCTGACGGAATTAACGCGGTCTGATCCTGATCTAATTGTGCGAACCATTTTTCGTCCGAAGCGCCTCCTCCCCGGATCGAAACTGTCTGCGTCCGGCTGGCTTTTGATAGCTGGGAGAAATCCAGCACAACCGGGATCTGTTCGTACGTTTTCTTACCGCTAAGCAGCGATTTTACAGAAAATGTGACTTTATCCCCGCAGATATCTTTGTTTTCCCACGCTTCGATGGTAACGAGAAATGTAACGGTTTTTGTATCTGCATCATATCCGACACGCTCGCAATGGCTGGTGCTGTCAAATGGACAGTTGACCTGATAGCTGTCAAAAAGGTCTGTCGTATCGTCTATCCGTTCCCCTTCCAGATCCTGCAGCGTCAGATAAATGCTTGCTGTATGGCCTTGTATGGATGCGGACAGGACTTCCATACGGATTCCCTGGTCGGTATCTGATTTTTGTACCGGCATAAAATGCTGTGCTATTTTCGGGGAAACGAGGTACATCATCTGATAGACCGATGCAGAGGAAGCCGCCAGTGCCGGCATGGATACGTACAAGCAGATACAGACGGCTGCCAGCGCTATGGCAGGCTTCCATAACAGGAGCCTTTTCTTGCGGCGTCTTTTTTCCAGTTTTTCTGCTTTTGTAATAACGGTGCAGATTTTAGCTTCATCCGGCGTAATCTGCTCCTGAAGCTTTTGATACTGTTGCGCAAATTCCAATGATTTCATACATGATCCTCCTTTATAACTTCTCTCAGCATTGCCCTTGCCCGGGTCAGCTGTGTGCGGACAGTCGCGTTTTTGCGGCCCAGAATCCGGCTGATCTCTTCTATTGACAGCTCTTCATAATAAAATAAATGGATGACTTCCCGGTATTTCGGCGGCAGCTTTGACAGCTGGTCATACAGCCTCAGATGCTCTTCTTCCAAAAATTCCGGCTCCTGCGTCAGCCCCTGCACCTTTTTCTGCCAGAACGAATTCCAAAATTTATTGGCGCAGTTCACCGTGACACGCAGCAGCCAGGCTTTGCGGTGGTCTTCACTCTGAAATACCGGATGCTTTTTTACATACCGCAAAAAGACTTCCTGAAAAATATCGTCCGCATCATGTTTCATGCCTTTCATCCTCCTTTCGCTTGTAATACCCCTGGATACCTGAAAATGCTACAATATGTTTTAAAAAAAGAGAAAAGTTACAAATCCGGATGAAATGGAAGCGCAGTGCCTTTACTGCAGGTTCGTCAGCTCCCAGACCGCCTCCTGCTGCACACTTTCAAAGGGCGTTAAAAATATTTTTTCTCCCGTACCTTGGAACACCTGTCCCTGTTCCGTCCGCGGCCCGGCTGCCGCAAGTTCCTCTGCATGCATCCTTACGGTCACCTTCTTTGCATCCGCCGCAAGAAAATGATTTTCCTCCGCATACATCACACACTCCGACGCCTGCACGTCCGCGGCGTAAAACTCTGCCGTCCGTCCCTGCTCATCCGTCGCCAGCAGCGTAATCACATATCCGGAAATATCCCCTCCTTCGGAAATATGCATCGTAATCCGCTGTTCCAGCTCGTTGACGGTCAGTGTATCCAGCGTCACCTGTGTTCCGTCCGGCAGGCAGTAACAGTCCCCAAGCGCCATCTGCTTTGTATCTGCATATAAATCCGTCCCATCTGCCTGAAACCGGAAATTCCAGTTTCCTTTCCCGGAATATAATCTCAGATCATACGTATTCTCGCCGGAAAGATCGGTATGTGCAAGATCATAAGCAATCTTTCCGCCCAGCACCGTTTCCTGCGTATCCAGAAAATGCTGTTCCCTTTTTCGGAACTGTCCGGCTTGTATTCCATTGATATACAGACTGTCTTCCAGTTCAAAGCTGTCCGCATGCCCGAATATCCGCCGCAAATCAACCCCGTCTGAAAACGCCCTGCCGTCCTCCCGTTCTACGGTATAGCTGACAGCCAGCTTTTCCGGCGCCGCCACCGCTTCCTGCAGCGTTACAATATATCCCCCGTCGCGCACAGACGTATGGATCACTTCTTTATAAGCAGCAAGATCACTGTCAAGCCCCAGCGCCATGCTAAGGCTATAGCTGATACGCCCGATCGCGGCCCGTACCTCGTTGCGGAAAAGCAACGTCGCCGCTGTCAGCACTGCCAAACATGCCGCCGCAGCCCGCAGGCGTTTTCTCTTGGCCATGCGCCGGTCTTTGCGTATGGCGGCAAGCACAGACTGACGGTAATCTTCCTTTAAACGCTCATCCAATTTTTCTTCCTCCCCAGGATTTCCGATACCTGCATAATCTGCATCCCGGCATTCTGTGTTCCGGCCTTCTGCACCCGATCCGTCAGTTTTCCGGTATCCTGTCTCAGGCTGTATCCGGTTTGCTAACTTGTAAATCATTTTATCCATTGTCACATCCCCTTTCTTTTTTCCGCAAACAAACGCATCTTCTTTTTTCCGCGGAACAGCCGCACATAGACATTGTTTTTTGTAAGCCCCAGCCTGGCCCCTGCCGTATCCGGATCTTCTTCCTCTCCATAAATACGCAGGAACAGCTCCCGGTCTTTTTCGTTCAGGCATGATAAGAGCTCCTGCATTTCTTCTGACAGCTCTTGCTCTGCCAGCGCCGCTATGCCGGCATCCTCCTGCGCCGCATCCAGTTCCAGCGCCTCGAAGCTCAGCGCCTTTTGCTCCCGCGCTGCCCGCCGCAAATAATCAATCGCCGTAAGCCGCGCAACGGCTGCCGCCCAGTTTTGAAAGCTGCCCTTCGCTTCGTCATAACTGCCTATATTTTTCCAGATTCCGAAAAAAATATCATTCATACAGTCATCCACCAGATCCGGCAATGCAAAAAGCCTGCGGCGCACGATCGTCCTTAAATATCCGCCATAAGCATCAATCACAAAAAGGATCCCCTCTTCCTGCCCATGGCGCAGAAGCGTAATAAAATTCGTATCATCTGCTTTCATATCTGCACCCCCTAAGAATTGCCGGCAAATACGGACAATTCTCTGTTGTATGTGAAATTATCGTAACGGTTCAGACAGGTCAGCGCATTACCGCACGGCCCGTATGAACCCTTATACTAATAGATTCGTCCCAGAAATCTGAAATCTTACAGGATTTTATAAATATATGTGGAAAAACCTTCTTCCTGCATTTATAATAGTTTCAAGTACACCAGCAAACGAAAGGAGTCCGTCTTATGACTGTATTAGAATGGAATGACCGCCTGAACATCGGCGTAGAACTGCTTGACAACGCTCATAAAAAACTATTTTCCATTATGCGCCGGATGGCAAAGCTGAACGAAAATCCAGCCAACTATAAACTGCTCTGCCAGGAAGGCATCAAGTATTTCAAAAACTACACGTTACAGCACTTTTCCGAAGAAGAACACTACATGCAGTCGATCCATTACAGCCGCTATGAAATGCACAAACGGCTGCACGACAACCTGCGGGATAAGACATTGCCTGTCCTGGAAAAGGAAGTGCTGCAGACAGACTACTCCGTAGAAAGCGTTCAGCGTTTTATGGGAGTATGCATGGCCTGGCTGACCCAGCACATTATGAGCGAAGACCGTGCCATAACCGGCAGGGTGCCGCAGCCGCGGCTGACCAGCCGTCCGAAAGACGAGACAGCCGCCATAAGCCAGGCCGTCATGCGGATCATTCAGACAATCCTTGGCATGGATGCTGAAATAGCCAGTGAACACTACAATGGAGAAAATTCTGAGACAATGCTGTTCTGCCGCCTGACTTATCAGTCAGAGCACAGAACACTTGTACGGGCTTATGTAGGGATGGAAGTCCGGCTGATCCTTGCTGCAGTCAGCGAGATGATGGGGATGCGCGTACATAAACTGGATAAGATCTCGCTTGCTGCCGTTGCGCAGATATCCAAATCCATCATGAAAAACCTCAGCGAACAATTTGCATATGCCGATCCATGCCGGTTGGAAAAGGAAAATCTGATCTCTTACGAGATTATGATGAAAACGCTTCAGAACCATTATCCTTCGATCAGCCTGTTATTCCGTATGCAGGCTGGTTATTTGGTGTTTTGCCTGCAGGTATAGGGCATATTTTATCCGGATATAGGTTTTTGAAATGCGTCGTATTTAGGGACTAAACTGGAAGGTACTGGTTAGCCAGGGGATGTGGCTATCCGAAGGGGATATGGCTATCCGGACGACTCTGCGGGCTGGGGCCAGAGAATGCCCCAGTCCGCCCAAGGTGTGTCTCCCGGCGCGTCCCCTGGCCGCAGCCCGCAGAGTCGTCCGGGAAGCCACATTTCCTGGCCAATCAAGATCTATCGGGAAGCCAAAAACGCAACACAATGTCAAAAGTGTTTCTCTTTTCTGATTCATCCAGATTAGGCTCTATTTATCTCCATAGTGGCCTCTGCAGTGGGCAATGTAGAGCCTCCCGTTTTCCGTATGGTAGATGAGGCGGTCTTTTTCGTTGATGCGACGGCTATATTCACCCTGCAGATCACCGAAGAGGGGTTCAGGCTTTCCGATCCCTTTCATACAGCCGTTTCGTTCAATATCCTGAATGAGCTGGTTGATTCGCTTTAACGTTTTTTTATCCTGTGTCTGCCAATAAAGGTAGTCTTCCCAGGCATCATCTGACCATATTTTTTCACTCATCGCCAGCCTCAATCAGTTCATGAGCCGTTCCTTTCCCGGCTTTTAGTTCCTGGACAGATTTCTTCACATAGGCCATGTTCGCCTTAGAAAAGAATGGGTCGGCAGTCTGAGCGATTTCAAACGGGATGCGGTTTTCACGTAAAACTGCTTTCACAAAAAGATTGATTGCGGTAGAAGTATTGAGACCAACATTGGAACAGAAGGCGTCAAAATTGGCCTTGTCTTTTTCGTCTACCCTTGCAGTTAAGGTTGCCAGTGCCATAGATATCTCTCCTTTCGTATTCGATCATTCCTTAATTCCCCTCGCCGGCTTCTCGTATACTCTCTTCCTGCAGCCGGTCAAATTCTTCCATGCATGCATCCACCGTAGCCCCGTTCAGCAATTCCCGCACAATCAGGCACGTATTCCCCCACTGCTCCACCTGCAGGCCCGCATTGGATCCAAGCACATAAATCCCTTCATTGATCCTGTCATTCAGCGGCTTTAACGCATCCACGCAATCCACTTCCAAATTCTTAGACGGGGAAATCACCTGGTTCGTCTCCATATACAGGGAAAGCGCTTCATCTGAAAGCATCGTATCCAGGATCTTTTTCGTATTTTCCAGGTTCTCAGACCCGGCATTAATCCCATACCCCGTCATGGGCACGACCGGCATCTGTCCGCGGCTGGTCGGAAAACCGATGACCTGCAGGTTAAAGTCCACATCCCCGTACAGATAATCTGTGTTCGCCGCTCCCCAGTACGCCATGACAATCGGGGTTTTCTGCGCTTTAAAGTCAGCCCCTTCCCCGTCAATGGCTTCATACGTATACGCAGTCTTTGCATCGATATAACCGTTGTCTATCATCTCCTGCAGAAATTCAAATCCTGGCCGCATATAATCGCTCAGCTTCTTTTCGCCGCTGTTGATGGCTTCGATCTCCGCCGCTGTATTGCCTCCGTTGTACAGGTCAGCGAACCCCTGTGCCAATACAAATGTTTCCAGCCACCAGCGGTTCGCGCCGACCGGGGTTGTGTATCCGTTTTCCTGAAAGACCCGGCAGCATTCCAGAAAATCTTCCGGTGTCTGCGGCTGCTCTAATTCAAATTTGTCGAACAGGTCCTGGTTGAGAAACAGCCCGTAAGCGACGATTTCCTGCGGAATGGCTACCAGCTTCCCATTCACTGTATTGGAGGTTTTTACAACCTCCCGCAGGTTCTTGGCTGATTCCAGGTCTGACAGGTCGGCCAGCGTCCCTTCTTTACCCAGCAGCTTAATTACGTTCGGGTTCAGCAGGTAAAAATCGTCCAGCCCGCTGCGGGCGCGTTCTATACAGACATCGTCATAGGTCTTTTCCTGATAATCCTGTGCCGTGTACGTATTATAATCAACGGTGATCCCAAGCGCTTCTTCTGCCATAATGACGGTGCGCTCCTGTGCGGTACGCAGCGTATTCTCTGCGTCCGGATCTGTCTTTCCCATCGGTCCGAACATTTTTACTGTTGTTTGTTCGCCTTTGTCACTGCTGATCAGGTTCCCTTGCGGCATTTCTTTTCCGCAGGCTGCCGCGGTGTATACGGATATCCCCATAAAAATGATTGCTGTCATTTGTCCGATCCGCCGTTTTATTTTCTTTTTCTGATTCATGCTAATCCTTTCTTTTCAAATATCTGTCCAACGTCTTTCGGATGACCTCCATATCAATCGGTTTTGCGATATGGTCATCCATGCCGGCATCCCTGGCATCCTTCACATCTTCTGCAAACGCATTTGCTGTCATCGCTATAATCGGTATCGTTTTTGCATCTTCACGCTCCAGGGAGCGGATGCTGCGCGTTGCTTCATAACCGTTCATGACCGGCATCTGCACATCCATCAGCACCGCGTCAAAATGTCCGGGGCCGGCCGCAAGGAAGAGCTCCACCGCCAGCTGCCCGTTTTCGGCTACCTCGCCGTCCGCGCCGTCTAAATGCAGCAGTTCTAACAGTATTTCCGAATTGATCTCATTGTCTTCCGCGATCAGGAAACGGCGCCCTTCCAGGCTGCTGGCCGCGGCCTCCTCCTGCTGCCCGATGCTGTCCTGTTTTGCATGAATATCCTGCAGCTTTTCTTTCAAAGCGGATACAAAAAACGGTTTTGCCAAAAATCCGTCGATCCCTGCCGCATAAGCTTCTTCCTCCATCTCTTCCCAATCATATGCGGTCAGAAACAGGATCGGGATCCGCTGCTGCTTAAGCGCACGGATCTGTCTTGCTGTTTCGATCCCGTCCATTCCCGGCATATTCCAGTCTAATAAGATCACGTCAAACTGGCTGCCGTCCGCAAGCGTTTGTCTTACTTTTTCTACAGCCTCCTGGCCGCCGTATGCATAATCCGTGTACACTCCTACGTCTTTCATCAGAAGTCCGATATTGCTGCAGATCTCTTTTTCATCATCCACAGCCAGGATCTTCATAATCCCGTTTTCCTGAAAAAACTGTTCCTGTGATATGCCGTCCGGAATACGCAGCTCCAGCTCGGCTGTAAAGATTGTCCCATGGCCTGCTTCGCTGGCAACTTCAATCGTACCGCCCATCAGCTCGATAATATTTTTGGTAATCGCCATCCCAAGGCCGGTTCCCTGCACTTTGTTCGTCGTACTGTTTTCCGCCCTGGTAAATGCGTCGAACAGCACTGCCAGATATTCCGGCGTCATGCCGTATCCGTTGTCCTCTACTTCGATCCGGATATGCTCATACTGCCTGGACCGCTGATTTAAGCCGGTCAGGCGCAGCCAGATCGTCCCGCCTTCCTGCGTATATTTGACGGCGTTGGATAACAGGTTGATCAGTACCTGGTTCAGCCTCGTCTCATCCCCGATCAGGCACTCGTGGCGGATCCCGGTTACGACCACATCGAATTTCTGCCCTTTTGCCTTCGCCATCGGACGTATGATCGCATCCACGGAAGAGATCATACTGTTCAGGGTAAATTCCCCTATCGAAAGTACGGCCTTGCCGCTCTCAATCTTGGAAACGTCCAGCACATCATTGATCAGGCTTAGCAAATGCCGGCCGGAGGTGTTGATTTTTTTCGTATATTCCCGGACCTTATCCGGATTATGCGCGTCTTTGGCCAGCAAAACGGTAAACCCTAAAATCGCGTTCATCGGTGTACGGATATCATGGGACATATTGGATAAAAACGTCGTTTTGGACTGGCTGGCAATCTGCGCCGCCTGCAGCGCTTCGGTCAGCTGCTTATTGTGAATCTCCCGCTCTTTTTCCCGTTCGATGCGCAGCCGGTTCTGCTGCCTGGTGTTCAGATAATACAGCACGCAGCAGATTACAAATGCTGCCAGCGTAACAAAGATCACGATAAAAATATTCTGATTGACCGCATCCCCTTCCTTTTGGATCGCCTCGACCGGCACATACCCGATCAGGTACATGGAGGCATGATTCACAGACCACATATAAATCAGGGAATCCCTGCCGCGGACGTCGTGATAAAACATCAGGTCATTTCCCGCGCGGATCCCCTGCGCGATTTCCTCCTGGATTTCCGGTTCCAGGATACGGTTTGCACGGTAAAAATCCTGCAGGTCCAGACTTCCGGCTTCCCGGTCGCCCACGCCCTTTGGCTTTAATACAAACCGTTCCGTTTTGGAATCCATAATATACAACAGCGCATTGCTGTTATAAAATTTATCCGGAAGCGCCTCGTCAAAGGTATCAAAAATATATTCCACATACAGCACCGCTGTTTCCCTGCCGTCTTTGACAACCGGGCATTTCATCGTATACGCCCATGTCCCCATGCCGTTCACATAAGCCTCAGAAATCGGAAGCCCCTCCACCAGGCTGCCGGCTGAAAAATCCAGGCCGTCCTCCCGGAAAGCCTCTCCCGTGCTGGAAACCCCTTCCTTTTGCCCCGCAGGGATCAGTGACAGCTTTACCATCGTTTTACTGTTATGGTCAGAACTGATAAAATCCTCCGGCTGATCCAGCAGCGCCATCTCTGCCGCCAGCAGGCTTTGAAATTCCGCCTCCTTATACAGGATCGCCTGAATCGTGCCCTTTAAAAGCTCCAGCTTCTCACTCAGGTTCTCGATGGCCGCCTCAGACATCTGCATGGAAATCTTGCGCTCTACAGACAGCACGACCCCGCCAAGTATACAGAAACTAAGCAGGATCATGACAATAAAAGCGGTTCTGTTATGGGATATTTTGTTTGTTTTCGTTTTCCATATCTTCATTCATTTCTTACCTTAATTCTGATGGAGCCCAGACGTCCTCCAAAACCATTCCCTACTATAAGCTATGCAGGGACGGCCGTTTGTTGATTCATGACAAGACCTTGTCCAAAGCCGCCAGCAGTGCCTCTACATCAATCGGTTTTGACAGATGTCCGTTCATTCCGCTTTCCAGGGCCTGCTGCCTGTCTTCTTCAAATGCATTGGCTGTCATTGCCAAAATCGGTATGGAAGCAAGCGCCGGGTCTTCCATCCTGCGGATGGTCTTTGTCGCTTCATAGCCGTCCATCACCGGCATCTGCACATCCATCAGCACCAGCTGGTAATATCCAGGCCCGGATGCTTTGAGCATATCGACCGCGGTCTGCCCGTTGCCCGCGATCTCTATCGTAAATCCGGCATCTCCAAGGATCGCCGCCGCGATCTCCTGATTGATCTCATTGTCCTCCGCCAGCAGGATGCGCCCGGCATGCTGCCTGACGGTTTCTTTCCCGCTTTCTTTGCCGTGTGCCTCATCCATTTCCACAATCGCATGCAGGCAGCCCCGCAGCTCGGATAAAAATAACGGCTTGCTGCAAAATGCCGAAATCCCGGCTTCCTTCGCCTCATCCTCAATATCCGACCAGTCGTAAGCCGTCAGCAGGATGATCGGCACTTCATCCCCCATTTCCTTGCGGATCCTGCGCGTGACCTCAATCCCGTTCATATCCGGCAGCATCCAGTCAATGACATAGACCGTATAAATATCCTCCCTGTTCACTGCCTGGTGCGTGCGCAGCAGCGCTTCCTTGCCCGAAAGCGTCCATTCCGCCCGCATCCCGATCTGCCCCAGCATGTACGTTACACTGTCGCACGTATTAAAATCATCATCAATCACGAGCGCACGGCAGTTTTTCAGCTCCGGAATATCCTGCGATGCCTTCTCCCCGCTGAGCCTGAAGGTAAAGCAGACCGTTACCTCCGTACCTACGCCCTGCTCGCTCTTTAAAGAAATCGTGCCATTCATCAGGTCCACAATATTTTTCGTAATCGCCATTCCAAGGCCGGTCCCCTGGATCCCGCTGATCGTCGAGCTTTTTTCCCGTTCAAATGGCTCAAAAATATGCGCCACAAATTCCTCGCTCATCCCGATACCGGTATCCTTAATCTGAAATTCATAATCCGCACAGCCTTCTTCCCGGCCCGGCTTTTCTATAATGCACATGCTGATCTTGCCGCCCGCACCTGTATATTTAACGGCATTGCCGAGCAGGTTCAGCAGCACCTGGTTTAAGCGCAGCTTATCGCAGTAGATCTCCTCGTCTGTAATATCCACAGCGTCCATATACAGCTCCAGCTGTTTTGCGTGGATATCCGCCTGCAGGATATTACGCAAGCCGTGCAGGATATCCGGCAGGCAGCATGGTTTTTCATCCAGATGCATCTTGCCGCTTTCGATCCGGCTCATATCCAGCACGTCATTAATCAGGCTCAGCAGATGGTTTCCGGAGGTCATGATCTTTTTCAGATATTCCTCCACCCGGTCACGCTGGCTGATATGCGTCATAGCTAGCGCCGTAAATCCGACAATCGCATTCATCGGCGTACGGATATCATGGGACATATTTGACAAAAAAACACTTTTGGCCCTGCTCGCACGGTTCGCCTGCATCAGGGCCGTTTCGAGCAGCTCTTTGTGCTCCATTTCCTTACGCATCTCCTCATCCACACTGCGCAGCCCGATCACAATACCGCATTGCCTGCCCCAGCTGCCTGTGCGCACCGCTTTCAGCTGATAATACTGCACAGCGCCGTCGTCTGTCACGGCACGGTAATTCACATGCCGCACACCCTGTTCCATCAGCTTCTTTTTCAGATCCTCTACCTGGCAGAACTGCCGCAGCCTCTCTTTGTCTTCTTCATGTACCGTCTGCTGTATGTAACGCTCCATACTTTCTTTGAAAAAAATATTCCCGCCGGCGTCCGCCCGGAATGCTCCCTGGTCCCGTTCGTCCCTGCGCAGCGGAATACCTTTGTCCGTATTCAGATTATAAAAACAGACTACATTATAATCAACCGTCAGCGCCTGCACCAGATCCGCCTGGCGGCGCTCCCTTTTTTGCTCCAAAAGCTTTTGTTCCGTACAGTCCAGCAAAAACCGCTGGTAAAACAGCTGCCCGTCTTCCTTTAACAGCTTGACATTCCCCATAATATGCAGGACTTCCCCGTTCTTATGCCGGATGCGGTACTCTGTGCTGATGCTGTCGCCTTCCTTTTCCAGGCTCTCAATACACGCCTGGAACCGTTCCCTGTCTTCTTCCAGGATCGTCCCCGCAACCATCTGAAAGCCGTCCGCTTCCATCTCTGCCTGGGATTCATATCCCAAGATCTTAAGCGCGGCACGGTTAATGCTCAGCACACGGCTGCCGTCAGCAGTATGGCGGATCACCCCGCAGTCAATCGTGGTAAAAATCTTTTCCAGCGTCTGGTTTTTCTGGATAATCTCCTGCTCATAGACACGCTCCTGCGTAACATCAATCGCAACCCCGACCGTACCCATCACACTGCCGTCCAGGTCATACAGCGGAGATTTATATGTCATCAATGTCCGCACACCAGCGCCCGTCTGCACCAGCTCCTCGGACACACAGGTCCTGCCGCTGGACATGACCTCCTGTTCCGATTCGATACATGCCGGATCGTCATGTTCCACATCCCAGATATAAGCATGGCCGCGCCCTTCCACCTGCTGCCTGGTCTTGCCTACGGTACGGCAGAAGCTGGTATTGACCTTTTCGTGAATGCCCTGTTTGTCCTTATACCAGACAAGGTTCGGCACATGGTCGATCGTCGCTTCCAGAAAATGCTGCGCCTGCCACAGATCCTTACTCTGCTTATAGACCCGGCGCCATCTTTCATAGCGGAACCGGAGCTCTTCATCGGTCATCGGAGCTGTCCAGATCTCGGTAATCTGTGACAGGTATCCGGTCAGGGCGCTGATCTGATCTTTTTCCAAAATCAAAATCAGTTCCGCCCCGTCTTTTCTGCCAGAAAGCAGCTGCCCCGCCGCCCGCCCGGCATCCATCCCCTGCACGTTGGCTATCATCACGTCGGCGCCGGCGGCCTTTGCCGGGTCCGGGGTACTGCTTTGGATGAACTGATGTGTGAAGTTTTCATATGGGGTGATTTCTTTTATAAGATCGAATGCCCTGCACTGACCGCCGGATAAATAGAAATGTATCTGACAATGGTACATGAACTTTTTTCCTCCTTGTGTCTGTGGTCACAGATTCGTTTGTCTTTTTTTGATTATACTGCATCCGGGCGGTGAACACAAGTAAATTATCAAATGATAGGAAGTGTTAGGAACTTTGAAACGATTTTTTGCGCAGAAGGGCAAAATTTTTAATTCCAAGCGACAGAATTGACATTGTGTTGCGTTTTTTAGTGGCTATGCGGACGCCGGATGAGGGGGAAAGGGCCTGGCTTCCATGAAACGCAGATTCAGGTGTTGTAAAGCCCGCAGAGTCGTCCGGGAAGCACAGCCCCACTGGCTAACCAGGATCTTTCGGGAAGTTTAAAAAATGCAACCCAATGTCAAAAATGTTTCTTTTCTGGTTCATCCAGGTTCAGAAGTGTTACCTCCTTCTTTTCTTCGGCTTTTTCGACATCTGCATCCTCGCATGTTTGACCCAAAGATATACGGTACGTAAAAAAGACACTCCTAAAATACCTGTATAAACCAGCTTTTCCAAAGGAATGCCCCGCACCTGGAACGTTAGGCAAAAAGGAGAGATTTCCGTGGCCATATACATAAAAAAAGAAACGGCATAGGCTATGCCGGAAATCAAAGCCAGGGGGAATTTGCCACATTCCAAAACCCCTAAGCATCCGCCGGCCGCCAATGTGATACACTGGATGTTTTGCAAAGTTATCAATTCCTGCCTGTCTGGCGCATAGGAATAAACCAGCCCGGACAATCCAAGCAGCAGGGAAACAGCTCCCGCAAACCTGGCCGGCCAGAATCTGGCCGCCTGGCCTGGTATGTCATTGCGTTCCCATAAGTCAACCCCTATTTTACCGGCCAGCTCTCTTGCCGATTTTGTAAAGGTGTTATTTGTCAATACTGCAGCCTTGTCACAATCATAGAACCTCGCGCCGCTGTATGCTTCCTGCACCGCTTTGTTGCCGACCGGGCAGGTATAGTATTTGCACTGCACACCGTACTTTTTTCTGCCTTTATATGCAATAATATCGATCCCCTGATCCCCGCTCCCTTTCGTAACACGGACCCGGCGGAAGCCTCTTTTCTTTAAAAATTTGGAACAGCGGTATTCATATTGATAGCCGTCCATACCGATCCTCCTTTGCGGTTTTTTATATCATACCACAAAAAAGCTGAAATTTCGACAGCTCTTACACATTCCTGCAAAATTTAACAAAGGCCGGCAAAACGCCGGCCTTTCCTTTGCGACAGCCGGATTTCCTGCTAAAATAAGGGCAGGAAATCCGGCTGCCTGGATGTAATTTTAAAAATTTCCGGAACTATCTGCTAGTACCGACTGACGGATCTGCGGTACTTTGCACAGCATCGGATAGAGCAGAAGGCTGATTGCCAGCCCGCTGATTCCCTGTATGATATTCGCCGGCACACTTGCCGCTGCCGAAGGGCCATAGATCAGGTACTCGCAGAGAAAATAACCGCCTGCCACAAGCACAATATCACCCACTCCGCCCAGTACTACGGCAAAGTAACGGCTTTTTGCCGTGCGGCCGGTTTTCTGATACAGAACACCTGCCACAAATGCTACTGCCCCTTTGACAGCAAAGGTAATCGGCACATAAAGAAAGTATCCGCCGAGCAGGTCTGCCATAGCGGAACCAATGCCTGCGGCCAAAAGCCCCCAGATTGGTCCAAGAAATACACCCGCCAGCACTACCATGGCGTCGCCCGGATGGATATAGCCGTTGGTACCGGGGGTTGGAATGCGGATGGACATTGTCGCCACACATGCAAGCGCCGCAAATAAAGCTGCCATTACCATTTTTTTCAGATTTTGATTCATTTCGGAAAACCTCTTTTCTTTTTTAGGAGCCGCCAGCCATTTTTCCCGGCGCCCCTGGCTGCTGCAGCTGTCCGGACAAAAGGCCCGCTGCATCTTTCTCCTTACTTTAATGGAAATCTGCCTGGATGGAAATAGCCAATAATCAAATATCCGATCAGTCCAATTTATCTGGAACGCGTTCCTGTTCCATGCCATTTGCAGCAATTTTCAAAGATGCTGTATAGACAGCATCCTCCATCTTTTTCAAAAGGAATACATGAAGCTCATAAGTCCGGCTGCCGATTTTAATAATTTTGTTTAAAAAATCCTTGATTTTTTCTACCTCACGCATATAGGGCGCAAGATTCTTTTTCAGCTTAAGTTCTGATAATTTTGAAACCTTAGTATTAGAATCGGTAAACAATTCTTCTAATTTTAATGCAACAGCAAGAAATTTTTCATTTTCAAAATGTTTTGTAACGATGCCTATTCTTTCATATTCTTTGAAACTATCATCTATGTAATACAGCATAAACGTATTCTTATGTAAAATCTCTGCATGGATCTGCTCTATAAAATCACGGATCTCTTTGATAGCTGTCATTAATGCCTCGTCTTTTAGTAAATCATCACTAAAAGCAGAAATATTACTTTTTACGTCACAAACCGTCGTATAAATTGTCTTTTCTGACTCATCCACAATACATGCCAAAATATCAGCCGTCTTGTTTCCATCCTTGATTGTATCTGGCCTTCGATATTCATATGCAAAGATACCATATTGATCATCTGCCAGTTCGTATTCCAAATTTACAATTCTTTATTGTTTGTATTGTTATGTGTTTCTACAAAAGTTATTACATGATTACCATTCATTTTATACAACACACTCTTTTGAATCGGCTTTTCTTCTTTCCATTGTACAAATTTAACATTTATCATAATGGTAATTCTCCTATTTTTAAATTCTCCTGATAAATTTTCATAGCAGAATCTGTAAATAAATCAAACTGAAATCCAGTCTTTTCTTCCCCATAAATCTCCTTTACGACACTCTTTCCACCAGGCTGTATTACAAACTCATATACATACAGATCCTCTGCATCAATAAGATCGTCCAGCTCCAGACCCATTTTTTTTAAAATTTTTGTCATTTCAGATCCATCTTCGCTGCATGTCTCCTGCAGCGTTTCAGAATCTGATTGATTTAACCGCTGTTTATATTGCGATAATAAATACAGATTATTCATTTTGGATACAAATGTATCACTATGGGTACTTACGATCAAGCTCATTCCCTTTCTGTAAATCCGATTCAAAAACCGGACCAGTTCAAGCTGTTTTTCCGGATGAAGGCTGGCCTCTATTTCATCAATAACCAACCTTCTGTATTGTCTGGCGCTCATGACAGCCATAGCGATCGGCGCTGTTTCATTAATCATAGAAGATGCCAGATACATAGGTGTTTCGTATGTGTCGTTTTGGGAATGATAGAAAAAAATTTTCTGGTTATCTACATTTATATGTCCATCAATCACATGATCTTCAAAAAACTGTAATTCTTCTTTAAATACTTCTTTTTCATTTTTACTTTCCGAATACATCTGTAAAAATCTCAAAAATTCATACGTTGGTTTTGTTAATCCGCCATACATGTCACGATTATTTAATATACGTCCTTCCCCCATCCCGTATGATATTGCATAATCTGTCTTATTGACAAAAAAGTCCCGGTATAATAACAAAAGTCCCGTTCTTGAGGAAGGCAAAAAAAGACTATTCATATTTAAAACTTTATCAACAAAATCATAGGCGATCATTTTCAAATCAAAATGGTCTGAACCGGCAGACCCCACAAAAAGCGTATTAATTTCTCTATTTCGTTCAATCTTGTTTATCACATATATTCTGGACGGATATGATTCTGAAAATAAATCTCCAAAATCATGCATCAGCTTTGCATCTATCATGGTTCCAATATTTTTTACATAATTTTTAGAACCATCAAATATATACAGCATATAAAAAACATCTTCTGTCATAGAAATATCCATGTACAATTGATCAATCGAAATATCTTTCCCAAATATTTCTCTGACAATATGGTTCTTCTCTTTAGACAATTTCTCATTTAAATAGCTGACAAACAGTTCTATATTTTTACTTGAAAGCATATAAGAATCATATTCCCCAGCATGTTCATGAAAAAAATATCCATCACATCGACACGAATCAGGCTCGCCAATTTCGCCGTTACCCCTTGCATCAACTGCATCAAAAATGTCTTGCCGCTATTATTCTGCCCGACTAATAACGTATAACGGTTCATACATACTTTTGCATGTTCAATCTTTGCAAAGTTTTCTACTCCTAACCAAATCTGCATGTTTCTCCCTGCCTCCATTTAACTGCCCAACAGCTGCTGCAGGATTTCCTGCAGCAGCTGTTCTGACTCCCTGTTTTATGCGTCCCGTACATCCTTTAATTTCTGCAGTCCCAATATAACCACCCCGCCGATTACAAAAAACAAAATGTTAAACGTCCCAAGCGACAATGCCTCCTGCGGCGTATCCAGTGTTTCCGGCCCTTTGACCACTGCATAGACTGAGCCGAGCATCAGCCCGATAATCAGATAAATGGTCTGCGGACGGAACCGTTCCAGCGCCTTGCGGATCACCTTGACAACGCTGAATATCCCGACCAGTATCCCGCAGCCAAATAAAAATACCGTCGGAAACGCCCCAAAGTCAAAATGCAGGATATCTTTAATCGCTGTAATGACCGGCAGGTACAATCCCATAATCAAAAGCAGCGTGGAACCGGAAATCCCCGGCAGCACCATAGCTGAAATCGCAATTGCCCCGGCAAAGAACACATAAATCCCAAGCCGCACATCCAAATGCTCCAGATTCATACTGCTCCCGCCGGAAACCGGATTAAAATACGTAATGGCACATACGATAGCGGCGCCGATCAAAGCGAACAAGGCAGATCCCGGCTTTTCCTGCAGCGCCTCTTTTTCTTCTTTGGCCACAATCGGAACCGCCAGTAAAATAAATCCGATAAACATAGAACTAATTGCATAAATATTAGACTCAAACACACTGGTCAGCACCAGAACCGCCATGACCATCCCGCATACCCAGCCAATCCCCAATTTCAAAAGAAAGGCCAGCGCCTGCTTTTTCTTTTCCATACCCCCGCGCAGCAAATCATCGATCGAGCTGATAAACTGATCATAAAACCCGAGCAGAAACGCAATCGTCCCCCCGGAAACGCCCGGCACACTATCCGCAAGCGCCATACAGAATCCTCTGATAAATTGAATGATATACATGACATACCTCTTTCTATTTCTTTAAATAAGCACGCAGAAATGCAACCAGGGTATCCATCTGCTCATCTGTCCCGATCGTAATCCGCAGATAATGATCGATCCGCGGCTTTGCAAAGTAACGCACATAAATACGCTCCTGTCTCAATGCTTCAAACAGTTCCCTTGCTGCTGCCTGCGGATGCGTGACAAACAAAAAATTGCTCTGACTATCCCCAAAGACAAAACCAAGCTCCCGGAAGGCTTCTTTCATACGCTCCCTGGTCGCTTTTATCTTATGTAACGTTTTTCTGAAATATGCCTCATCCTCCAATGCCGCAGCGCCGGCCGCCAGTGTCAGCTGATTCATCGTATAGGAATTAAACGAAAACTTCACATCGTTCAGGTACCCGATCAGCTCCGGTGAACCGAACGCATATCCGATCCGCATGCCAGCTAACGATCTGGACTTTGAAAACGTCTGCACCACAAGCAGGTTGTCATACTGCTCAATCAGCGGCAGCGCGGATTTTCCGCCAAAATCAATATATGCTTCATCCACAATCACAACCACATCCTGGTTATGCCGCAGGATATCTTCCACATCCTCCAGACTTTCCAGCTCCCCGGTCGGCGCGTTCGGATTCGCAAACACGATGCCTCCGTTAGGCATGCGGTAATCCTCCTTCCGGATCCTGAACTGATCATCCAGCGGCACCGTCCGGTACGGAATCCGCAGCAGATCCGCCCATACATCGTAAAAGGAATAAGTGATATCCGGAAACAGAACCGGCTTGTCCGCATTAAAAAATGTCAAAAAAGCCATCGCCAATACATCATCCGAACCGACACCGACAAAGACCTGCTCTGGTTTGACCCGGTAGCGTTTTGCCAGCGCGTTTACCAGAACCTTCGCTTCCGGATCCGGGTACAGACGCAGCCTGTCCGCATCGAAGGCATATAGGCTCTCCATAACCCCGGGAGCGGGAGGATAGGGATTTTCATTTGTATTCAGCTTGATCATATGCTGCTGATCCGGCTGTTCCCCTGGTACGTAGGGGACTACTTTTCGTACATTTGTTTCCCATGGTTTCATATCTGATATTGTCCTCTTTTCTTTCATTATAGTAAAGTAACTTAACCTGGATGATCCAGAAAAGAAATACTTTTGACGTTGTGTTGCGTTTTTTTTGGAGCTTCCCGATAGATGTTGGTTAGCCAGGGGATGTGGTTAGCCGGGCGATTCTGCGGGTTATGGCAGGCTTTACAATAACTGAATTTTAGTTCTGTGTAAACAGTGAAAACCAGCCAGAACCTTTTCCCCTCACCTGGCGTGCGCATAGCCAGTAAAAAACGCAGCACAATGTTAATTCTGTCACTCAAAGTCAAAATCTTTCCATTTTGCGCAAAAAAATCGTTTCTAAGTACCTAAGATAGATTACTACATTTTTGTGAGGATGTAAACTTACTTTAGGATAATTTTTCATTTAATTCTGCAGGCGGGGGTTTGTTGGCTGCACGGAGTTTGCCGCCCATTCTATGATCCTAACCTGGATGAACCAGAAAAGAGACGCTTTTGACATGTGTGTCGTTTTGGGGAATAAGGTATGAGGTTTCCTATAAGGTCGCCTGCGGGAGAAGCATATGGAGGTTTTCAGGAAATGGAAAACAACGGCATATAGCAGCTCATGGCAAATTAGGTGTAATCAAAAGAGGAAAAGAAAAGCACAGTCCAGATGGAGCAGCAATAAGTCAAAAAATGTTTGAAGTTTTACTGATAAAATAGTAAAATGAAAGACATCTGTACTATGGAATGTAAAAAACAAGTCAATACGGTTCAATTGTTAACCTACGATTCTTTGGGCTAACCCGGATTTGGCGAATACCTTTTTCAGGGCGGGGTATATAGAATCATGGGGACGGGGGATTCAAAAAATTTGTGAAGAATGTGATTTGATTGGTGCAAAGATTCCTGAATATAGTATTCTTGGAGATGACATTACAGTCAAATTTACCGCGGTTGCGACTAGTACTGCATTGCATAAATAACGGTGAATTAAACCGCAAGAGGTATTCCTGCA
>CANOET010000038.1 GCA_947564835.1 uncultured Eubacterium sp. | reverse complement strand
GCCCAAGGTGTGTCTCCCGGCGCGTCCCCTGGCCACAGCCCGCAGAGTCGTCCGCCTAGCCACAGCCCGCCCACAGCCCGCAGAGTCGTCCGCCTAGCCACAACCCCTGGCCACCAAAGACCTCTCCGCATTTCCATGGTACTTTTACCAATTCTTTCTGACATTGTGCCCACCCTCCCCCTTTTCTTCTTAACATATGCATATTTTTCCAATCACCTGCCTATACTTATAACACTCATAATGTTTGAAGCACGTTAACATGGAAAACGGAAAGTGAGGTAAGCCTTTGTTTCGATTTTTAAAACAAGAACCACAGCCGGACGCAAATTACCAGAGCCTGCTGGATAACCTGATGCAGACGATGGATAGTCTGCATCTTGCCTATGAGAATTTTGAAAATGCCACGGACCCGGAATTGATTGACAGTTATATTTATGAAGTGAATGCGATTCAGATGCGTTACAAATTTTTACTTTGCAGGCTCAAATCCTATGAACTGGCCGGACCTGTAAAATCTTAATGAAGCGATATCTGCAAAAGTGTTAGTAAGAGGCTTTCCAGCATTACGCCAGAAAGCCCCTTGAAGAATGCAGGCCGTAACTTTCATTTAAATCATGTTTTCCGTATGTGTAGCCTGCGTATACCTGCTGCGCATTCCGCATCAGCGGACCGGATGTATCCTGTTTTGCGGCTTCTTGAAAAGCCTGATACGTTTTCAGGAGCATTTCCCTGCTCTGTTCCAGCCCTTCTGATGAATTTTTAATCAGTACTTTCGACAGCTGCCTGCGGTGAAAATCATACAGTGCATATAATTGTGCAGCTATCTCATATTTAAAATCCAGTGTTTCCTGAAAGCTTTTTAGTACTGCGTCTGCATGATGGACCCCGTCTGTCATTGCCTGCCTGTCATTTTCCTTGCATGCTTTGCTAATATCATCAAAATAGGCAAACAGTATTTCGAATTTAATCAACGTCAGCCCGCTGCGGTTCGCCTGTGTGATTCTGCGGGTAAATTCCTGTATTTGTGTTTTTGTCATATTAGCCTCTTATCCCTGTAATAAAGATAATACCTGCTGCGGAAGGTCATTCGCCTGTGCCAGCACGGAAATAGATGCCTGTGTCAGAACATTCGCATTTGTATATTCCGTCATTTCTGCCGCCATATCCGTATCGCCAAGACGTGAAACAGCTGTCGTCATATTTTCTTCTGCTTCGTCCAGGCCGCTTCTGATATAATCCAGGCGGTTTTCATAAGCGCCCATCAGAGAACGTGCCGCTGTAACAATTCCAATCGCTTTATCCATCGTTTCCAGTCCGCGGTCCGGGCCTGTGACTTTCCGGACATCCAGATCATCCATGTAAAGGCTCTTCGTATTCAGCACCGGAACCCGCACAGCCAGCTCCTGGCCTTCGTTTGCACCGATTTGGAGCTGCAGGGTGCCGATATCCGTGGCTTCGATATTGATGGTTTCAAGCCCTGCAGCAGCAAAATCGCCCCGGATCTCAAAACTGATCTCAAAACCGCTCTTATCTGTAATCACAACTTCATTTCCATCTGCTTTTACAACTGCCTGGCCCGTATATTCTTTCCGGATCGCTCCTGCATTCTCGATGGATACATCTGCATTTGTTCCTTCTTTTTCCACTTTATATTCATAAGAGATTGTTTTTTCATCCGCAGGCGGTATAGCCCCTGTCAGCCCAAAATAATCATCCATATCTTCACTGATGTATTGAATGTTTATTACCTGGTCAGAACCTTTCTGCAGCGATACAAACTGCAACGACTCTCCAAAGCTATAATTTCCTCCATTCACATCTGTGACAATAATATCCTGACTCCTGGCAGCCGCTACGATTGCATCATATACATCCTGGGCTGGCATATCTTCTGTAATTGTTACTTTAGCATTGTTAATATACAATTCACCAACCGGATGAAACTGCCCTGGCCCCGCATATGTTCCAGTAACTACCTTTGCTGTTTCGCCAGCTGTAGTCACATTTCCCTGCGCATCTTTTATTTCGTCTTTCCCTGCTGTTTGCAGGCTATACTCCTTTACAATTGTCTCCTCTGAGGCTGACCCCTGGCTGATGATACTCTTAAAACCAATCAGCGCTGCCAAATCAGGATTGTCACAAGTAATGGTGACCTTTTCATTCGTCCCATAGTTTTGTGATACAAAAGCTAAAGTATCACCGAATTGATATCCATCCTTTACCTCCGGATATCCTTGTGTATCCAAATTGTCTTTATCCACCGCACCCGGGGTTCCCGTGTTTGTCTCAAATACATTCACCCACCCCAGCTCTCCGCCGTCCCGGATTGCCTGATATACATCATCTGCCGTCATGCCTTCTGTAATTTCAATCCTGGATCCATTAATTTTGATGGTTCCTTCTAATCCTTCCGTAATTACCGTACTTCCATTTAAGACAGCAGCATTTCCCTTTGCTACAAGATCCGCATGCTTTGCCGGTTCTTTAACCTCCACTTTATAATCTCCAGCCTGCACTTCATCCGATATAATCACATTAGAAACCTGCTCAAACCTGCTTACTGTCTTATTTTCATCTGTGACATATGTCCGTCTGTCCAGCGATCCGTCCATCAGCGTTTTATTATTAAATTCCGTAGCGGTAGAGATCCGGTTCACCTCTTCCTTAAGCGCATCGATCTCCTGCTGAATCGCTTCCCGGTCTTCGAGTGTATTTGTATCATTTCCAGCCTGTACGCACAACTCCCGGATCCTCTGCAGCACTTCCGTCATTTCACCCATTGCACCGTCGATCGTCTCTACCATACTCGTTCCATCTGTCGCATTCAAAGAGGCCCGGTTCAGTGCATGAATCTGCGCCTGCATCTTAAATGAAATCGCCATTCCGGACGGATTATCCTTCGGTGCGTTAAATTTTAACCCTGACGACAGCTTTTTCACAGATTCTGAAACGCTGTTTTCATTACGGAGCAGCTGGTCATTGACAATTACAGCTGATATATTTTGATTAATTTTCATATTGTATACCTCATCTTTTTCCTTCATTTACAGTTTAATGACTGGATCGACCATAAAACACCAGCTGTTTTATATTTCGGCCAGATGCAGAAATTCCATTACAAAAACCTTAAAAAATTTTAGGTGACTGGCCCATCCAAATGCCTAAACACCCGTATAAACACTTCCGCCATCCCATACAGCGTCTTCGTCTGCACTTCCCGCAGCTCTTCCGACTCCGGCTCTTCGCTCACCCCGCTTTTTTCCTCAAAATAATTCAAGTCCAGCCCGCTGCTCAAAATGTAATTTAAATCCAGCGGCCCTTCCCCGACTTCCTGCAAAGCCTGTGCAATCTCACCTTCCATCGATTTGAGCAAATCTCTCGTCTGCCTGTTACTCGTCGCAATATATCCTCCGAATCCAAGCTCCTTTGCCCGCAGCTCTGCCGCAATTTTCCCAAACCGTGCCGTATCCATTGTAATATTCACAAGCCCTTTTTGTTCTTTGTGCCTTACAATCTTCATCGTCACATTCGTCACCTGGCCGTCTACAACAATCGGCATCGAAAAGCACTCTGACGACGCCATTTTCGCATGCATGGACATCTGCGCATTCATCAGTTTCAGCCCGCGGATATCCAGGCTTGTAACGTGCGGCTCCATAATCATCGTGCTCATGCATTTTTCCGCGCATTCTGCCAGCTCTGCCATTGCCTTTGCCAGTTCTTCCGGTTTTTTCACATCTTCGCCGAACCGTTCCAGCAGCTCTTCCTGAATGGCTGCAAAATCCACTTCAACGGAACCATCCTCCTGTTTTTCCATATAGGCGTCCGTGCTGATCGATGCATCCGGCGTGCGGCTGCCGCTGAGGCTGAAAAACCTGCGGTATGCGCTGTTGCGGTCTTTTAGATATTCTGTTGCTGCCATGACGTTTAACATCGTATTCGGAAGCTCATACCGTTCCAGTACCTGATAGGCTTCTTTGGATGATTTTGCACATGCTACAAGATCCTTTAACTGCTGCTGATAATAGGATTCCTGTGCTGCCAGGTCTTCCGGAGCTTCTTTCATCTGCTGTAAAAACTGCTCCGGCGTCAGATCTTCCCATTCAGAAATATTTATAACCGTACGCAAACGTTCCGGCGACATTTCCTGCAGTGCCTGCTTCACACAATGCTGCTGGTAGCCTGCTTCGATCTGGTCTGTAATGGAGTCGGCATACCCGCCGCTTTGCAGTTCTCCGAACGAGTGGTCTACCGTAATGTCTATTTCTCCATGACGCTGCGTACGCACAGCTGCCAGGAGGTTGCGCATCGTAATCTGCGCCCCCTGGTTTACCAGCGCGCCGACTGCCGCCCCGTCGGATTCTACAATATGGTTCATCAGACGGTAAATACCGATATAAGAACTGCGCTCTTCCTGTGTAATACTGTGGTTCTGCTCCAGCTTATACAAATATTCGCTGTACTTTTCCTCCGGCGCGTCGATCTTTAGATCTGCCCGGATCTGCTCTGCCTGCGCGTTTAGTTCCCGAATGTCCAGATCCAGCGGATTCACGCCGCGGTTAATAAACTCCCGGATGACAGAAGGGGTCAGGTTATGGAATGCCATCTGCACCTGCTGGTCAGCGGCTTTCATCCGTGTCATATTTTCCGGCGTAATTTCAATCCGGTTATACCCTAAAATACGCACGGCACGCTCATTTGCCGGGCTGATCTCCTGGCCGATCTCTTTTAAAATATCATCTACATTCCCAAAAGCCTTCTGGATCGAATCGCCCAGGTCTTTGCGCACCTGCGTCTGCATTGTCTCATACCGTTCATTTGCCTGCTGGAAGCTCTGCTGCATGGAACCGCCTTCCTGATGCAGGTCTTCCAGCGTATGGACCTCCATATTGCGGGCGCCGAGCGCATATGCCGGCATTTCCTTTAATTCTTCCAGCTTATTCGACGTCTCCGCAAACAGGCTTACATTCGCCTGCGTTGCTTCCACACCGCCTTCTGTCAGCAGGTTTTTATAAAAACTGTTTTCAATCTCCTTTAACTGATGGATCAGCTCTTCCATGGAACTGGTATCGACGGAAATCCCCTGTTTAAGCATCTGATAGCTGGATTCAACCGTCATAATAAGCCGCACTTCCTCCAGCTGCCTGCGAGCCGTAATCAGTACGATCTGCATGCTTGTATACGAACCGGAGGAAACGCTTCCGGACACTGATACGAATGCTGCAGCTGCTTTTAAAACCTGCTGTGTATTCACGCCTGCCTGCGGACCGCTCTCTGCAGATGCCGATACACCAGATGCAGCTACCGCCGGGCCGGCTGTTGCGTCTGCTTGGATCACATTACCTGCAGATCCCTGTGCTGACACCGCATCGTCCCCCGCTGCCTGCGCCGCTTTTTCTGCTTCATCCGTACTCCGGATTAATTCCGCAGCTGCCTTTCTTTCCGCCTCACTCCAGTCTCCTGCCAGATTCTGGTTATGTGCCTGCTCCAGATTTTGAATCGTTACCGGCTCGCCCTTGCTGACCAGGTAAGCAAGGTCTTCATCCGCAGCCTGGTTTATCACTGTTACGGCTTTCTGCGCCTTTGCATCCAACGTATGATTCATCTCCAGAACAGCATCCCGGGGCCGCATGCCTTGTGCCATAGCCGTAATCATACCGTCCAGCAGACGTTCTTCGTCCTGAGGAACATCGATATTTTTCAGCTGGACAAGACCATTCAGATTTTCCGGCGTCAATGGAATCTGGTTGCGGATCAGCCATTCACTGTCGGCAAATGCCTGATCATCCGCTGTACGTCCTGCCTGTGCAATAACTCTGGAAATCTGCCCCCTGATTTCACCGAAGCCGGCAGGACCCTCCCCCTGGCTGACATAAGCAGCGCTGCCGCAATACTGCGCCTTATATAGGTTCGCAATGGTCGGTTCCAGCTGCTGATCCAGCATATATTTTAATGCACCTTCATTCAGCTTCTGTATTTCTCCTGCTTCCTCCAACGCTTCTTTGCATTCCTGTACATTTTCTGCCGTAAGCGGGAGATCCGCCTGCAGCTGGTCTATTCTGGAAGAAAGCTTCTGTGCCAGCGCTGCGTTTCCAGCAAGCTCTTCCAGCTGATCCCCACTCAGCTGATCCCCGAAATAGCTGATATCCACACCCGCTTTGGCAAGCTCCATCTTAATCTTATCTGTAACTGTAACAACGGTTCTGGCCTCGGTCTGCTGCAGTGAAAAGCCTTCTTCGTCCATTTTTTTACAATCGGCGGCTGTTGTTGTATTTGCCGCAACTACCATCTGGTTTTTCATAGCCGCCGCATCCATATTTTCTGCCTGCTGCTTCACGTCCTCTGCTGTGCCGGCTTTTTGTTCCTGCGGTTTTTGATAAGTTACCTGCGCAGCATGTTCCCCCTTGGTCAGGGTTTCCGTCTGCTGTACCTTCTGCGTCCCTGCGGAAACAGAACCTAAATCCATCCCGTCCTGCTTTGCATTTCCTCCGATCCCTTCGAGCAGCGCTGCTCCATCTATTTGTATATTCTGCACTCCCTGCATGCTGTACCTGCCTTTCCTGCGAAAATCGAATCCATTTTCTATCCATCTATTGTGCCTATAAGCTTAATTGTGCCTATGAACTTATAAGATATGTCGGCTAATTTTGTGGAAAACTTTATAAAAATGGCATACGATGAAAAACATTGACTGCATCAAAAATGGGTATGCAATCAATATTTGCATACCCAGACTTGTTTTCTTGTAATCATTTATACACGGTAATTAAACTCAAACACAGCCACTCCATAAGCCGGCAGCGGATAAGCAAACGAATAGTCCCTGCCGTCGCATTCTGCCTTCACGGTCTTGTAGCTGACCGGGCGTTTTTTCCCGGATCCGCCGTATCTGCTGTCGTCGCTGTTTAAGATCAGCTTATATGACCCTTTTGTCGGCGCCCCTACCCGGTAATCATCCCTCTGCACCGGCGTAAAATTCAGGATAAACAGCAGGTTCTTCTTCCCGTTCTTACTCTTGCGCACAAAGCTGAAAATACTGCGGGAAGCGTCGTTGGCATTGATCCATTCAAATCCGTCCCATGAGTGGTCCAGTTCGTACATCGAAGGGTATCTGCGGTAGATATGCAGCAGTGCCTTAAAGTAATCGTTTAAATGCCGGTGGTCTTCATCAGCTAGAAGGAACCAATCCAGCTCGCGCTCTTCGCTCCATTCTCTCAGCTGTGCAAAATCCTGTCCCATAAACAGCAGCTTTTTACCCGGATGTCCCATAAAGAAGGTATAGCCGACCATCAGGTTGCGGAATTTATCGATCCCAAGCCCCGGCATTTTATTCAGCATCGAGCATTTGAGATGGACCACCTCATCGTGGGACAGCACCAGGATATATTTTTCTGCACAGTTATAGCTCATAGCAAATGTCATTTTGTTATGGCAGCCTTTACGGAAATAAGGGTCCTGCTTCATATAATCTAAAAAGTCATGCATCCAGCCCATATTCCACTTGAAGTTAAAGTTCAGTCCGTCTTCTTCCGCTTTGCCTGTGACATTCGGCCATGCCGTGGATTCTTCGGCAATCATGATAGCGCCCGGATTTCTGCCTGTCAGGGAAGTATTGATGTGCTTAAAGAACTCAATTGCTTCCAGGTTCTTGTTGTCGCCGTATTTATTGGCTACCCACTGGCCGTCGTTTTTGCCGTAATCCAGATACAGCATGGAAGCGACTGCATCCACACGCAGCCCGTCCACATGGTAATTTTCGATCCACATCAGGGCGCTTCCAATCAGGAAGTTCTTTACCTCGGACATACCGTAGTTAAAGATCTTGGTCCCCCAGTCCGGATGCTCGCCCATTCGCGGGTCCGGATATTCGTACAGCGGACAGCCGTCAAAATCAGCCAGCCCGTGCGCGTCTCTCGGGAAATGCGCCGGAACCCAGTCTACAATAACCCCGATTTTATTGCGGTGCAGATAATTGATCAGATATGCAAAATCCTCCGGCGTCCCATACCGGGATGTCGGTGCATAATAACCGGTTACCTGATAGCCCCAGGAGCCTTCAAACGGGTGCTCGGATATACCCATCAGCTCCACATGTGTATAGCCCATTTCTTTTACATACTCTGTCAGCGCTTTTGCGAACTCCCGGTATGTATAGAACCCTTCGTCTTCTCTATTCGGATGGCGTTTCCAGGAGCCTGGATGTACTTCATAGATTGCCATCGGCTTTTCATAAGGATCTGTCTGCGCGCGCGTCTCCATCCATGCCTGGTCAGACCATTTTAAATGCGAAACATCACAGACGATCGATGCACTGCCCGGCCTCAGCTCTGCATAGGTTGCATAAGGATCTGCTTTATACAGGCGGTTCCCATCCATGGTTTCGATCAGATATTTGTACATGTCCCCATTTTTCACACCTGGAATAAACAGCTCGTAAATACCCATTTCCAGCGGCTCCAGACGCTTCATCTTATGACGTGTCTCATCCCAGTCATTAAAGGATCCGATCACCCATACATTTTTTGCATGCGGCGCCCACACATCAAAGACGGTACCCTCTTTCTGGTTTACTTTCATTGGATGCGCACCCATTTTCTTATAAATATCATAATGCGTGCTTTGACCGAATAAATACATATCCAGTTCTGTCATGTTTCTCATGGTCATAACCCTCCTCATTCCTCGAAATCCTTCTCTCTTAAAATCACGTAATTGTCATCATTCGCCCTTGTTGCGGTCAGCATGCCAAATACTTTTTTTAAGACGCCTCTTTCGGCATTTTCGATTGCTTCATCAACGATTTCTTTTACTTCTGTCAATGTTGTTACATGATCCAGCTTCTGGATGCTGCTGATACGTTTATACAGCGCCAAAACGCCCATTTCGTCAATATCATAATCCAGGTCGTTCGCATATGCTTTGCCAAACTCGACCAGTTCATCGGCTGAAAATAAGGGTATTGTTATTTTTTCCGTAAACTTCGACGCAAAGGAGCTGTCGCGTTCCAGTGCCTTTTGGATCCCTTCTGCTGTATCTTCTATAATATAAAGTGTACCCATATGGTCATTTTCCATACATCGGGACAGTTTTACCGCTGTTTCCCTGGAAATCTTTCCTGCCGACTCAATAATCAGGCAGCCGCCGCTTATTTTTTCCATCAGCACGTCCAGATCCTTCTGATTAAGCGCATTGGCGTCGATTTTGCCTGTTTTGCCCGCCGGACGCTTGATTTCTTTTTGCAGCGCTTTGATAATATCCATAATCAGCACGGTTTTACCGCTCCCGCTGATACCTTCAATAATAATATTGCCGGACAATGCATGCTTGTCGTACTGCAGATGCTCGCTGACACCTTTTATTAAATCATAAATCTGCGCTTCCATACCGGCAATCGGCACAAAATAAGAAAAAATCTGCTTCTGCTCCGGCGTAAGTATTTTCATCATATCCAAATTCTGTCCTTCCGGCTGCATTCCGTTATCGTAAAATCCTGCTGACGAAAAATCTTTTGTTGTCTGTGTGTTCATTTTTCCATCCATAGCTGACTCCGCCTGAAGCTGCGCCTGCGTGAGAAATCTCGGCTTTGCCGCCAGGACCAGGTTGTCCTGTTCATTCTCATACATTGGCTGTGCATTCATCTCCTGATTAATTTGTGGATCTTGCGCATGTTCCTGACCGCCGTCATATGCCGCCTTATATTCCGGATCGTCTATGTATGCCGGTTCATCTGTACACTCTTGCTGAAAGAACTCGTCCGGGCTGCCTGCTGCCTGCTGACGTACCATTTCCGGAACAGGCATTTCCGGCTGCATCGGCTGTCTGACCGGCATCTCCGGCTGCTGTATAGATTGCCCGGCTGAAATCCCCGGCCCTTGTACCTGCTGCATTACAGGTATCTCTGGCTGCTGTATGGATTGCCTGACGGGTATCTGCGGCTCTTGTATCTGCTGTATGGATTGCCTGACAGGTATCTGCGGCTCTTGTATCTGCTGCATTACAGGTATTTCTGGCTGTTGTACGGATTGTCTGAGCACCTCTGGCTCTTGTGCCTGCCGCATCACAGGTATTTCCGGCTCTTGTATTAGCCTGCTGACAGGTTCTGGCTGCTGTACCGAATGTCTTTCAGGCATTTCCGGCTGCTGTACTTGCTGTCTTTCAAGCATTTCTGACTGCTGCACTTGCTGTCCTTCAAGCATTTCTGACTGCTGCACTTGCTGTCCTTGAAGTATTTCTGACTGCTGCGCCTGCTGTCTTTCAGGCATTTCCGGTCGCTGCACCTGCTGTCTTTCAGGCATTTCCGGCTGCCACAAATAATCTGAAGCCGGGGCTTCGATCTGTTTCACATCCCAATCCGAATCCTCATTCTGTGCTGTTTCTGCTGCCAAAATCTCTGGCTGTACCATATTTTCAGCAATATATTCTGTTTGAGCAAGTTCCTCAGCCGCCAGATCATCCGGCTGCATTGTTCCCGCCGCAGGGCCATCCGGCTGTATTGTTCCTGCCGCAAAACCATCCGGCTGCATTGTTCCTGCCGCAAAGCCATCCGGCTGTATTGTCCCTGTTCCTGCTGCCAGCCCTTGACCTTGCGCATGCATGGCTGATGTACCTGCGGCAAAACCATCCGGCTGTACGGCTGGCTCTGCCTGCAGTCCCCCTGGCTGTGCTGTTCCTGTCAGCGGACGGTTCTGCGGCTGTTCAGTAAACGGGGCCTCCTGCGGCAATTCTGTAAATACCGGCTCCTGCGGCTGTGAAAAATGAACCCCGTTTTTCTCCATCTGTACCCTCTGCAAAAGATCGATCGCTGAAATTCCCGGCGGCGCTTCTTTCCACGCATTCATAACCGGATTGTCTTCCTCTTCCAATGAGAAATTTTGTAATGAACTTCCATCCATCTCTTCTTTTTCTATTGCTCCAATCTCTTTCCCTAATAGCAAATCTTCAGGCAGCCTCGGCATTTCCCTTGTCGGATCCGATACCCTGTGCATTTCGGGAATCTGTGTCTGCCTTTTTTCTGCCTGGAGGCTGTCAATCTGTTCCTGCAGCAGCTGATTCATACCGGCAACGATCCTGCCTGCCTGTTCCAGGTCATACTGCACGCCTGACGGCTGACGCCCTTCCTGCCCGGTATCCTCTTCCCAGCCTTCCGCCTGCTGCGCTGCCAGCTTGTCTGCCAGCTGAGGCACAATTCCGAGCAGACGCTGCATCAGCTGTTCCGCCTTTTCCAGCGATTGTTCCTTTGATTCGGCTGTTTTTGGCGCTTCTGCCTCCTGCAAAGCTTCCTGCATCGCCTGTTTCGTCTTTTCCCATTCTGCCTGGATTTCTTCAAATGTCATAGCACGGGCCGGCTCCTGCACAGCTGTCTCCTGCACATCCTGCCATTGCTGCTGTGCCTGCATATTCCGCAAACCTTGCTGCTGTAACTGCATATTCTGCAAACCCTGCTGCTGTGCCTGCATTTTCTGCAAGCCTTGCTGCTGCGCCTGCATATTCTGCAAACCCTGCTGCGCCTGCATATTCTGCAAGCCCTGCTGCTGCGCCTGTACATTTGCCTGCTGCTTATTCCCGCTGCGGATCTGCTGCATCCCTTTTGCAATCTCTTCCTGCAGGTTAGCCGTATTATACTGCCCTGTATTTGTCTGTACATACGGAATCTCAACCGCTTCATTTACGATTTCCCCGGATTCCAGGAAATCATTCGGCTTTACTTCAATTACGCCTGTCCGTTTTTGACGGAACATACGGTACTTTTCATCCTGCGGCTTTGTCAGCGGCTGGTAATGCATTTTCAATTCCAATGCTTTTTCTACATAAATGCCGTCGCCAAACCATAAGATCAGTTCGTCGCATGCTTCCACGCATTTCTCCGGCTGCATGTCCTTATGGTAAAGATACGCCAGCTCATATGCCCATTCTTCGGAATATTCCTGCTCTTTTAATTCTTCCAGTATTTTAATCTGTTCCTTATACGGAAGGCCCTGCGCCGCTGTCATCTTGTACTTTAAGACATACTTTAAATTATCGTGAGGCGCTATATCTACAAATTCATCATAATATTCCTGCGCCTCATCAATCCTCTGCGTACGGATGGCAATCTCTGCCAGACGGTATATGATATTCCTGCCGATCGGAGACTTATCATATGCCATCAGCAGGATTTCCTTGCTTTCCTCATACCTTCCCACCTGCTCAAAGACTTCTCCGGCAAGCACAAGTGCGTTCAGATTACGGATCTTACGCCAGTTGACCGTCTCGGCAATTTCCGCCGCCGCCTGATAGTTACGCGCGCTAACCAGCGCTTTCATCTCGTCGATTTTCAATTTAAACTCGTATTTATCCACGCCTGTCACCATCTATCTAAAAAGAATTGGAATCCTTGCATCATAATCCAATGTAAGTTTACCATAGGTAACTGCCAATGTCAAAAAACAAGTGGAAAATTTAGGCATTATGATGGTCACTCATTACTGTGAACTGTAATGGTCATCTGCATATTTTCCGTACCACAGCCTGCTTTCCGCGGGCTCCACGCCGGTTGCCCTGATATAGACCTCCGTATCAACCGGCAGCTTCTTTTTCTCCAAAAAGTAATGGATCAGCTTTTGTACGATATAATAAATGACTGCAAATACCGGACAGCCGAACAGCATCCCCATAACTCCGAACAGCCCGCTGCCGACCAGGATCGCAAACATCACCCAAAACGACGACAGCCCGGTAGAATCACCCAGGATCTTCGGCCCGATAATATTGCCGTCCACCTGCTGCAGGATCACAACAAAGATTACAAAATACACGGCATACAAAGGGTCCACCAGCAGGATCAAAAAAGCACTCGGTATCGCCCCGATAAACGGCCCGAAAAACGGTATGATATTCGTAACGCCTACAATCACGCTGACCAGCAGCGTATACGGCATTTTGATGATGCACAGCACCACATAGCAAATAATTCCGATAATCAGGGAATCCAGCAGCTTTCCTTTGATAAATCCCCCGAAAATCTCATTCGTTGTATGGAACAGCTGGATCACCTGGTTTGCGGCGCGGGCGGGCAGCGCCGCAAAAATAATCTTTTTGGACTGCCCTTCAAAATTTTCCTTCTCGCACATCACATAAATCGACACAATCAGGCCGATCACAATGTTTTTAAACGCGTTCAGCACGTTAATCAGGCCGCTGGTAACCGTCGCTACATAATCCTTTGTCTGCGGCAGCACCGAATTTTTCAGCCAGTCCTCGATCCAGTCCGCTGCCGTCGTCAGATATTGTTCCAGCATGGCTGTAATCTTCTCATTGCCAAATTCCCAGTCGTTCATATGCACGATAAAAGAATTGATCTGTGCAGGCATTGTATCTACCAGATGAGACACATTTGCCGATACTTCCGGAATCACCATGGACAGCAGCATCGCAATCACCATAATAAACACAAGTACCGCAAGAATACTGGATACCGTCCGTATCATGCGCCGGAATTTTTTTTGCACCCCTTTGCGTTCCGCCAGTCTTAAAATCGCCCGCTCAAAAAACTTCATAATCGGATTGATCAGATATCCAATCGCAAGCCCGTATAAAATCGGCTGTGCAATGCTGACAAACATTCCGAATATAGACTTTACGTCCCGCGAGCGGAACACCATCCAGACGACCAGGATACAGCAGCAAAATACAATGAAAAACGTAAGCCCCATTGCCAGATAAGGCCGGATATTCCAGTCAGACCCGGATTTCAGCTGCCTGCGGATGGTGTGATGCTGCTGCGGTATTTCGTCATTGTCATTATTCTGTTCTGTCTCGCCTATCTCTTCTATTTCTTCTTTGTCCATATCAAATCTTTCTATAATTGTATAACAACGATTGTAAATTATAACAGTTCAGATAACCCATGGAACCGTTACTGTAACTTACGATTGTTCCTTTCTGTTAAAATTAATCAGGCAGCCTTTTAAAATAATGCTGCGCTCATCGTCTGTCAGCTCTCCCAGCGTCATGCAAAATTCCTTCAGCCCGCCTTCCTTAACAACATAAGCGGTAATTTCCGAAGCCTTTTCCTCTACGGCCTTGCGGATATCCGGCAGGAACAGATAATCCCCATTGGCAAACGGCAGCCCGCCTTCCTGCACGAGCAGCGGCAGCATGCCCCAGTTAATCAGATTAGAGCGATATCTTTTCGTTGCATATTCATGTGCGATATTTGCCCAGCCGCCCAATACCTTCTGGCAGGAAGCAGCCTGTTCCCGTGCAGAGCCGTCGCCCGGCTTTACCGCAAAAATCGTGCTTCCGATTCCTGTATTGCGTTCATTGATCTGCGGGAACTGCTGCATAATCACATCCACCGCATCTTTTAATTCCGGCAGGACTTCATAAGGCTGCCCGCCTTCTTCCCTTGCCAGCTCCGCTTTCTGCACTTCCTTCGCGCGCGCCACATAAGCAGGGTCCTTTCTGGACAGCGTAAATTCCGCAAGGCCAAGCGGATTAGACCGGTAAGAGGAAGTCTCCCCGGACGGAATCAGCTCGTCCGTTGTTGTGACCGGATCATGGATTTCTGATACGACCTTTAACATCAGATGGTCGGTTAACGCACACATCTTCGGCCAGTCCTTAATATTCGGCCCCATCTTCACTTCTACTGACGAGTCTGCCTGTCCGTGGCTGTCAAATACCCGGTTCTGGTAAATGGTCTGGTCAAAGAAATATTTCGGCTTTGTATAATTCACATCCAGATCCGTCGCCGCGGTCAGATAACCCTTATTCGCTGCCGTTGCCGCAATGGAACGCGCATCCATCAGCGCGACAGAAGCAATCTGCCCATTTTGCACCTTAGACCCTTCCCGGTTCGGGAAATTACGCGTGGAATGGCGGATCGAAAATCCATTGTTCGCAGGCGTATCTCCGGCGCCGAAGCAAGGCCCGCAGAACGCTGTCTTCATGACGCCGCCCGCAGCCATAATCTTAGCCGCAGCCCCGTTGCGCACAAGCTCCATATACACCGGCATACTGGCCGGATAGACGCTCAGCGTAAATTCATCCGCACCGATTCCGGCCCCGTCCAAAATATCCGCCGCATCGCAGATATTCTCAAAACCGCCGCCCGCGCAGCCTGCAATAATTCCCTGATCCACATACAGCCTGCCGCCCCTTACTTTTTCCTTCAGGTTTAAATTCACGGCTCCGTTAAAGCTGACCTGTGCCTTTTTCTCACAATCATCCAGTATATCCGTCAGGTTCGCGTTCAGCTCTTCAATCGTATAAGCATTGCTCGGATGGAACGGCATAGCGATCATTGGTTTTACTTCACCCAGATCCAGTTCGATCATCCCGTCATAATACGCCGCATTCCCCGGATTCAATTCGGCATAATCCCCGCTTCTTCCATGGATCTCATAAAATTCTTTTACCTGGCCGTCTGTCTTCCAGATTGAAGACAGGCAGGTCGTTTCCGTCGTCATAACATCCACGCCGATACGGAAATCCACACTCAGATTTTCAACCCCCGGCCCTACAAACTCCATCACCTTATTTTTCACATAACCGTTTGCAAACACTTCTTTAATAATGGCAATCGCGATATCCTGCGGTCCGACGCCTGTTTGCGGTTTCCCTGTCAGATATACGCCTACCACCTGCGGCATATTAATATCATACGTCTGTTCAAGCAGCTGCTTCACCAGCTCCGGCCCGCCTTCGCCCATCGCCATAGTACCCAGCGCGCCGTAACGGGTATGGGAATCTGAACCAAGGATCATCTTGCCGCCGCCTGAGAGCATTTCCCTGGCAAACTGATGGATCACAGCCTGATGCGGCGGCACATAGATCCCGCCGTACCGCTTGGCACAGGAAAGCCCGAACATGTGGTCATCCTCATTGATCGTTCCGCCAACCGCACACAAACTGTTATGGCAGTTCGTCAGCACATACGGAATCGGAAACCTCTCCAGCCCGGATGCCCGCGCCGTCTGTATAATGCCTACAAAAGTAATATCATGAGAAGTCAGCTTATCAAACTTAATCTGAAGCTTTTCCATATTGCCGGACGTATTATGTTCCTTTAAAATCCGGTAAGCAATCGTCTGTTCCTTAGCCTGCTCCTTTGTGACATCCCCGCCGGTCTTTGCTTTCAACGCAGCGGCTGCGTCCGGTGTATCTTCTACCAGCTCCCTGCCATTTACCAGATACACGCCTTTGTCATATAGTTTCATCCTTGTCCTCCTTGTGTCAGCTTCCTCCATGATTCAGCTTCTTCCCAAAATAATGCTTTTCATTGGCTCAAAACTACTTTCATGATCAGCCGTTTATAATAAAGTTTTCTTTTTACCCATTAATTTATCCAGCAGAGACATCCTGTTATGTTCAGGCTGTTTTTCCGCCCCGTCCAGCTCATCCCGTTTCTGTTTGAAATACTCAGCATTCAGATTAACCTTAATCTCCGGTTCATCTGAAGCATTTTCTTGCGCCGCGCTGCCTGCCGGTACATGTTCCCGGCTGTCTGCCGGCCCGCTGCCAGCAGTATACCCGCCTGCATCAGAACCATCCCTGCCTGCAGTATACCCGCCTGCATCAGAACCATCCCTGCCTGCAGTATACCCGCCTGCGTCAGAACTATTCCTGCCTGCAATATGCCCGCCTGCGTCAGAACTACTCCTGGCCGCATTGTCATCCTGCCCGCCTGCCGCATTGTCTTTTGTACCGCCGGACACATAAGACGCTTCCTGTGTACCGTTTTCTTCGCCGCGTTCCCTTTTTTCTTTTTGTTCAGACGCCGCCTGTACGGGATTGTCTGCATCCTCATTTGGCGCTGCTTCTGTTATTTTCTCCTGCTGGCTTTCTCCGAACAGATGCTGGATCTCCTGAGCCGCCTTTTTCAGCGTGGACTCAATCACTCCTTCGTCCTCCAGCGGCTCCATATATTCCTCATCCGCAGGCTTCTCGCCGTCTTTTTCAATCGGAATGCCTGCCTTGCGGAAATAATCCTCATTAATCTTTATCTCCGGTTTTATCACGGCATGCTTCTCACCGAAATTCTCCAGCGTCTTCCTGCCTTTCTTTTCCGCCCGTTCCCGCTCGATTTCACGGTTGCGTTCCTCGATCAGCCTCAAATACTTCTCCGTATCTGCCAGAAGCTGCAGCTGGCTTTTTAATTCCAGCTGGTTCTCCCGGATGGTTTCCTGCTGATACTTGATATTCCTGCGAAATTCCTTATACATCCGGTCCACCGTCGCATCCGCCTCATTCACCATCACATTCAAATGATTGAGCGCCTCTTCAGTATATAAGACCGACGCCGCATAAATATCCTCTGCCTGGCGGCTGGCGTCCCAGATAATCTTATCGCCTTCCTTTTTTTTCTCACGCATTGCCCGGTCCCTGCTCTGCTGGGTCAGCTCGTATTCATCCATAATCTCATAAATACTCACGTTCAGACGGTCAATCAGGTTAAAAATATCCTGCTTGCTGACGATAATCCGGTCGGTATCATACACTTCACTTTTGGAAATCATTACATGTATATCCCTTAATACATTTTCGAGTCTAGCCTGTGAGCTCATCCATTCGCCCCTTTCCTACTCCAGATATCGGATCAGATCCCGTTCCGTCTCCACCAGGCCAAGGAAAACCGGGCTTTCCCCTGCCTCCTCCAGACATTCCGCCGCCCTCGCGGACAGATCCTCGGATACGACAAGCAGCATACCAATACCCATATTAAAAGTCTGGCGCATCTGCTGGATATCAATATTCCCGTCTCTGTGCAGCATCTGGTACAGCGGCGGAATCGAATCCGTCCTGCGCTTAACGACCGCACCGTACTGCTCATGAAGCAGCAGGCGCAGCGCCCGGTCCAGGCCGCCGTGAGCGACCTGAACGCACGACTTTACCTCGATCCCAGCTTCCAGCAGATGCCCGATACACGCCTGGTACATCTTCGTCGGACGCAGCAGCTGTTCCCCGAGCGTACTGCCCAGCATATCATAATAGACTTCCATCGTCCCTTTCGTGAGAAACAGCTGCTTCCTGGCCAGCACATACCCATTGTTATGTAAGCCATTCGACGCAAGCCCGATAATCACATCACCGCTTGCCAGCCTGGCACTTCCGATTTTTTTCTTTCCATCTAAGATACCGACCAAAAAACCGACCAGATCATAATGATCAAACGCATACTTATCCGGCAGCTGCGCAATTTCACATCCTGCAAACCGGATATCCGCCTTTTCACACCCTTTGATAATCCCATCTTCCATCAGCCGCACTTTATCTGCCCTTGGACGCACGCAGGAGATATTTGCATAGAAAAACAGCGGCTGCGCCCCCAGCGCGGCAATATCATTCACACAGGCTGCGACACAATCACAGCCAATGCTGTCCATCTGATCCATCTCCGACGCAATATACAGCTTCCCGCTCAGCCCGTTTGCCTTCGACACAAGCGTCGGCTGGCTCATCGTCCGGAAGCGGTCCAGTAAAATCTCATTCTCCAATTCCTGAAAACCAAATTTTTCCCTCAATTCCCTGTCCTGCCTTTTCTTTCCTCTTTGTCACAAACCCTCATCTGTACTTTCGATCTTCTGTGGTATCTGGCATATCCGGTCAGATCAGCAGCATCAAACCGCAGCTAAACCACGGTCAGATCGTAACCAGCTCATACCCGTCATTTCCAAGCCCGATCTTAACCGCATGTTCGATACAAGACTTCCATTCCGTATCCGGGTGGGTCATATGAAAATGGTCATGTCCTTCCCCATGGTGCATATCTTCTTTCAGATGATCGCTCAAAACACTGCCCTCAATCACCGGCATCCGGTTCACCGCATCCGCACAAGCCACATCCAACGCAACCGGGTCAAACGAAGCGAACATCCCGACATCCGGAATAATCGGAATATCATTTTCCGGATGGCAGTCGCAGTTTGGCGATACATCACAGATCAAAGAAACATGGAAATGCGGCCTGCCCTTGCAGACAGCCAGGCTGTACTCCGCTATTTTACAATTCAGGCTCTTCACCGAAGACCCAGAGCTAGGCTGGATCACATCCTTCGGACAGACAGCCAGACATCTGCCGCAGCCAACGCACCGTTCATGATCAATCCGCGCTTTTCCATTCTCAATAACCGGCGCCTCATGCGCACAAATCCGCTGGCAGCTGCCGCACCCGATACATCCTTCCGTATCCGCGACAACCGGCTTGCCGTCATTATGCATCTCCATCTTGCCGGCCCTGGAGCCGCAGCCCATACCGATATTTTTCAGCGCCCCGCCGAAACCAGCCATCTCATGCCCCTTAAAATGCGTCAGCGTCAGCAAAATATCCGCAGCCATAATCGCAGAGCCGATCTTAGCCTCCTTCACATATTCGCCGTGAACCGGCACAAGCGTCTCATCCGTCCCTTTCAGCCCGTCCCCGATCAGCACATGGCAGCCCGTCGCATAAGGGGTAAATCCATTCAGATACGCCGTCTCGATATGATCCAGCGCATTTTTCCTGCTGCCCACATACAGCGTATTGCAGTCCGTCAGAAACGGCTTCCCGCCGCACTCCTTCACCAGATCCGCCATAACCTTCGCATAATTCGGCCTTAAAAAAGCCAGGTTGCCGTATTCGCCGAAATGGATCTTGATTGCCGCATACTTGTCTTTAAAATCAATTTCCTTCATGCCCGCTGTAATCATCAGCCTGCGCAGCTTCTGCAGCAGGTTTTCCTGTCCTGTTGTTTTAAATGTAGTGTAATACACCTTTGATTTTTCCATATGTTCTCCTTTATGCTAAAAATTGCTGAGATTGCCACTTATAACGATTTATTCTAGCACACTTTTACGGTTTGCAAAACCATTTTAGGGGAGAAATATTATAAATCTTTTGTAAATTTGCAATTTTCTACAGAATCAGGCAAATTGTTCAATTTATTTGAATGCAAATCATAATTTTGTGTAATAAGAATAAAATGCAGCAATTCGGATAGTGGGGCGCGTTTTAGATGGCTGCGCGGACGACTCTGCGGGCTGGGGGCGGGGATGTGGCTAGCCGGACAACTCTGCGGGCTGGGGCCAGGGGATGTGGCTAACCGGACGACTCTGCGGGCTGGGGCCAGGGGATCCGCCGGGAGACACACCTTGGGCGGACTGGGGCAACGCTGCGGT
>CANOET010000037.1 GCA_947564835.1 uncultured Eubacterium sp. | reverse complement strand
TTCTGGAATAGGAGCCGAAATCCAGGCCCCGCCCCCTCATCCGGCGTCCGGGCAGCCACTAAAAGACGCAACACAATGTCAATTTTGTCGCTTGTAATTAAAATTTTGCCGCCTTGCACAAGAAATTGTTTTTAAGTGCCTAACCTGGATAAACCAGAAAAGAAAAATTTTGATTGTCCATGGAATGTAGCTAACCATAAACTTTCGGTAAGTCAAAAAATACAGCGCAATGTCAATTCTGCCGCCTGACATCAAAATTGTGCCATTTCGAACAAAAAATTGTTTTAATGTACCTAAAAACAACTCAGGACTCTAAACTAACCTTGAAAAACAAATCCACCCCAACATCCCCTCAAATAAAAAATGTTTCACGTGAAACATTCCCAAATACTCACGCCCCATCCACATAAAAAAATACCAAAAAGATAAAAAATATTAACATATCTCCCCCTAAATAAGGTATAATATAAATTAATACAATATCCATTTTAGAAACCCTATTACAATATTTTATGTTTTCAAAAGGAGGTACTCATGTATAAATCAGTAAAAAAAGTGGCTATCACCACTACCCTGCTGTTAACTGGTATGAAACTATTTAATGTTTATACAGAACAAACTCTCACACCCGTTACCCCATCCGGCAATGATAAAATATTTCTCTGGAAGGATATGAAAATCAACTATACCGAAAAAGGCACCCCCGATCATCCAGCGCTTCTGCTCCTTCATAATCTGGATCCTGCATCCTCTAAAGAAGAATGGCACCGCATAGATGACACCTTATCTGAACATTTTCATATTTATGAATTGGACTTGCCTGGATGCGGAAAATCGGATAAACCAAATATCATTTATATAAATTATATGTATGTGCAGATTATCAGTGATTTTATCAAAAATATAATAGGAAAAAAAACAAATATTTGTGCCGCTGCATACTCTGGCTGCTATACTATTATGACTGCTCGGTTTTATCCGGAGCTTATCAATAAAATAATTGTAATCAGCCCGCCTGCTATCGACACACTGGTCAAACCTGCCACAAAAAAAACAAAGTTATTTGAAAAAGCTATCCAACTCCCTATTGCCGGTACTTTTCTTTATAATTGTATCATGAGTAAAGAAAATATATTAGATCACTATACTTGCGCATACTTTTATAATGAACATAATATTTCCGAACAAACTATTGATATCTCCTATTTTAATGCTCATTATAACCAGTCAAATGGAAAATATTTATTAGCAAGTATCCATAACAATTATACGAATATTAATATTATACACGCTTTGCCGAAAATAAATCATGATATTTATTTTATTGCTAACAGTAATAAAAAGCATGTATGTACAGAATATAAGAAATATGATTCAAGCATTCATACAATTTATGTGTCAAACTGCCGTATGCTACCTCATATGGAGATACCAGAGACTGTAACAGAAAAAATACTTCATATTTTCTCCCTATAGCATTTGCATTTGAAGCGTCCGTAATATCATGAAAATTAGACACGGAGTCCAGCAACGCCTTTCGCTTCTAAGATTTAACTATTACTGTATTGTACATTCAACAGTGAATACAGTGCCAATATTTTGTGTCAATGCAAAGCGGAGTAAGAAAGTGATGAGACCACATCGCTTTCTTACTCCGCCTTGTGCTGATGCAACCGCCGCACAACCCACAGCGTCATCCGGCATTCATCATCCATCAAAAACCACCTTACAGAGGTTCCTTCCCCGGCATACCCGCTTTCCTCGGATACTTTTTCGGCGTCTGCCTCACCTTATCAACAAACACAAAAGACCTTCCATACTCCGTCTCCGGCAGCTGATACTCTTCCACCCCACGCAATCTTCCCCCTAAAATCTGAATCGCCTTTTCCGCCTGCATAACCTCATCCTGTACGCCCGCAGACTTATATCCGACAAACACTCCTTCTGGTTTCAAAAAAGGAAGGCAATACTCACTTAAAACAGAAAGATGCGCAACTGCACGGGACACACATAAATCAAAAGATTCCCGATATATATTCTGATGCGCTAACTCTTCTGCCCTCCCATGCACCGCACGGATATCCTGCAGCTTCAGTTCCCTAATCACTTCCTCCAAAAACCTCACTCTTTTATTTAACGAATCCGCCAGCAGCACTTTCAGCTGCGGAAACATGATTTTCAACGGAATCCCCGGAAATCCTGCTCCCGTTCCGAGATCCAGTACATTCCATGGTTTTTCCAGCTGCAGATAATGCCCCAGGGCAACACTGTCCAGAAAATGCTTATCTATCACGTTGTCAAATTCCGTAATTGCTGTAAGATTGATTTTTTGATTCCATTCTATCAATAAATCATAATAGTTTGAAAATTGTTCTTTCATCCTATTAGTTAATTTAATATTCAATTTTTCTAGCTGACTTTCAAATTTTTCGAAATGATAATCCAACGCTACACCTCCTGCGCTTTTTTCTGATTTAGATTTTTTCCATGGGATGGATGCCGTTATAGTTCGCAGCTGTCCTGCTTTTTGGACAAGTGTGAACTGTGCCGATAATATTGTTCCATAAATACAAGCAGCACTGATATATCCGCTGGGGATACTCCTGATATCCTGGACGCCTGGCCAATGGATACCGGCTGGTATAACTTCAGCTTTTGGCGCGCTTCTATACGAAGACCGTTGACTGCATCATAATCAAAATGTTTGTCTATTTTTTTATTTTCCAGCTTCTTAAAACTTTCCACCTGTTTGACCTGACGTTTGATATATCCGTCGTATTTGATATTAATATTGACCTGTTCGCGTACATCTGCAGGCAGCTCCGGCCGTTCCGGATCTAGTTCATATAATAAATCATAATTTAATTCAGGACGTCTGATCAGCTCTGTTAAGGTAGATCCTGTATTTAATAAGACACTTTGATACTTCTTTAATATTTCCTGCGTATGATTGTTGGCTCCTACGGCTACATGTGATACACGTTCCGTTTCTTCTGCGATCTGCTGTTCTTTTTTTAGCACCCGTTCATACCGTTCTTTGGAAATCAATCCTGCCTCATACCCTTTTTTGGTAAGCCTTAAATCCGCATTATCCTGCCGCAGCAGCAGACGGTACTCTGCCCGCGAGGTCATCATACGATATGGTTCATGATTTTCTTTTGTAACCAGATCGTCAATCAATACACCGATATAAGCTTCAGACCGGTCTAAAATCAGAGGTTCCTTTCCCAGAATCTCCATCGCAGCGTTGATACCTGCAATCAGTCCCTGTGCCGCTGCTTCTTCGTATCCAGAGCTTCCATTAAACTGGCCGCCGCTGAACAGCCCTTTTATTTTTTTAAATTCCAAGGTCGGATAAAGCTGGTTCGGATTCATGCAGTCATATTCAATCGCATAAGCACAGCGTACAATTTTTGCACGTTCCAGGCCCGGTACAGTCCGGTACATGGCATACTGCACATCTTCAGGCAGTGAACTGGACATTCCTCCGACATACATCTCATTTGTATGAATGCCTTCAGGTTCAATAAACAGCTGATGCCTGTCCTTATCCGGAAACTTTACCACTTTATCTTCAATTGACGGACAATAACGGGGTCCGGTCCCCTCAATCACACCTGCATAGATCGGCGACCGGTCCAGGTTCTTCCGGATAATCTGATGTGTTTCTTCATTCGTATAGGTCAGCCAGCAGGATACCTGATCGATCTGCACATCACCGGGATCTGTGGTAAAGGAAAACGGAATCACTGTCTCATCGCCCTTCTGCTCCTGCATCTTAGAAAAATCAATGGATCTTCTGTCTATTCTTGCCGGGGTTCCTGTCTTAAAGCGGTACATTTCAATACCATGATCTATAAGTGATTTTGTAAGATGATTCGCCGCCATCAATCCATTCGGCCCCGTATGTGTGATCATCTCCCCGGTCAGACAGCGCGCCCGCAGATATGTCCCCGTACATAATACAGCTGCCTTACAAAAATAGATTGTTCCGGAAACTGTCTTAATACCAGTAATTTTCGTATTCTCTATATTACTATTTAATTTTTCATCTTTTATTGTTTCTCTGTTTTGTTTGTCCTTATTCTGACCTGATTCGACATTTTTTATATCTTCATTATCTTTTCCAGATACTTCTGACATATTTAAGCTATTGTCGATATAAGATTCTGTTATAATCTCAGCTACTTCAGCTTGCTTGATCGTCAGATGATCGGTATTCTGAAGTGTCTGACGCATTTCCATACTGTAGTCTGCTTTATCCGCCTGCGCACGCAGCGAATGTACGGCAGGACCTTTGGAACGGTTCAGCATTTTGGACTGGATAAATGTTTTGTCGATATTGATTCCCATCTGCCCGCCAAGCGCATCTATCTCCCGGACTAAATGCCCTTTCGAGCTTCCTCCGATATTCGGATTGCAAGGCATTAATGCAATGCTGTCAACACTAACCGTAAAAATAACCGTCTCTAACCCAAGCCTGGCACATGCCAGCGCTGCCTCGCATCCTGCATGCCCTGCTCCAACTACAACTACATCATATGTTTCTTCCAGTTTATTTTTCCTGGCGCCATCACAAAATCCTTTCTGCATCTCATTTCCACAAACCGGACATTCCATCCCAATCAACCTCCTAGTCCTCCTAGTTTTACCGGCACCGCATTGTACAATTAACTTTCATAAGCAAATGCTGCCTTCACCGTTCCTTGCTCCATGCAGTACCAGTCCCTTAAATGATAAATATATAATATCTTCCTTTTACTTTCCCATACAGAATTTAGAGAATATTTCATCTGCTAAATCGTCTTCTACAGATTCCCCGATTATTTTTCCCAGCACTTCATATGCATTCATTAAATCCAAAGTATAAAAATCCTCAGGCATTCCATCCTCAATGCTCTGTTCTACCAGTTCAAGGCTTTCCAGCGCCAGCATCAACGCATTTTTGTGTCTGATATTCGTAATAATTACTTCATCATTAAAGCTGACTCCCCCCTGCAAAAACAATTCCCGTATCTTGTCTGTAAGGGCTTCTATCCCATCACCGTCTTTTGCCGAAATTGCTATTACATGCTCCGACAGATTTTCTACCTGCCCAAGCTCCGCCTGCTGCTCCAGGTCTGATTTATTGATCAGTACGATAACTTTTTTTCCCTGAATCAGCTCCGCAATGTCTTCATCCTCTTCACTTAAGCTTCTGGAACCGTCAATTACATACAGCACCAGATCTGCTGCTTCCAAATATTCTTTTGCTTTATCTACACCGATTTTTTCTACAAGGTCATCCGTATCTCTAATACCCGCTGTATCTATGATATTCAGCTGTATTCCATTCAGGTTCACCTGCTCTTCGAGCACATCTCTCGTTGTGCCGGCAATATCCGTCACAATTGCCCGCTGCGATCCAACCAGCACATTTAAAAGAGAAGACTTCCCGACGTTTGGTTTACCTACAATAACCGTATGAATACCTTCCTTCAGCACCCTTCCCTGATCCGACCGTTCCAGCAAATGCTGTATTTCTCCTTTGATTTCTTTTACAACACCTGCCAAATGCTCTCCATAGCCGTCCAGATCATAATGCTCCGGGTCATCCACCGCAGACTCGATCCATGCCGTCTCATGAATCAGCTTTTCCCGCAGGCTTCTGATTTTTTCTAATACAACTCCCTGAAGCTGATGAACCGCGCTTTTCCATGCAAAATCATTTTTCGAATTAATAAGATCAATCACAGCCTCCGCCTGCGTAAGATCCATGCGCCCATTCAAAAAAGCTCGTTTCGTAAACTCTCCCGGTTCTGCCGGCCTTGCCCCATGCCGGATTACAGTTTCCAAAATCTTCTGCATAACCAATACGCCGCCGTGGCAGTCAATCTCAACCGTATCTTCTCTTGTATAACTGTTCGGCGCCTTCATCAGCATGACAAGCACCTCATCCACTACTCCTCCATGATCTGTAATCCAGCCATAATGAATCGTATGGGACTCGCAGTCTTTTAAAGCTTTTTTCCCTTTACTGCAAAAAACCTGGTCTGCAATCTGTACAGCATCCTGGCCGCTGATCCTGATAATTCCAATCCCGGAACTGGCCATCGCTGTTGCAACCGCGGCAATTGTATCTGTCTCCACAATAATATCCTCCTATCTGTAATTGTGAAAATTATAAAAAAATTATATTTTTTGACAATATATTCAAAAGAATAACACAAATCGCTGTCAAGGCTGAAAATCTTAAAAAGACTGCATCCAGCTTATATCCGCTGAACACAGTCTTTTCAATATTTATTTCATCATCTTTTAACTTCTTTTCAACGTGACAACTACATGTCTGTAAGGCTCTTCCCCTTCGCTATACGTTGAGACAAACCGATCATTCTGCAGAGCGGAATGGATCACCCTGCGTTCATACGGATTCATCGGCTCCAGGGCAACCGGACGCTTTGTCCGTTTCACCTTATAGGAAATATTCCTTGCAAGATTTTCCAAGGTGTCTTTTCTCCGTTTGCGATAATCTTCAGTATCCAGCTTTACCTTTACGTAATGATCCATCTGCTTATTCACTGCCAGATTCGTAAGATACTGCAGCGAATCCAGTGTCTGCCCGCGCTTGCCGATCAGGACACCCATTTCATTTCCTTTAAATTCTACATCAACCAATCCGCTTTCTTCGTCATACTTCGATACAATCTCTACATCCAGTTTCATTGCGTCGAAGACACGCGTAAGAAAATCTCTGACACTTTCTTCCGGAGAATGTTTTCTGCGTGCTTTGATCAGCGCCGGCTTACTTCCAAATCCTAAAAACCCTGAGCTCCCCTCGCTCACTACTTCATACTCCAGCTGATCGCTTGTAACGCCCAGCTGAACCAAAGCATCCGTAATTGCATCATTGACCGTTTTTGCACTTACCTCAATAAACTCCATCACAAAAATCTCCCCTTTATTTATTATTCCTCTCATTAAAATCCTTCACCAGATTTGCTTTTGCCGTTAAGCTGTTTGGATTTGCCGTCTTTCGGTATGCATATGCCTGTTCGACTTTCGCATCTCTTTCTGCCTTCGTCATGGTAGAAGATAATTGCACATTGCTTTTGGTACTCATTCTCGCTGTATTGCGTATCTGGTTCTCACTGATCCCCATTTTTTCCAGTTTCTTTTTCCGCTTCTCCACATTTTTTGCGATTACTTCATCCAAATCCAGATTCTGGATATGTTTATTTACAAAATACTGCTGAACGCATCTGGTTAAAGAACTGAAAATCCAGTAAATACCCAGTCCGACAGGTACTGTAAAACAAAGGAACAAAGAAAAGATCGGCATTGTATAATTCATGGTTTTCATCTGTCTGGCCATCTGGCTGTCCGGATCGGTCTCTGCCTGCGGCATTAACTTGATATTCAGCATCTGAGACGCATACGAGGATAACGGAATCAGCAGCGCCAAAAGCAGGAGCAGATAGGAATGCGACTGAAAACTGCTCGTAATAATTGCAAACGGTGAATCCGATATATTCAGCCCGATAAATGAATTCATATGGTTCAGCTGCCCTTCAGTGGAATTAATCACACTTTCCAGGCTTGGAAACGAATCCCTCAAAGCCTGCCAGCCCGTTGTCGGCATTTTGTATACGGAATCAACGATAAAGTTTTTTACTACTTCTATATCTGTATGGTTGAAATCAGCGCCAATCTGTTTCGTCAGGTTCAGGCCCTCCAGAAATTTTTCCATTGTCCCCTGAAATCCCGGCGTATTTATGATCCCTTCCACGAGTCCGTCAAAAGCTGATTTTACGCTGGATACATAAGCAGGCACATTGTAAATGACCCGGTATAACGCAAAGAATACCGGCATCTGCAGCAACAGCGGCAGGCATGTCCCGGTCGGAGAAATGCCGTACTTTGCATATAATGCCTGTGTCTCTTCATTCATAGCCATCTGGGATTCCTGATCCCTGCGGCCTTTATATTTTTCCTGGATCGCCTTGATCTCAGGCTGCATTTTCTGCTGCAGCTTGGAAAACTTCTGCTGCTTGATCGTCATCGGCAGCATGCACATATAGATCAAAATCGTTAATCCGATAATTGTCAGACCGATATTTTCAATTCCAAACACGTTTGACAAGAACAGATAAATCCAGTTCATAATCCAGCCTAAGACCCGTGCGATCGGACCTAAGATCGAACCGGAATATTGTGTCAGTATGATCGTAGTCAATGAAATACCTCCTTATGGGACAGGATCATATCCGCCCTTTGAAAACGGATTGCAGCGCAGTATCCTCCATGCGGCAAGCAATGTCCCCTTAAACGGCCCGTGTTTGGCAATCGCCTCAATGGCATAATCCGAACAGGACGGAATATAAGGGCATTTTACCGTTTTCAGCGGCGATAAATACCTTTTATACAATTGGATACAAAAAATCATGAATTTTTTCAATATTGATCATCTTCTTTTTCAACTTTTATTCTCAATTCTAACCTTTATTATAACTATTTTTATCATAGCTATTTTTATGATTGTCATTTTCCGCAGATTTTAAAATATTCTGAAGGCCTCCAAGATGCAGCAGCGCACTTTCAGTTTCCCAATAAGATATATTTTTAGCTGTTACCCTGGCAATCACTACAAGATCTAAACCACTCGCAAACTTTTCTTCCTGCAGTCTGTACGCTTCTCTGACCAAGCGTTTCACCCGGTGCCTGATCACACTGTTGCCTACTTTCTTACTGACAGAAATCCCTATCCGGTTGCCTCCGGTTCCGTTTTCCAGCGTATACATCACGAAATAACGGTTTGCACAGGATTTTCCTCTGCGGTACACGTTTTGGAAATCAGGATTTTTTTTTAACGATTCAGAAAATTTCATGGTTCCTTCCTAATCTGAGATACAAGAAAACGGATGCTTTTATGGAATTTTTTCAATTTCGTTTTAAAAAACAGCCGTTTTCCCATAAAATAAGAAGAAAGACCACAAAAGATGTGGCCTATGCTGATAACTTCTTTCTTCCTTTTAATCTTCTTGCAGCCAATACCTTTCTTCCGCCTGCTGTACTCATCCTTTTTCTGAAACCATGCACCTTTGATCTATGTCTCTTCTTCGGCTGAAACGTCATCTTCATGTTACAAGCACCTCCTCTTACAAATCCTTATGATTGAAAAAATACCATTACAATTATATCAAAAAAGCTACGCAAGTCAAGGAAAACATTATATTTTTATAAATTTTTTAGGAATCCATGATTTCTTTGCGGTCTGTGCAGCCAGGTTATCGTTACAGTTCACACCTGTCCAAAAAGCAGGACAGCTGCGAACTGTAACGGCATCCAGCCCATGGAAAGTTCGCCTTCGGCGAAGGGCTGGATGCTTGGCAGGCCACATTCTTTGGCCTTGTCCAAGCAGCAAGTGCTTGAACAAGGTGTGAACAGTAACAGGTTATCCATGTCCACACGCATACACTGAAGAGTTATCCACAATCCATTTGTCAACAAAAACTTATGCACATACTTATCCACCGATTTTTTGTGAATTTTAAAAAAATTGTTGATTTTAAAGCCTTCAGGAGATGTTCTATTCTGTGGATAACTTATGAAACATGCACAAAAACTGAAGACAAACCCGTGTATAAGGCACTTATCTACATATAGCCCAGAGCCCGTATTTTTCCATTTTAGACATTTTATCCACCTGAAGCCAACATTTTTTATCTGAAGATTTCATTGCTAAATCCGGCGTTTTGGTATATCATATAAAGTGTGGCTTTTATCTGCTTTTTTAGAATGTATGAATAAGACGGAGAAATATTATGATAGTTGAGGAAAAATGGCAAGAAATACTACTTACTGTGAAAGAAGAATACGAACTATCCAAGGTTGTCTATGATTCGTGGATCAAACCGTTGGAGATCTTTCGGATTGACGGCGACAAAATCTATATCCTCGCCCCACCGGAGCAGATCGCACTGAATTATATTACAAAAAAATACCTGACTCCATTAAAAGTGGTAATTGCTGAGGTTACCGGCATGGAATACGAGATCGAGTTCATTCTTCCAGAGGACGCTAAGAAAATGAAACCAGCCAAATCAACTGCCATGCAGGACGATTCTGCCGCCCATAAAAACCATGACTTGAACCCGAACTATACATTTGACACTTTTGTAGTCGGCAGCAATAACAAGCTAGCGCATACGATTTCTCTGGTCGTCGCAGAAGAAGCTGAAAATCCTGCAAAACAATACAACCCGCTTTTTTTATGGGGCGGCGTAGGACTGGGCAAGACACACCTGATGCATTCCATTGCGCACCACATCCTCGCCAATCATCCAAAACTGAAAATCCAGTACGTACCGTCTGAGGTATTTACCAATGAAGTCATCGACGCCATCCGAAACGGAAGCAATGCACAGATTAACGCCATTCGTGACAAGTACCGGAACGTCGATGTGTTATTAATAGATGATATTCAATTTATAATAGGAAAAGACCGGACGCAGGAAGAATTTTTTAACACGTTTAACGTGCTGTATAATGCAGGCAAACAGATCGTCGTCTCAAGCGATAAACCGCCGAAGGAAATGACAACGCTCGAAGAACGCTTCCGTTCCCGTTTCCAATGGGGCTGTATGGCGGATATCGGATCCCCGGACTATGAAACCCGCATGGCAATCCTGCGACGCAAGGAAGAAATGGATAATATCCGGTTCGATGATGAGATTATAAAATACATAGCTACGAATATCAAGTCAAATATCAGGGAGCTTGAAGGCGCATTGAATCGCCTGATGGCTTTTTCCCGTTTAACAAATGTAGAGATCACGATCGAAACGGCAAAGGAACAGCTGGAAAGTATTATTAACCCGGACATGCACAGGGAAATTACACCGCAGCTGATTATTGAGATTGTAGCTGAACATTTTCAGAAAACACCGGAACAGCTGATATCCAAATCCCGCAGCAGCGATATTGTAAGGCCCCGCCAGATTGCCATGTACCTGTGCAAAAATATGACAGGCGCCTCCCTGGCCGGAATCGGCGAAGTACTGGGCGGGCGCGACCACTCCACCATTATCCATGGGATCGAAAAAATCGAAGCAGAATGTAAAACGAAGGAATCCACGCAGAATTTAATCGAAACGATCCGCAAAAAGATCAATCCGAACTAACTGCACAATATACAGACAAGTTATCCACACTTATCCACATTTTTTTGTGGATAAGTGTGGATAACTATCCGATATGATGTTTATGACGCTGGATAACTCTGCATTTTTATCCGCTGGAAATTTTATCCGATTGTTCCAAACTTCAGTTATAAACAATTTGTCAAGTGCTTCACGTGAGGTTGTTCACGTAGTTTTAAAACCTGATCTTTCTTGTATTTGACAGCCTTCAGGTATTTTTGCACTTTTACACGGCCCCTATTATTACTACTATGAGTTAATATATATATATTTATTAAGATTCATGCCGAAAGGAGTTATACACATGAAGCTGATCTGTTCAAAAGTGAATTTACTCTACGGAGTCAACATTGCGGTCAAGGCAGTCCCGACTAGAACGACCATGCCCATTTTGGAATGTATCCTCATCGATGCATCGGCAGGGCAGATCCGGCTGCTCGCAAACGATATGGAGCTGGGGATCGAGACCATCATTGACGGTACGATTGAAGAACCGGGAATTATTGCCTTAGATGCTAAGATTTTCTGCGAAATCGTAAGGAAGCTGCCGGATAATGATATTGTCATTACTTCAGATGATAAATTAAAAACAACCATTACCTGCGAGAAAGCGAAATTCAATATTATAGGAAAAACAGGCGATGATTTTTCTTATCTGCCGGAAATCGAGAAAAACAATCCTGTCTCGATTACGCAGTTTACGTTAAAAGAAGTAATCCGCCAGACGATTTTTTCCATTTCAGATAATGACACTAATAAGCTTATGACAGGCGAATTGTTTGAAATCAATGAAAACAAGCTAAAGGTGGTATCCTTAGACGGCCACAGAATCTCCATCCGCAATATTGAGCTGAAAAACAGCTGCGGGAATAAAAAAGTGGTTGTTCCGGGAAAAACGCTGCAGGAAATCAGTAAAATTCTGCCTGGGTCGGCTGAAGAGTTTGTAGATATCTTTCTGACAGACAACCATATTCTCTTTGAATTTGAAAATACGACGGTCGTCTCCAGGTTAATCGACGGGGAATATTTTAAAATTGACCAGATGCTGTCTTCAGCCTACACAACGAAGATCCGGATCAATAAACGCGAATTGTTAGGCTGTATTGACCGGGCTACGCTGTTAGTCAAAGAAGGGGATAAAAAACCGATTATTATGGATATCAAAGACGGATTTATGGAATTAAAAATATCGTCCTTTATTGGCTCTATGAACGAGGATATTGAAATCGAAAAGGAAGGCAATGACCTGATGATTGGATTTAATCCGAAATTTTTTATTGACGCCCTGCGCGTCATTGACGAAGAAGAGGTTACCTTGTATATGGTCAATCCGAAGGCGCCGTGTTTTATCCGCGATCAAGAGGATCAATATATTTATCTGATATTGCCGGTAAATTTTAACGCTGCAACGAGTTAATTGCTGAATACGGGGGGAATTTATGGAAAAAATAACAATCAGGGATGAATTTATCAAGCTGGGCCAGGCACTGAAGCTGGGTGGGCTGGTCAGCTCCGGCGTGGAAGCCAAGGTGATAGTTCAAAACGGCGAGGTTTTGGTGAACGGCAATACAGAGTTAAGGCGCGGCAGAAAACTTTATCATGGAGACATTGTTTCCTATCATGGGCAGACAATACAGATTGTACAATGATGATCCGGTCCATTGAATTGAAAAATTTCCGCAATTACGAAGATCTGAAGATCGAGTTTACTGAAGGGACGAACATTTTATTCGGCGATAACGCACAGGGAAAAACAAATGTGCTCGAATCCGCCTATGTCAGCGGCACGACAAAGTCACACAAGGGCAGCAAGGATAAGGATATGATCCAATTCGGGAAAGACGAGTCACATATACGTACATTTGTCGTAAAAAATGAGAAGGAATACCAGATTGATATCCATCTGAAGAAAAACCGTCCCAAAGGCATTGCGGTCAACCGGATTCCGATCAAAAAAGCAGGCGCGCTGTTTGGAATTTTAAATATTGTGTTTTTTTCACCGGAAGATCTGAATATCATTAAAAACGGGCCTGCGCAGCGCAGACGTTTTTTGGACTTGGAGCTGTGCCAGCTGGATAAAATTTATTTATCAGATCTTGCCAATTACAATAAGATCCTGAATCAGCGAAATAAACTGCTCAAGGATCTTGCGCTGCGCCGTGACCTGGCGGATACGCTTCCGGTCTGGGATATGCAGCTGATTGAATACGGGCAGCGTATTATCCGCCGGCGGCACGCGTTTGTGCAGGAACTTCGCGGGACGGTATACCAGATCCATAAAAAGATATCCGGGAACCGGGAGGAGTTAAATCTGACCTACGAGCCGGACGTGCAGGCTGAAGAGTTCGGGGCGCAGCTGCAGAGGGTGCGTGAAAAAGACCTCAAATACTGCCAGACTTCAGTCGGTCCGCACCGGGATGACCTGCTGTTTCAAATCTCCGGCGTAGATATCCGTACCTTTGGCTCCCAGGGGCAGCAGCGGACTTCAGCCTTGTCACTGAAGCTGTCAGAGATCGAGCTTGTAAAAAACTGCATTCATGATACACCCGTGCTGCTTTTGGATGATGTTTTGTCAGAGCTTGACAGCAGCAGGCAAAATTATCTGCTTGGCGGCATCCATGATATTCAGACCGTGATTACCTGCACGGGACTGGATGAATTTGTAAAAAACCGCTTCAGGCTTGACCGCGTGTTTGAGGTGGCAGGCGGCCATGTGATACGAAAGACGAAAATATAAGCAACATAGCAACCGACGCAGAAGAACAGGAGGATGACATATGGCTATCGAAAACAATTATGGGGCTGATCAGATCCAGATACTGGAAGGTCTGGAAGCAGTGCGCAAAAGACCTGGTATGTATATTGGAAGTACATCAGCGAGAGGGCTTCATCATCTTGTATACGAGATTGTAGATAATTCCGTAGACGAGGCGCTTGCAGGATACTGCAAGAATATTGAGGTGAAGATCAATCCGGACAATTCCATTACCGTGATCGACGACGGAAGGGGCATCCCGACCGGTATCAACCATAAAGCCGGTCTTCCTGCTGTGGAGGTGGTCTTTACGGTGCTGCACGCCGGGGGCAAATTCGGCGGCGGGGGATATAAAGTGTCCGGCGGCCTGCACGGCGTCGGGGCCTCCGTCGTCAATGCGCTTTCGAACTGGCTGGAGGTGGAGATCTGCCGGGATGGGAAAGTCTACAAGCAGCGCTATGAATGCGGCGTAACGATGTACCCGTTAAAAGAAGTGGGTACCTGCGACCCCGCAAAGACCGGGACAAAGGTAACCTTTTCGCCGGACGGCTCGATTTTTGAGGAAACGGTCTATGACTATGACACCTTAAAGCAAAGGCTGCGGGAGACGGCATTTTTAACCAAGGGACTTAGGATCGTCTTAAAGGACAAACGGGATGACCCGGTGCGGATGCATGAATTTCATTATGCGGGCGGTATTAAGGAGTTTGTCACTTACTTAAACCGCAGCCAGGAAGCCTTATATCCTGAAGTGATCTACTGCGAAGGGCAAAGAGACAGCGTGGTTGTGGAGGTAGCCCTTCAGCATAACGATTCGTACAATGACGCGACTTACAGTTTTGTCAATAATATTATTACACCTGAAGGAGGGACGCATCTGGCAGGCTTCCGCAATGCGCTGACAAAGACCTTCAACAACTATGCGCGGGCAAATAAAATCTTAAAAGACAGCGACCCGCAGCTGACCGGGGAAGATATCCGGGAAGGCATGACGGCAATTATCAGCGTCAAAATCGAGGAACCGCAGTTTGAAGGGCAGACGAAGCAAAAACTCGGCAACTCTGAAGCGAGGGGAGCGGTGGATTCGGTCGTCAGCGAGCAGTTAACCTGGTATCTGGAACAAAACCCGCAGGTAGCCAAAGCGATCTGCGAAAAATCCCTGCTGGCGCAGCGTGCGCGCGACGCGGCAAGAAAAGCCAGGGATCTGACCCGCAGGAAGACAGCGCTGGAAAGCACGTCCCTGCCGGGAAAGCTGGCGGACTGTTCCGATAAGGATCCGAAAAACTGTGAAATCTTTATCGTAGAGGGAGATTCCGCCGGCGGCTCTGCAAAAACGGCCAGAAACCGGGCGACGCAGGCGATCCTGCCGCTGCGGGGCAAGATCCTGAACGTGGAAAAGGCACGGCTGGATAAGATCTACGGCAATGCGGAGATCAAGGCAATGATTACCGCATTCGGGACAGGGATCCATGAGGATTTTGATATCGAAAGGCTTCGGTACCATAAGATCATCATTATGACGGATGCCGACGTAGACGGCGCGCATATCAGTACGCTGATGCTTACTTTTATCTACCGTTTTATGCCGGAGCTGATCCGTAAGGGGCATATTTACCTTGCGACGCCGCCGTTATTTAAAATCGAAAAAAACAAGAATGTATGGTATGCTTACGATGATAAAGAACTTGATAAGATCTTAAAAGAGATCGGCCGTGACGGAAATAATAAAATCCAGCGTTATAAAGGTCTGGGGGAGATGGATTCGGACCAGCTTTGGGAGACGACCATGGATCCTGAAAAGCGTGTTTTGAAGCGGGTAATGATCGATGAGGAAAATTCTTCTGAGATTGATCTGACATTTACGACCTTAATGGGCGACAAGGTAGAGCCTAGACGGGAATTTATCGAAGAAAACGCATCAAAGGTTCAGAATTTGGATATTTAGGGGGTTACGTAAATGGATGATAAAATATTTGACCAGATCCATGATGTAGATCTGAAAGAAACAATGGAATCATCGTATATTGATTATGCGATGAGTGTAATTGCTTCCAGGGCGCTGCCGGATGTCCGGGACGGATTAAAGCCGGTGCAGCGCCGGGTGTTGTTTTCCATGATCGAACTGAACAACGGGCCAGACAAGCCGCACCGCAAATGTGCGCGTATTGTCGGTGATACGATGGGTAAATACCATCCGCACGGAGACAGTTCCATTTACGGCGCCCTTGTCAATATGGCGCAGGAATGGTCGACCAGATATCCGCTCGTGGACGGCCACGGGAATTTCGGATCTGTCGACGGCGACGGCGCGGCTGCCATGCGTTATACGGAGGCAAGGCTCAGTAAGATTTCGATGGAGATGCTTGCTGACATTAACAAAGACACGGTGGACTTTCGTCCGAACTTTGACGAAACTGAAAAAGAGCCGGTTGTGCTGCCCGCCCGTTTTCCGAACCTGTTAGTAAACGGTACAACCGGCATTGCCGTCGGTATGGCGACCAATATCCCGCCGCATAACCTGCGTGAAGTCATAGGCGCTGTTGTGAAGATCATCGATAACGAAGTAGAGCATGACCGCGAGACACAGATGGAAGAGATCCTGGAGATCGTAAAAGGGCCGGATTTTCCGACCGGCGGCTGTATTCTGGGCACGGCCGGCATCAATGCAGCGTACCAGACCGGAAAAGGGAAAATCAAAGTCCGCGCGGTTTCCAATATCGAACCGATGAAAAACGGCAAGAACCGTATTGTTGTCACCGAGCTGCCATATATGGTGAACAAAGCCAGGCTGATCGAAAAAATCGCCGACCTGGTGCATGATAAAAAAATAGACGGGATCACGGACCTGCGCGATGAATCCGACCGCCAGGGGATGCGTGTCTGTATCGAGCTGCGCAAAGATGTGAACCCGAACATGATCTTAAACCAGCTGTATAAGCATACCCAGCTGCAGGACACCTTCGGCGTCATTATGCTGGCGCTGGACCATGAGCAGCCGAAAATCCTGAATCTGCTGCAGCTTTTAAACTTTTATCTGCAGCACCAGAAAGAAGTAGTGACACGCAGGACCAAATACGATCTGAACAAAGCTGAAGAGCGTTCACACATTTTAGAGGGCCTGCTGATTGCTTTAGACCATATCGATGAGGTCATTTCCATTATCCGCGGCAGCAGGACGACTGCCCAGGCAAAAGAAAAGCTGACCGAACGCTTCGGCCTGTCCGACGCCCAGTCGCAGGCGATCGTGGACATGCGTCTGCGCGCCCTGACCGGACTGGAACGGGAAAAGATCGAAGGGGAATATCAGGAATTAGCAGAAAAAATCGCCTATTACAAAGCAATTTTATCAGATGAGAAACAGCTGCTCGGCGTCATCCGCGAAGAAATCCTGCTGATTTCCGACAAATACAGCGATGAAAGAAGGACCTCGATCAGTTATGACGAGATGGATCTGTCCATGGCAGATATGATTCCGGTGACGAATACGATTATTACGATGACAAAGCTTGGCTATATCAAGCGGATGAGCATGGACAATTTCCGCAGCCAGCACCGCGGCGGGCGCGGCATTAAGGGGATGGAGACCATCGAGGACGACTACATCGAAGACCTTCTGATGACGACTTCCCACCATTACCTGATGTTTTTTACCAACACCGGACGCGTTTACCGCATGAAAGGCTATGAAATACCTGAAGCGGGCCGCACATCCAGAGGGACGGCGATTATCAATATCCTGCAGCTGCAGCCAGGCGAAAAGATCACAGCCTTGATTCCGATTCAGAACTACACTGAAGGCGAATATCTGTTTATGGCTACCAAAAAAGGGATCGTAAAAAAGACACCGATCCTGGAATACGCCAATATCCGCAAAACCGGCCTGGGCGCGATCAGTCTGCGTGAAGACGATGAACTGATTGAAGTAAAGCTGACCGATAATGACAAAGACATTATCCTGGTCACCAGATACGGCCAATGCATCCGCTTTAATGAAAAAGATGTACGCAGCACCGGAAGGGCCTCCATGGGCGTGATCGGCATGAACCTTGCAGCTACCGATGAAGTCATCGGCATGCAGCTGAATACGCAGGGCGAAATGCTGCTTGCCGTATCCGAAAAGGGTATGGGCAAATGCACGCTGATGGATGAGTTTACCGTACAAAACCGCGGCGGCAAAGGCGTGAAATGCTATAAAATCACCGAAAAAACCGGAAATATCATCGGTGTAAAAGCTGTGAACAAAGACAATGAGATTATGATGATCACCACTGAAGGGATTATTATCCGTATGCCGGTAGCCGGGATCTCTGTCCTATCCAGAATCACGTCCGGTGTCAAGCTGATGAACCTGGAACCGGATGTTAAGGTAGCGAGCCTTACAAAAGTGCATGATGCGGAAGCGAAAGAAGATGAAGCAGAAGAAGAACAGGAAGAAAATGCTGTTCCAAAAGTAATTTCAGATGCTGAAATTTTAGATACTGAAATCTTAGATCCTGATTTTGCAGATGAAGAACCTGTAACAGAAACAGAAATCAAGCAGGCTGGACAGAGCATACCAGGACAAGTCCAGGAATTATTAGAACGTGCGAAAGAAGACGGGGAAACAGTATGAGGACTATTCACACAGATGAAATAATAAAACAAATCAGCGAGATGTGTATAGAAGCAAATCTGCATTTATCACAGGATATCACAAATGCAGTAAACCAGGTGGGAAAGACCGAAAAATCCCCTCTTGGACGCCAGATCCTGCACCAGCTGCAGGAAAACATGGAAATCGCAGCCGCAGACCAGATCCCCATCTGCCAGGATACCGGAATGGCAGTAGTATTCCTGGAAATCGGCCAGGAAGTACATATCGAAGGAGCAGCAGTAGAAGATGCGGTGAACGAAGGCATCCGCAGAGGCTATACCGAGGGTTATCTGCGCAAATCTGTTGTACGCGATCCCATCGGGCGTCAGAATACGAATGACAATACGCCGGGGATCATTCATTACAAAATCGTTCCGGGCAGCCAGCTGACCATTACCGTAGCGCCAAAAGGGTTCGGAAGCGAAAATATGAGTAAAATCCATATGCTAAAACCAGCAGACGGAATCGAAGGCGTGAAAGCGGCGATACTAAATACCGTCAGGGAAGCAGGGCCGAACGCGTGTCCGCCTATGGTAGTCGGCGTCGGCATCGGCGGTGATTTTGAAAAATGCGCTTTATTGGCGAAAGAAGCGCTGACAAGGCCCGTCAACCAGTGTTCTGAGATTGCGTATGTGAAAGAATTGGAAGCAGAAATGCTGGAGAAAATCAATGCAATGGGAATCGGACCAGGCGGCCTTGGAGGGACGACCACTGCTTTGGGGGTAAACATTAATGTGTATCCGACGCATATTGCGGGGCTTCCGGTGGCGGTGAATATATGCTGCCATGTGGCCAGGCATGTGACGCGGGTGCTTTAAGCAGGGGCATGAGTTCGCGGACACCGGATGAGGGGGAAAATCGCCGATCCCTGGCTCCTGTTCCGGAATGTTAAGAATCCCTTAGAATAGCAGAACAAAAAGAAAAAGAGAGTATACTTATGGAAAAATATATACATACACCAATTACAGAAGAGATTGCAAAAGGGTTAAGAGCAGGTGATTATGTTTATCTGTCCGGTACGATATATACAGCGCGCGACGCGGCTCATCAGCGGATGGCGGAAGCTCTGGCAGAAGGCGGGGAGCTTCCGGTGGATCTTAGGGACGCTGTCATCTATTATATGGGGCCGTCGCCTGCACGTGAAGGCCAGGTCATTGGTTCCGCAGGCCCGACTACGGCGAGCCGTATGGACAGGTATACACCGGCTTTGTTAGACCTGGGACTGAAGGCGATGATCGGGAAAGGAAAACGGTCTGCTGAAGTGGTGGAGGCTATGGTACGTAATCAGAGTGTCTATTTTGCGGCAGTTGGAGGTGCGGGGGCTATTATTTCTAAATGCATCAGGAAGGCGGAAGTGATATGCTATGAGGATTTAGGGACGGAAGCTGTACGGAAGCTGGAGGTGGAAAATTTTCCTATGGTGGTTGTCATTGATGCGCAGGGGAATAATCTTTATGAAACGGCTGTGCAGGCGTATCAATGTTAGACTGGATGGATCTTTTTTGATATTGTGTTGCGTTTTTTAGTGGCTAGGCGGACGCCGGATGAGGGGGAAAGGGCCTGGCTTCCTGCTCCTATTCCGGAATGT
>CANOET010000036.1 GCA_947564835.1 uncultured Eubacterium sp. | reverse complement strand
CTTATGTTTGACCTTTTGACAACCTCACGGCATATGTCAAAAAGTGTACTTTTTGGTAGTTCTTACTAAAAGCGTTGCCATATATTGAATTTAGCAATTCTGCCCAATTTTCCAAGAAAAATACGTCTAATTTTTTATATATCATGCAAAAAAATAAAAAAATTCTTGCTTGTACGATCATAATATGTTAGATTTAAGAAGAAAACGGTTGCTATCAAAAAGTACACTTTTTGATAGCAACCGTTTTCAACAAAAAACCAGGAACCAGATATCCAGCTATCCGGTCCCTGATCCTATACAATCCTGATCCTATACAATCAATTCATCCAACGCCATATACTTCACTTCTAACCCATCCCCCGATCCAACTACCCAAGATCCACCGGAACCGGGATCACGAGGCTTACGCCCGCTTTCAGCTTCTTATCGCTTGCAACCACATCTTTGTTCGCTTCATATATCCTGCGCCATTCGCTCCTGGCACCGTAATATTTCTTAGCAAGCTTCTTAAGGTCATCGCCCTTCTTCACCGTGCAGTTCATGGCCGGAATAAAAAGCTGTTTTCCCGCTTTGACCTTTTTCGATGCGGTTACTTTGTTTTTATTCGCATTATATATCTTTTCCCACTTACTGCTCTTTCCATAGAACTTTTCCGCTATATCCTGTAATGTCTCGCCTTTCTTTACGGTATAAATCATACAGACAACCGGAACCGGAATGACCAGCTTAGCCCCCTCTTTTACCTTTAAAGAAGGTGTAATGACATCTTTGTTGACCTGGTAAATGAGCTTCCATTTACTTCTCGCGCCAAAGTATTTCTTTGCAATGTCTTTCACCGTATCACCCTTCTTTACGGTATAGTTAATGGCAGGGATCTGGAGCTTTGTCCCTTTTTTCAGCTTTGCCGAAGCAGATGCAGAAGAAAGCTTTTTCTTATTTGCATCGTAGATTTTCTTCCATTTGCTGGACTTTCCGTAATATTTCTTTGCAAGGCTTTTTAACGTATCTCCTTGCTGTACCGTATAGTTTCTCGCATATAGCATCGCTTTGCTGATGGTTGTATCGCTATTGCCTGTATCCCCCGTGCCTGCTGCAGGTTTTTCCGGCTGACTGCCTCCTGCCGGCGTTGTACTTCCTGTATTTCCCGTATTTCCGGTATTCCCGGTATCTGCAGGTTTTGGATCCGCAGGCTTGGTATCTGCAGGCTTGGTACTGCCTGTGGACGGCGTGCTGCCTGTGCTGCCGCCGTACCATCCGCCGGAGCTGCCCGAACTGCTGCCGCCGGAACTGCCGGAGCTGCTTTTGGATACGTAATAGTTCTGTGCCCCTTTCTTTACCTGGCTCCTCTTCTTATTCTGCTGGAACTCCACACCAATGGTATGTTTCCCCTCAGATTTTGGAAGGGCCTGCGCTGCAATGACCAGACGTGTGCTGCCGGATTCGGCATCATAATCGGCGCCGCGTGTCTGCTTCACACCGTCAATATAAAGATCTACAAATTCATCAAAAACGCCTTCCGAGATAACCAGATACGCACCTCCCTCTTCCCGGTCGTAAATGCCTGAGATCCTTTTGGTAAGCTTGTAGCCCTGGTCTTCTGCATTGTCTACGTTTTCATCCGTGTTTTCCAGAACCGTGAACGTAAAAGATTTTGTGTCATCCGGAAACAGCCCGTAGCTGTTTTTCATCTTTACCGTAATCTCGAACTCTCCTGCTTCCTTCGGCACGCCGTAGAGTTCACCGCTTTCCATCAGCTCCATCCCATCCGGCAGTTTTCCGGAGACAAGCTCATACGTTACTTTATTCCAATCGTACTTATTGCTGTTCATAATCATCATACCGAACGGAACATACTTTGTAGGGCTCGGTATTTCTTTGGTCGTTATACACGGGTTTCCGATCACACCGGTAAGCGTAATAACCATCTGTACCTGATCGCCGGATTTGATGGTAAGCGTTCCGAATTCATATTCCCCGGGCTCTGCATTTTCTTTTGCCTTCAGACGTATTTTTGCCAGATTCGGAAGTTCTGCGTAATCAGCATCCGTGTTTGTAGCTGTAAATCCGGACAGGTCATATCTGCCGTTTAATGTCCAGTATTCGTCAAGGTCCAGAAAATCCGACTGCAGCTGCACGCTTAATGCTGACATGGATACGGTACCGATATTTGCAACTAAAATATCATGCTTGTTACTATGGTAATTGTCCAGCATTGCCTCGCGTGTCGAATAAACCACCCCATCCTTTTCAGACGTTTTAGAGGCTTCATCCTTGAGGCTGTTTATAAACAGCTTCGGCTGGTCCGGCACCGCTTTTACGATCTGGATGAAATAATTTTGCGAATGCCCGCCATCTTCTGAGACAGAAGCAAACGGTACAATTCCCTGTGAAAAATCATGCAGGCTGACACCGCTTTCCTCCGCCGTTCCGTTTCCTGCTTCACCTGCATACAACGTCACTTTATCACTTTTGGAAAAGACTAAAGCCAGCTTTGACAGATCCACTTCTTTTCCGTTCACCTGGCTGGCTGCCAGTATCATATAATAGTTATGATCTCCATAGGAATCGGCGCTCAGTTTGGATACATATGCAGGCACCTCAGTTCCATCCGCATCTTTAATGCCTTCAAACCATACCTGCGTTGTGCTGCTAAGCGATGATTCGTATTTGGAATGTTCGCTTGTAACAGTTCGGATCCGGTAATAGTATTTCTGCTGATTCTCCTGCGGCCCTATAAAAATGCTGAATAGCACCCCGCCGCTGTAATCCGCCTCATAGCCATTGCCGAACAAAGCATCTTTCACATCCTGCGCGCCGGCATTTTTTGCCGCATCCGCAGAATCATATTTGCCCACATATGCTGACAAGTCAGAAAGGCTGGTAACCCCGTTCCTTTCATACTCCATCTTCTGAACATAGCTGCCGTTTGCCGGGTATTCCTGATACAGATAATAGGTCTTTTCACGCACCTGATCTTCTGACTGTGAATTTTCATCACGGTAAACAATTGTTGTGTAATTGTCTTCCTTTTCTCTCAGATAAGACAATGAAATCCCGGTGTACGACCGCCGATAGAACCGTATCTGCACCGGCAGGCATCCCGTAACCGCTCCCTGCGCATCATAACATACAAATGTAAACCATTGTCTTGCATCGCCAAAGACGAATTCATCCCCGATCGGAATCCGGTATCCGCTGCCGGCATTTGACATATCCACATTCCAGATCCTGTCCGTAATATCGTTCTGCAGATCGTTTTCTGTATAGTTTCCTTCAAATACTTTGATATTAAGCCCGTTCTTATCCTTAAATAGCTCGGTATTCAAATGAAAGCTTACAAAATAATCTCCCTGCTGCGCCCCACTGTAGTTTACCTGCATGTATCTTCCCGCGGTAGATTCCGGATCATAGTAATCGTTGTCTGATAAATAAGCGTCCTCTCTGCTCCCATCATCTCTGCAAATCACAGGTGTCAGCCATTCCCTGGACTGCGTACAATTTACGCTGACCAGATACCGGGTATTTTCTGCCGCAAGCTGGTCCTTTTCGCCTACGATCATCTCCCAGCTTGTTGTATATCCCATGTAAGTATAAACACTCAGGTCAAAATAAGCATCCTTGATCGTACTGATCTTATACTCTCCATAGTTGCCGCCGTAGCCATATTTCCACATAATAAAATCTTCGGCTGTCACTTCCTGGTTCGTAAAGACCTTATCAATTGCAACCTTTGACAATTCTAACGGCGTGTATCCCCGCAAATCCACCGTCAGCCTTTTTTCTTCCAGCGGAAGCAAGGATACAGGCGCTGACGATCCATCCGGATGATCTGTAAATGTCTTCGGCTCCGGATACACGTCCACCGTCTTGCCGCCGATATCCAGGCTCATGCGTGTCATTGCATTTCCGGATGCCGGCGCATTCAAATAAAATTCATGCCCTCCTGCAAGAACGGTATCTTCGGGTGACATAAACCACAGGCTTTCCGTTTTTCCGTCATAAGTAAACTGCACTTCATATGGAAAAAAAGCATCTTCTTCGGCCTGAATCTCATATCTCCCCTGATTGTCAAAGCAGACATACCGGCTGAGGTCCTTTGCTGCCGCAACCGCATCCATGTTGTCCGCATATGCATCCGTATCTGTCACGGCCGCACCATATTCCTGCAAAAACCGTTCTTCCAGCTGCTGCCGTTCTTCTTCGTCTACTACGCAATATTCGTAGCTGCCTGTGTTATATCTGACAGCCTGGCTGGCCTGCTGTGTCTGGCTCTCAACTGCTGCAGACACCGGGACAGATCCGGCCGGTACTGACAGGCCGGGAATGCACATTGCCATACTCAGCAAAACCGCAATTCCCTTTCTGATCTTGTTCATCTCATCTACTCCTTCCCTGATTACTGCTTACCTTCCAGCCGCATATATTCTGCTGCCCGGCAAGCATCACTGCTGCGCTGCATATCTGTTTGCCGCATACTAAGCGCCGTATCCGCTACATCACCTCCCATACGGCGTCTGCCTGGCACTGCGTTGTATTCACCATTAATTGCACAACGCAGTACTAGCACTGTATTCACCGTTAATTGCACAACGCAGTACCAGCTGCTCATACTGCTACAAGAATTGCAGAAATATTGTCCCTTGCCTCCGACTCATAGACCCTGTTACGCAAATCTTCCGTCACAAACTGTGGATTTTCTGCTTTCCCTGCTTTTCTCATGTATTTTTTCAAATACTGCCAGGGACAGTATTTATATAGGCCGTCACTGCAAAGTAAAAATACCATGCCATATGTTAATTCTCCCGTAACCACGCTGCACCGCAATTCTTTCTGGATGCCGACAGCATTATAGAGCCTGCCATGGCACCGCTCCCAATGCTGTTCCCGTTCCCATGGTGTCAGATCCGGCTGATTTTCCCAGACCTCATCCACTGTCATCTGCCGGAATTTCCGCCTGTGATACAAGTAAATCCTGCTGTCTCCTGCAAATATCATTCCGTAGCTGTTTTGCCAGATAAACAAAAGCGCCATCGTAGATCCGCAGACGGCCTGCCGGTTATAAGCCTCGTAAATCTCCTGGTTTGCCTGCTCTGCGGCCTGCTGCAGGCCATGCATCATTTGTGCAAACTGGCCGCCGTATTTTTCCGGATGAAATGCCTCCCACCACTGTGCCATTTTGCGGATAATCAGCTGACTTGCTCTTTCTCCCTGGCTGTGTCCGCCCATTCCGTCTGCAACGGCAAACAAGCCCGCCTCTTTGCAGCTTGCCGCAAAAACAGCATCCTGGTTTATTTTGCGCACTTTTCCAATCTCACAGATCATCGCATGCCTCATACTGTTCCTCCTGTCTGAACACAGACCAGTATTATCTCACGTCAAACCGAAATTCCAGTTTTCCCATACGGATCGTGCTGCCGGATGTTATCTCTGTTTCTGATGATATTCTAAGATTATTTACATAAGTGCCATTGGAGGACTGCAAGTCTGAAATATAAAACTTTCCACCGCGTTCCCTGATCTCGCAGTGCCTGCCGGAGACTGACATATCATAGTCTATAACCAGGCTGCACACACCCTGTTTTCTTCCTATAATAACTGCTCCGCGCAGCGGTATCTGGAAGAAACGGGATGACGCATGCATATCTGTCAGTGTCATCTGATAACAATGCGGCGCCGCATTGTTCCATAACAACACTGTCCCATCCTGCTCATTTGACCCTGGCGCCCTTAATATCTCTGTTCCCGGTTCGTTTGCTGCCTGACCGCGGTCCGCATTCCGGCCTGTATTCTGGCTGCTATTCCGGTCAGACTGGTGCATCTGCTCAGATGCAGCTGATCCCGCATTCTGTTTTTTGCGCTTTTTTACAATGATCATGATAACTGCCGCCGCAATGGCCGCAAGCAGCACACCCGCCGCAAGCAGAACTATCAGCCATGTTTGTTTTCCGTTGGAAACTTCCTCTTTTTGCAGTTCTTTTTGCTCACCAGCGTCTGCCTTTGTTTCAGTATCCGCAGAAGTCCCACCCGCAGCTTTTACCTGCTGCGGCATTACCATTTCAGCAGAAACGCTTTTCCCCGACGGCAGCGTAATTTTTATTGTTTTCCTGCTTCCGTCCATCAATTCCTGCTGCGGCATCACTGACAGCCTGATAATGCTGCGGTCCTCATTGACCGCTTCATTTAACTCCAGCAGATTTTTCATCTCCCCGAGCAAAAAGCTCTGCGCGCCTGTCAGCCTTGAAATCACAAACATATTTTTCAGCTGTTTGTTATTATTTTTCTTACTGGTCTGCACACCGACCGTATAAACGGGAACCGGATATTCTTCTAATAAGGAAAAAAGTTCTTCCTTTGTATATCCGATCGATTTATTGTCCATGCCATCTGAAATAACAATGATCCGGAAAAATACATCTTCTTTCGGCTGAACATATTCGTCAGATATCGCATCATACAATACATCCGTCAAATAAGTATGGGAATTTTTATATGTAATTTCCTCTGCCGCTTCCAGCAGCAGCGCATCCTCTTGTGTATACTCCGACAGATAGGCAAGCCCTTCATCGAAAGTGGCCAAAGCCATCTGTTCGTTTTCCATCCGGTCAGCAATCAGATTCCGTATGATTGTGGATATCTGTTTTCTGTCTGTTTTTGGAATAGACAATGAATTATCCAGCATGATCAATGTCTTTACAAGCTGGCTGCTCTCTGACAATCTGCTTTGTGTGACAGAATCACAGACTGTTGTGCCTGCCTGCACGCGGATATCGGAAAGTTCTCCTTTCATGCCTTTCAAATACAAGACGGCTTCTGATTCTCCCGTATAGGTTTCTACTACCATCATACGGTCAGCAGCGTACACTGTGATACAGCTGAAACACAAAAACAGGATTAGCATACCTGCAAGCATTTTCTTTTTATTTACCAGCCCCATCCCTTTACTCCTCGTTTATTTCCCAGTTTCTTCCCAGAGACGTCAATTCATCCAGTGTATAAATACTGCTGGAACGGATATCGCCGTTTTGATAGTCAAATACCACTGTATTGCCGTAAACATCACATAAGTGAGGCAAATATGCCACTTTCTGCAAATGTTCATCCAGCAGTATCCCGTACCGGACCATTTCTGAATTTACATATTCTGTCATAATATATCCATCCAGCTGTGTCACATAGGTAAGCTCTGCGTCTTTTTCCAGTTCTCCCACATACTGATCCTTCTTGCGGCTGTATACTTTGGGGGTTTCATGCAGTTTTGATACGATCCGGTATTCATCTGTGAGAAATTCTTCCTCCAGATTCCGCTTTGGCGCTTCCCTTTTTTCTTCATACAAAAGCCTGCCGTCTACTCCATACTGCCGCACCGTACCGTCATACCAGATCACTTCCAGATAAGAATCCCCTTCTTCGCGGATATACTGCTGATCATAGATCTGTTCTGCTTCGGGCAGGCTGCACTTTGCAATTACGCTGCCGCTGCTGTCATACGTACGGAACCCTTCATAATCAAACAGCATCAGCGTTTTTCCATCAGCGCTCACCCTCGCCTCGTTATGTACGTCACCTGCATCATAAGAAAACAGCTGTGCTTCCTGATGGTCCTCCAAACGCAGAATCCTTACCGATGGCTCATCCCTGCTGGCCGCCAATGCACAGCCGTCCGCCAGCTTTACAAAATGGTTCCTGTCCTCATATGCAATCTGGCTGATCCGCTTTGCTCCGCTGTCATAAAAGGAAATCCCATTGTCATCCGTCAAAACCATAGCATATCTGCCATTCACGTCATACGCCTGAATGCTGTTCCCTTCCGTATAGGCAAGCTCTGTCTGTTCTAACGTATCTGCATCAAACTGTGCCAGCAGGTTTCCTTCTGAAAGGCAGATCCCATCCGCATTTGCCTGAACCATCAATTTATCCTTGGATTCCATGCTGCCGAGCATTTCTGCTTGTTCCGTATCCAGCACGCCGAACAGGTTCATGCCTTTTTGTTGTGCCGCAAATGCAAACCGGTTCCCGCAAAATCCGCCGCTGAATACATCATAATCGGACTGTTCAAATAAAATAAGCTCATTATCCGGATCTTTTGTATCAAATACGCTCAGCTCCCCGTCGGCAAAGCTCACCGCCAGCCAGTCACCAGCCATATCTAGAGCAAAAATATGATTTTCCCAGTCTGCGTAAACATCATTCACCGCTTTTGAAATACGCCGTCCGCCGAAAGAACACACCCCGGTCTTTTTGCCGTCTGCCGCCCGGTACAATTGCGCATAATCCCCGTCCCGGCTGACTGCCGCTATCACACTGCGGTCACCGGAAACTGCCAGATACGTTGCCTCCTCTGCGTTCCAGAGAACTTTTCCGGATGAAATGCTGTATGCCTCCACCCCCTGTTCTGCCGTATACACAATCGTATCCTCGTCCAGGAACAAACAATCCGATAATGCAGACTCCCGTATTTTACATGTTACAAGAGGCTCTCTGCGGCCAATATCATAAACTGCCGCTTCATAGGCATATACAGCCGCAAACCTCGTCCCCTCCGGAGATACTTCCAGCCCAAACGGTGCAGCGGGCAGCGTAAGAAGATCCCCTTCTTTAAACCCGTCAGATAACTCATAGACCCCTAAAGCATCTGTCAGCGCTTTGCGCCCCTGCGCAGGTGCAGGTGCTTTGAAGATCCCTTCCCCTGTATCCAGCGCCTGCATCGCCTGCTCCACCGCTTTTGGAATATTTCCCTCATCAAGGGATGCCTGGGAATAGCTGGCATAAGTCAGGGCCGTCTGATAATTTTCCGTCTGCTTCATCCCGATAAAAGCACCCGCCCCTCCGAGCAGAAACAATGCTATGGATGCAGCTGCTGATATCAGAAACCGCTTTTTGTTTTTCTTTACGCGTTCATCATGGATCCTAAGCTGCAAAAACGCATCCAGCATTTCTTCTGCAGACTGATATCTTCCAGACTTCTCCGGATGCATGGCTTTTTGAATGATTGCACAGATCTGCGGGCTGCAGCATCCGCTCAGAGGAACAACCTCTGTCGCCTTCTGCGCCGGTTTGCGGCCTGACAGCAGATGATAAAGCGTCGCACCGAGACTGTAAATATCCGAACGGGCATCCAAAAGCAGTTGATTTCTCATCGCCTGCGTATTCCGTCCGCCTGCCGTACTGCTGCCTGCCTCCGCCTTTTCCGTCTGTTGTATGCCGCTTCCCGTATTGGAGCCGGATTTGAGAGCACTGTTCCTTGTACCTGTCAGTGGATGAACCTCTGCCCCATCCGAACCGTAATGTTCCGGAGATGCATATCCTCTGCTGTAGCCGACCCTTACTGCCCCATCCTCGCCCAGAGCCAGCGCAATATTAAAATCAATCAGGCAGATATCGCCATCCGGCCGCAGCATAATATTTGCCGGCTTGATATCACCGTGCAGGATTCCGTATGGCTTTTGCTTATGCAGATAACTCAAAGCCTCCAGCAGCTGGCATGCCCATTTTACAATCATCCTCTGCGGAATCTTCTGCCCCCGCGCCAACAGTTTATCCAGGCTCTCCCCCTCGACATAGTCCATCACCGTGTAGACAACATTGTTTTCCTGCACAAAGTCATAAACTTGCGGAATATATGTATGGCTCAGACCTTTTAACAAATCGACTTCGTTTCTTAATTTTTCCGCCCCGGCGCTCAGTTTCCGCTTATCCGCCTTTAAGACTATTTTTTTATTCAACCGGATATGGCGCCCCAAAAAAACAATACCCCCGCCGCCTGCACCGATTTTTTGCTGTATTTCATAAAGCCCCGCAACTATTGCAGCCATATCTGATTCCCTTCACCTTTGATGTTATACTTTTGCGGCTGTCCATACTCTTCGTCCAACTTCCTGCCGATGCTTTGCCGTTTGATCAAAAACAGCACCGTCTGCAAAGCCAGCAGCAGGCCTGCCAGGACCATAACGGCTATGCCGCCGTAAAACCATAATTCATAGCTTGCCAATCCTGCCATATGCTTCCCCTTTCCGCATCGCCTTATCTGCATAAACAACAGGCAGATCTGTCTGGGATGATATCAATGCTGTTCTCCAGCAGTCTGATCCTGGTAGACCTCCGCTAGTTTGTCCATAAAAACTTTTCTTGCTTCATTGTCATATCCGCGAAATTCCACCCGCTCAATATCCGCATGATAAAATAAAAAATTCGTCTGCGGCCCCATATTGCCTTCCGGATACAAAACCCCGATATAGTCATATTCCTCCTGTGTGTCTGTATCCGTCTGCTTGATACCGAAGATCATCATAGGCCTTTTTGCATCTTTCAGCCATACAACACTCCCAATCGGCAATAATTCCTGAATCTTTGCTCCCATTTTATCCTCCTTATCTCTCTATCACCATGCGCCGCTGTATGCGGGCTTTTGCTTATTTCCGGAAAAGAAATTTGTTACAGAATCCCAGGTTGATTTTGCCCAGTTGCCGACTGCCTTCCCAACCGGTTCTACCACATGGTCACAAATCCAGTCAGACGCATCCTCAATGATTCCGTCTTCGCTTCCTGTAAGCGCTTTGTATCCCATATCAACAGCCCATGTCACGCCAACCGTTGCGGCACCTACGACAACGACTGGCGCACCGCCGATGAGGGCTGCAACCGTGCTGCCAATGACAGCTCCTTCGACTGCTGATACCCCTGTTTCCACAATCGTTTCTTCCCATGCCCTGCCATTCATAACGCCGCCTTGTTCTTCCTTGTTATCCAATGCAGTCAGGGCAAATGATATTGCAGCTCCTATATATTTGGATGCTACCTGCACTTTAGATGCAGTTGTAACCTTACCGTTTTTACCTACTTCCGGTATATAATCTTCTAAGCTTAACTGATCTTTAAAGGCTGCCTTCCATTTCGTCAATAAGGAAGCATTCGGTTTAACATCTAATTTCTCCCACATACTTTTAGAGAACGTACCGAAGAAAGCATCTGCCCAGTTTCTGTCTTTTGCTTCCTTTCCCAGTACTTTTGCAATTTTACCGACCTGCCCGTTTGCCCCCTTTATTAAGGATAAAATATCTTTTGCATCAATTCCGTCAGCTGCACCGCCCAGAAATTTGATAAGGGCTGATGCGGTACTCCCCGCTATTCCAAATTCTGACATCAGGGAAAGCACCAAATCCCCTGCTTCATTTACCGCGTTTTCTATTTTCATTGCCGGTGTCACTTTCGCAACGATTGCAGACTCCGCGCCTTTGTACGCCTTTACAATATTCCCCAGCATACCGCCGTACTGTTTCATCTGCGTCTGCAGCTTACCCAGATTGGAAGCGGTTTTGCCAAGTGCAATATCCACACCCACATAATCCCCTTTGAACTTTAATTTCCTGGCAACGCTTTCCACACGGCCTTTCTGCTGACGCAGTTCACCATGTAACCCTTCCAGCTCTGATGCCCATTTTGCTGTCCGTCCTAATTCAATCTCAAATTCCGCCATAACACCATCCTCCCGCTGTCTTCCCAAAGTCTCTGTCCATTATATCTGCACAAGAAATGATTCATCTGACAAGGCAATCTCATCTCCATCTTTTACCAGAACCGCCTGCCCTGGCAGAACCCTGCTTCCGTTCACATATGTTCCGTTTAAGGAATCCATATCATCTATATACCAGCTGCCGTTTTTTTCATATAATACAGCATGCTTTCTGCTGACTGTCTGGTTATCTGCAATGCAATAGTCTGTAGCTGACGGATTTTTTCCCATGCTGAAATTTCTTCGATTGACCGGAATAGACTGCCCCGTTTTTTTCCTTGTCAAACGAATCATTTTGTATTCTGACGGAGCCTGCCGGTTCTGGCTTGCCGTGTTTTGCAGCGGCCGGTTCTGGCCTGCCGTGTTTTGCAGCAGCCGATTCATCTTCTTTTTCTCACTTGCGTTTTTTATGGCAAGAATCAATAACCACAAGAACAAAATTCCATCGCATACACCTAGTCCGATCATAAGCATGGTAAGTTTTTTCATCTTCAACACCAGCCCGTCTTTTGCTTCCAGCAATGCCCTGCCTGCTTCTTCCAGTTCTGCAGCCCCGGGCTTTTCCTGTTGCAATACCTCTTCTGCCTCCGTAAGCGCTTTTTTCAGCGCTTCTGCGGATTCCCGTTTATATCCGCCCGCTTCATAAAGTCCTGCACATTCCTGATGCAAAGCCTGCAGCCCGGCATAAGCCTCATCGATCTTCCTGCTGCCGTAATAAATCGAAAAATTATCCAGCACCGCACATATTTCATTCACCGGCAGCGCATAAGCTGCCCCTGTATCATCCTCTGACGGCTGCCTGCAGTTTACCCCAATCACATATCCATCCGCATCCAGCAGCGGCCCGCCTGCGTATCCTTGCGTGATTGGCGCCGTATGCACCAGATACGCATTCTGATCCAGATTTGTCTCATTTTCTGTAAGGACCCCCTGCAGCATCTTAACATCTGCTTCAGAATAGTCCATTGCCCCTTCCTGCATGCCGGCATCTTTTAAAAACCCATATGCAAAAACAGGATCCTGAACCGCGGCCCGTGAACTGTCTCCCAATTTTAAAGATTCTTTCTGGCTGACAACATTTGCGGCAGACAGCACGCAATAATCCTTTTCGGTACTTTTCACCACAACCTCTGCGTCTGCCGTAATATCCCCTTTTACAACAACCTGTATCTGATTGGAGAACTGCATATCCGCTGTATCAATAGAATTTTTTTTACAGTATTTTTTGATGGCTTGCAGTGTATTGGACACATTGCTGCAGTTTGTAATAATATAAGTATCATCCGTATCGTTTGAGATCAGGAATCCGCTTGCGGATTTCATCACCCGGAATTTTCCCTTTTTATCCAAAAAGCCGCTTTGCACTTCAACGACACCGGCTTTAGCCCCTGCTGCAGGCCCTGCCTGCGCCGCTGACACTTTTTCAGGGCAGAAAATGCAAAGACAAACTGCCAGCAGCCAGATTTTTATACTTATTTTTTTTAATCCTGCCATCTTCCGCTTCTCCGTAATGGATACAATAAGGCACCCTTTCAAGCGCCTTATTGCGGTTATATTTGGAATTATGAGATGATATTATTTTTTAACGTATTTGCCGTCTGCTGATTTTTGTTTTCTACATCAATCAGGATCTGTGCCATCTGGTTCAGGTCCGCGACATGCTCATTCACCATTTTGATCATTTTTTGAATATCATCTTGCAGGCCTTTAAATTTTGTCGTATAAGCCCTCGCTGCATCGCCGCTCCATACCTGGCCGGTCATCTGCTCTACGGTCTGTGTCATGCTCTGTGTCAAAGACCGGATCTGATTGCCCGTACTGTTAAATTGATTCGCTGCATTTTTTAACTTCGCCGGTTCTACTTTCAATGTCCCTGTAATCATATCGTATTCCTCTCTTTCCTCATTCCTTCTGCTTCCCAGCTTCCTCTATGTCCTGCCGCCTGTCCGTTAACGATACTTGCGCTCTCTTGCGATCTGTACATTCTTTGCTTCTGCCTGGTCATAGTTTTTAATGATTTCATTTAGCCTGACAATATAATTTTTAATCTCTTCATAGAAATTTTTCATTTGCTGAATATCGCTTCGGAACGCCTTGTCAAACTCATCTTTTGCATCCCCTTCCCACATGCTGCACAGCGAAACCTCCTGCTGGCGCAGCTGATCAATCATCTGGTTCAGCCGGTTGTTGCTGTTCTGCAAAGACTGCGACTTGTTATTAAGTTCTCTTGTACTTACGGTAATCTGACTTGCCATTTCAATGACCTCCTTAAATTTATAATGTTTATCCTGAAATGTATTTGCTACATTACAAAGATCCTGCTTCTCAGCCGCGGTATGTACGCATCTGTGCAATTTCAAAATTTCTCTTTTCTGCCAGATAGGTATTTCGGGCAATCGTCCGTATTGTAGCCGCTGTTTTTTTCAAATCTGATACAGACTGCTTCATATTTTCACCAAGCTTATTCCCTTTTTGGTAAAACGTTGACGCATTCTCGCCTTTCCAGTCAGATGCGACCCCGCGCAGGCACGATTGAAACTGGCTGTTTACCAGGTTATGTAAGCTCTGCGCAATCCGATCCAGTTCATCCGCCTGCCTGCTGGCATTTGCAAAATCCATTTCAATCGCATACATTGTCTTCGCCATCTGCTCCTCCTTTACTCAATGACATGATCCGACAAGGTTCCAGCCAGATTCAATGCCTTTGTTTCTGTATCTGTATAAATACCGGCCATCTCCAGCAAATCTGACGGATGCTCAGATAAACGGCTGAATACGGCCTGTACATCTTCCATCCTGTCATCTAAAAGCTTCCGTCCGCGATCTCCCGCTTCACCTTCCCAATAATACCGGGATGCTCTAACCGTTTCGCACAACCCCTTCCAATTTCTCTGTGCATTTGCAATCTGCCTTTCCAGCTCAGCCGCATGCCTTTGCAGCTCACCCGGGGTTACCTTTAACCGGACATCTGCCATTTTCATCCCTCCTATATTCTGATATTTGCGATCATCGAAGAAACCTTCCGTTCACAGTCCTCGTATTCCTTCTTCGCGTTTGTATCATAGTTCCAGATACTTTTCAGATTTTTTATTACGGTGTCCATTGCCCGCATATCATTCTGAAACGCCTGATCAAACGCCTGGCAGCCGGGCCCTTCCCACATTTTTTTCAGGGCGTTGACGTTGTTTTTCATATTTTCCGCTTCACTTGCCAGATTATCAATATAACGTTTGATGTTCTCGGCATCTGTCCCCAGCCTGTTCGTGTTGATCTTAATCTTATCTGCCATATCTAACCTCTTTTCCCTTAGCCACACGCATTCCTCATACCAGTATCAGCCTGCTTCCATCATGGACTCCATTTGCAAAAAGGCTCCGGTTTTGATCCAGCATCGTATCCGAATCCCGGGAATATAACACAAAATCCAAGATCCGGCCCGGCTTTTTTTCTTTCACCTTTTTCGCGATCATCTCACTGATTTCTTCCATAATCTGTATGGCCGGTACATTTTCATCCAGCATAAAATCATAATGGTCATCTACCGCAGGTATGTAGATATCGGTTAATATCATCGTTTTCCACCTCCTCAAACAGATATCCGCTATCTTCTGGCAAGCGGAACGATTATTTTCGATGCAGCCTCTTCTGACATTACTTCCGGCAGCAGGCCAATCCCCGGAGCAAGCGCTTTCGACTGTTCGGCATATGGGATATGATCATAATTCAGCACCCGGTTGTCTGCTGTGTTTCCTCCAAAATGAACACCCGTCTTATACCCGGTAAACGCTTCATACAATTCATCCCCAAAAATATCCAAATGGTCTTTGAGCGAAATAGCGCTGAAAAAATAAATATGAAGCAGGCTTCCTTTTGAAATAATGTTTACCAGAAAGCCTTTCATGTCATATTGTGACTGGCTGACCAGCTGGATAAACCACTTCATGTCCGCTATAAAAATAAAATATGGCTGCTCTTCGGACATAGCCGCAAATAGTTCATCTTCTTCGCAGTCCTTGTTCAGCAATGCGCGTTTTTTCTGATTTCTTTGCACAACAGCAGGCTGAAGCTCCAAAAATAAATCATGAATACTTTTCTCGTCCGCTGCATAACGGATCTTTTCAGAAGCATAGCTTTTGAACTCCTGCTGCTCCTGATCAATCACACATACCTGTCCGCCTTTTTCCATTGCAGCCTGTACACACACCTTCAGGAAATTGGTTTTGCCGGAATGCGCTGTTCCATAGGCCATATAGCAGTAACTATGGCGCAGGTCAATTCCGTATACCTGGGCGTTCGCCGCATCATAAGCAACCGGAAGCATCCCCTTGTCGCCGCGCATCTTCTGGTATTCATCCAATACATGGAACTGTGACCATACCGGTTTTTTCGGGATCTCCGGAATCAGCCTTGCGGCCTTTCCAGTCCATGCCGCCTTCATCTCCTCACACCTGCCGCGGATTTCTTCCATCCTCTGGTAATCATTTTCCGCTTCTTGCGCAAGCGCTGTCTGAAACTCCAGAATACGTCCTTCATAATCCGCCAGCCCCCTGCCTTTTACCCCGCTCTCCGGCAGTACTTCTATCTGGTTCGTATGCAGCAGGTCTATGTATTCATATTTCTCCTGCAGCTGCAGGCACAACGCCAGCGTAATATTCTCACACACGCGGGATGTAATATCGTTCATACCAATACCGTTGCCGGATACAATCAGAAAAATCCCCTGGCTGACGCCTTCTTTCGACAAAGCAATCATCGTTTCCTCGTATTTTTCGCCTGTCTTTTCTTTAAAAGACGCATAATTGTCCACAAATATTAAAATTGCAGGCATGGTAACCCCATGCATCTGAATATACTGGCTGTAATTGCCCCCTCGCAGCAAAGTCTTTCGTTCCTGCAGGACCATTCTGACCATATTGAAAAATTTACTGATTTTATCCAGGTCATTTTCATACATGACACCGCCCACCTGCGGCGCCTGTTCGAACGCAGACATCAGTTTGCTGCTAAAATCCAGCGCATAAATGTTGATCATATCCGGTGTATAACGGTGAATCAGCGCATAAGCAAGCGTCTGCATAAACGTACTTTTCCCGCTGACAATACTTCCAAAAACGGCGAGGTGCCCCGTTTTCGCAAAATCAATATACAAAGGCATCTGATTCTGATTTGCAGGGTCATCCATTTTACCAACAACAACTTCCAGGCTCCAGGAGCCGCTGTGCTGCGGCCAGCGTCCGTCCTGATAACAGGCTGCCGTAAATTCCGCAAATTCTTCCAGATAAATATGATCCGGCAGCACCGGCATCCACAGCTGCATATGATAATCGTAGCCGCATTCTTCCGCTTTCTGTGCCAGATATTCCTTGACGGCATCTAACTGTGTTTTTTCTTTCTTTTGCGGCAGCTTCACCTTCCGGGAGACCGACTCCTCCAACACTTCTTCGATTATTTCCTGTTTGGTTCCCTTTCGTTTTTGAGCCTTCCGGTAAAGGCTTAGAAAATCGCACAGCCGATCCGTATTATACCGGCTGACCGGGTATTCCAGCTTTTGAAACCACATCGCTTTATACATCGCATGGATCAGCCTGCCCAGCTGCTGTTTGTTCTCACATTCCTCCAGTGATATTTTAGCCGCCTTCTGCGCCAGTTCCAGACAGTCCGCCAGCTGTTCCAGCCACATATATTCTACTTTTTTCTTTTGCGACAGCTTCACCGAGTTGCCAGTCATCTCTACTGTCCCATCCAGGTTCAGCATTTTTGCAATTTCTGTACTGCCCATATTTACATTTTCTTCATAAGCAGCCCCGCTATATCCAGACTGGAACAGCTCATATACTTCATCATTACCGACCTGCAGATAACAGCGCCCGGCCTGCGTAATATAGGCCGCGTCCGGCTTATGCAGCATGTCACTGCTGTCCTGCTTATCCTGCACGCGCAGGCACAAACGGAATTTTGAATTGCTCCAGATATTATCGTCCACGGTACCGCTCGGTTTTTGGGTCGCCAGGATCATATGTACGCCAAGGCTGCGCCCCACCTGTGCCACCGAAATCAGCTCACGCATAAAATCTGGCTCTTCCCTTTTTAACTCTGCAAACTCATCAATGATAATAAAAAGATGCGGCACCGGAATGGAAGCTTCCCCATTTTTGTACAGCCGCGTATACAAGTTAATGTTATTTACCCCATTCTCAGTAAAGACACGCTGGCGTCTGCGGTTTTCACTTTTGATAGAAATCATCGCCCGTTTCACCTGATTGCCGGACAAGTTGGAAATCTGCCCTACCATATGCGGAAGCCCGTCAAATAAATTCGCCATGCCGCCGCCCTTATAATCTATAATGAAAAACCCGATATCATCCGGGCTGTAGTTGACTGCAAGCGACAGCATGTAGGTCTGCAGTGTTTCCGACTTTCCAGAACCAGTCGTACCGGCTACCAGGCCGTGCGGGCCATGGTATTTTTCATGCACATCCAAATAACATGGCACACCGCCCGCTTTTGCGCCAATTATCCCTTTGATATTGTCATAAGTCCTGTTCTTCGCCCAAAGGTCCTTTACCGGAAGCTCCTGCGGCCTTGCCACTCCCATCATCTCAAAAAAGGTTAGGGCATTCGGGATTTCCCCGCCTTTTTCCATCTCTTTTACCTGCAGCGTGATCAAATGCCTGGCAAATCTGTCCAGCTGATAATCATCCACGCGGTCAAATTTAATATTCTGCCCGTTTTCTTCTCCTGCCAGCACATCATACATACCCTGGAACCGTTGTGTATTCTCTATAATAAAATCACAGGCATTCGGCAGCTCCTCATACCGTTCGGTAAGCATAATCGTTGTCAGCCCGGCTGCGGGTTCTTTGTCAAATATATACCTGGATATTAACTCCCCTTCTAAAAATCCTGTATCCGAAATAAACAGAATATAATATGGCTTTGGTATATGTATCTGAGCTGCAGACGATTCCTTTGCCTCTTCCATTCTGCTGCGGAAAATTTTCGTCAGCTCGTAAAATACATCGCTTGCCTGTTCTGCATTAGCCGCACAATACCTGGTCTTTTTATCCTCCGACCACACATGGGGAAGCCACCTGGCAAACTCCCACATTTTTTCCTGATTACACGCTTCCTGGTTATAAATAAAGCCCAATTTTACATCTGTATAACAGTTATTCGCAGCAATCTGCGCCGACAGCAGTTTCGCAACTTCAATCGCACCTGTCTTCCGCGGTCCCCCTACTACACCGATCAGCTTATGCGCCGAAAGATCCAGGACGACTGGAACATCATACAGCATATCGTAGTTTTCTTTAATAAAATATGGTTTGTCAGCCAGCTCATCCTTATAAACAGAAAATCTTTTCTTCTGTGCCTGGATCGTAACCGGAAACGGCACATTTCCCATACCAAGCCGGTGTGTCAGATAATCTTTGTGCGTCGCGTTGCGGTTCCACAAAATCCCCCTGCTTCCGTCATATGACAAACAGCTGCCTGCATCCGGATACATATCAAACAGGCTTTTAGACACATTTTCGTAGCTTGCCTTAATCTCTTCCGTCTTTTCCAGCAGATATTCACTATAACTATCAAATCTTAATTTTCTAGCTTCTGCATCCGCTTTTTTCTGAAACCGGATACTCTGCAGCGCCCAAAAAACACCAAACACAGCAGAAGAAACAGACATCAGCAGCCCGGAATACATAGACAGCGGACTGCCCCCGGAGGAAGACGCCGCCATCAGCAGGCAGCCCCCTACCATGGGAATCGCCATCGTAAGCGAAGGTCCGATGGTAAGCAGCAACGGCTGCTGCTTCTGCGGATTCATCTGCGGCGGCATTTCAATTTCAATTGCCCCTCCTGCAAGCTCATGAAACGTACGCGGCGAACGATGGTATACGCTCTTACCATGAGACACTACATCGTTCTCCCTGTCTATGCCATCTGTCTGAACAAGCCGTATCGGACTTAGCTTTCTCTTATTCACTTTGGCTCCGCTCCCGGCAACATCTACCGCAAGACAGCTTCCGAGATAGATCATACGCAGCCCCATAATATCAATACACGCCCCGGGGCTCAGGGTACATTCTTTTTCGATCCGATAAGAATTGACATATGTACCGTTCAAGCTGTTGTTCACAATCTTATATCCTGGCCCGGACCGTACAATCACCGCATGTTCTCTGGAAACAAGCTTCATATAATCATAAGAAATATCACACTCCGGCCTTTCACCGATTGTAATCTGGCTGATCCCTTCCAGTGAATATTTTTCATAAGCATGAAAAACAGAATCCACATATTTAACAATTAAGACAATCTCCTTTTCTCCTGAAATATGTAAGTTTAAAACATCCTGATCCTTCAGACTGTGCCCTTCGTATCTCGCTCCATTTTTTTTCATGTGATAAAAAGCATTTTGCTTAAAACTCCATTTATGGTCTATCACTTCCAGATACAAGCTGCGGTTCTGGCTTAACTGAAAGAAATCACTCTGCAGCGTAACTGTATAATCCGCATTGTTGAAAGACGGGAGCCGATACTCTCTGAATGCGTCTTTGGAATAGACTGACAAAATAATATTCATTTCTTTTACCTCCGCCTCTGATTAGAAAGTGAATCATCCAGTGACTGCTTTCGCTGCCGCTCCTGTGCAGCCGTTTGCATTTGTTTTCTATGCCTTCTTTTTTTCGTAAGTATCGTTATTAGAATAAGCAAAGCTGTTAGTATCAGAATTTCATAAACCAGGATGGCAGTCTGCGATAGCAGCAGCTGCTTTATATTCTCGACCTTCATAAGCGTACCTCTGTAATAACCGTCCATGAACTTCCAAAAAGTATACTTTTTGATAGTGTTCTTTTTCCTCCTAAATCTACCATATTATTTGCGTACATGCAAGGTTTTTTTGGCTTATTTACAAAATATGTATATATTCTTTCAATTTCTTAGCAGAAATCTATAAAATCATTCCGTAATTAATTACAAATATAATAGGTAAATAAATTGCCAAAAAGTATACTATTTGATACTTTGCTGAAGTACACTACAGCATGGAATCACGG